>CALFEP010000206.1 GCA_937950125.1 uncultured Bacteroidota bacterium
TGTTTAAGATTGGGGGTAATTTTCTAAAAAATTTGTATGATATTGGGGGTAAATTCATTTTTACCCGGAGTTTTGATTGGGTAAATATTTTGATTTCAAAAATAAAAACATGAAAAATCCATTATGATTCAACCAATTTCACCAGTCATACCAAACAGTAACGATTAGTAAAGACTTTAACCAAAATCTTATCATCTTGACACTAATACGAACAATAAACCTCGGGCGGTCGTACAAAAAAGGAACGATCAACATTTCAGCACTTCAAGATGTGTCGTTTGAGATGCATGAAGGCGAATTTTTTTCCATAGTCGGAAAATCGGGTTCCGGAAAATCCACACTGTTAAATCTGATTGGCGGGCTCGACCGGGCAACCTCAGGAAGCATCATTTTTGACGGAAAAGAGCTTCACAAAATGTCGCGGACCGAAATGGCGAACCACCGCCGTTTTTCTGTGGGAATGATTTTCCAATCGTTCAACCTGATCCAGTCGCGCAATGCCATCGAAAACGTGGAACTTGCACTCACTTTTGGCGGAGTTCAACGAAGGAAAAGACGGGAGATTGCTGAAACCCTGCTCAGGAATGTCGGGCTGGGGGAGAGGCTTACCCATCGCCCTGACGAACTCTCGGGCGGCGAAACCCAGCGTGTTGCTGTTGCGCGTGCTTTGGCCAACAATCCCAAAGTGTTGCTGGCTGATGAGCCAACGGGCAACCTCGACAGTGAAACTTCAAACGATATTATTTCCCTGCTTCAGGATCTAAACAAAAATCACGGACTGTCGATCATTATGGTAACACACGACCTGGAAACAGCAGAAAAAGTTTCGGACAGAATCATTCGGCTTAAAGACGGAAAAATTGTTGAAACCATCGAGAAAGGAGGGCGTTTATGAATATTACCGACATGATCATTCTTGGTTTTTCAAACCTGTGGCGGACAAAACTTCGCACAATACTCACAACCCTTGGGGTTATTATTGGAATCGGGGCTCTTACTTCGATGGTTTCGTTTGGAACGGGAATTCAAAAAAATATTACAGATGCTTTTATCAACAACGACTTGTTTACAAGCATTACGGTTACGCCAAAAAAGGTTAACATCGACGAAATTGCTTCCGGTGATGTTGCCCAAATGGCCGACGCCCTAAAATCGGAAGGAAGGCCATTAACAGATTCAGTTCTTGGCGCCATCCGCAATATCCCTGGTGTTGAGCTGGCTTATCCCAACCTTGAATTTCCGGCAAGGGTAAAATTATTGGATGATTCTTCAACTTTTACGGTTTGTGCAATGCCGGCAGCCATTCGTGAGTATAAACCCTTCAACGAGCTTCTGGCAGGTACTTTTTACACCTCCGACAGCTCGACAGATGTGGTTGTTCGCGAAGAAGTGCTGAGTTCGCATCTCAATATAAAATTAAAAAAAGACGGTGAAACAATTGTTCTTTCCCGCACCGACTCAATAAAAGGCGTAAAAGTAGTGGACCCCGATTCGCTGATCGGAAAAAGCATCAGCCTGGTTTCGATGTCGGTAAACAAGTCGAAAATTCCGAATGCATTTTTCAGCATGTTGCGCAGCAAGCCCGAACTTCCTTTTGATGAAACAGTTACCACGCTTACCATTTGTGGAATTTTGAAAAAACAAGGGGATTTTGGCCCCAGGTTTTTACGGGGAAATTTGATTATCCCGGCAAAAACGGCTGAGAGTATCCCCAAACTTGGTTTTTCGAGTGTCTGGGATCTGTTGGATCAAAAGAAAAAACCGGGTACTTACGGGTCGATCCATGTTCGGGTTTCGGAAATGAAAAACATGGATAAAGTAAAAAAGGAATTGGAGGAGTTGAAAGTCGGTGTTTTTTCGATTGCCGACCAACTGGAAGAAATCAAACGTGGGTTCTTAATCATGGATTCGTTGCTTGGAGCTATTGGCGCAATTGCATTGATTGTTGCTGGTTTAGGGATTGTAAATACCATGATTATGTCGATTCTGGAACGAACCCGTGAAATCGGGATCATGAAAGCCATCGGGGGTAGCGAACGCGAAATCAGGATGATTTTCTTTGTTGAAGCATCGGTAATTGGATTTGTCGGGGCAATTTTCGGGTTGATTCTGGGGTGGTTTGTCACAAAAATCGCTACCCTTGTTATGAACACACAGATAATCCCGGAAGGTGTGGAACCTGTTGATCTTTTTTATTTTCCACTTTGGCTAATTTTGGGCGCAATTGCATTTTCACTGCTTGTTTCGTTAGCCGCCGGCCTGTATCCTGCCATGCGTGCTGCGCGCATTGATCCTGTAAAAGCTTTGCGTCACGATTGATTTTTCCGGAATTTCCTTGAAAGAATTCTCTATCTCGAATATCTTTTCAGACAATCGGGGCAAAGGCAACTTTGATATTTACGGCTGATTTCGACAAGTTTATCAGGAGGAACAAACACTTCGGCACACCAACATTTGCCGGAAGGGCTGCAATGAAATTCCTTCCCACATTCCGGGCAGGTGCTTTTTTCGACAATGATATTATTTTCCTCCGGGTTATTCATTCCAATGTGTTGAAATTGTAACGCTTACATTTCCTACCTTACCCCCCAAAGGCGGGTTCATTTTCGAAACTTTGATTTTTACTGCCTTGATTTCACGAAATTTCTCATGCAAAGCATCGATGATACGTCTTCCAACGTGTTCCAACAATTTTGATTGTATCATCATTTGCTCTTTTATCAAAAGATAAACTTCCTGATAGTTCACTGTTTTTGAAAGTTTATCGGTGATTTCAGCCTCTACAGTGTCCGTTTCAAGCCAAAGATCGACGACGAACCGCGTTCCGATAATCTGCTCTTCACTGAAACACCCATGATAAGCGAAAAATTCCATCCCTTCCAGAGAAATCTGCGCCATGCTTTAATTGCTGTTTGTTTTACAATTTCAAATTTTTATGTTTTGTAGTCCCCATTTGATCCTGGCAATTACTTCATCCTTACCTAGAAGTTCAGCAATTTTCATCAGGTCGGGGCCGAATCCACCACCCACCAGAACAAGTCGAAGCGCATTCATCACAACGCCTAACCCGATTTCATTTTTTTCAACAAATGCCACTATTTCAGCTTTAAGTATTTCAGCCTCAAAAGTTTCAACGCCATCTATAATCTTTAATAGTTGCATCATCATTTCCGGCGTGTTTTCTTTCCATCTTTTTTTCACAACCTGAGGATCGTAAGAATTGGGCGGGATAAAAAAGAACGACGATTGTTCCCAGAAATCCTTCACAAAATTTGCCCGTTCCTTTATTAGCGAAACCACCCGGGCAATAAAATCAGGATTTGCTTCGATGCCTTTTTCCTCGAGTATTTCTTGGTAAAGTTCTGTCAATAACTCATCCGGCTTTTCAATCAAATACTTATGATTAAACCATTTTGCCTTTTCAGGGTCGAATTTTGATCCCGATTTTCCAACCCGTTCGATAGAGAATGCGGCAATTAATTCATCAATGGATAAAATTTCCTGTTCCGTTCCGGGATTCCAGCCCAAAAGCGCCAACATATTAATAAAAGCCTCCGGAAAATATCCTGACTCGCGGTATCCACTCGATATTTCACCTGAAAACGGATCTTTCCATTGAAGCGGAAAAACCGGAAAACCAAGTCTGTCGCCATCGCGTTTGCTTAATTTGCCATTTCCATCGGGTTTTAACAGGAGTGGGAGGTGAGCAAATTGTGGCGCCTCCCAACCGAGAAATCTGTATAGCAAAACATGAAGAGGGGCGGAGGGAAGCCACTCTTCGCCACGTATGACGTGTGAAATTTCCATTAAATGGTCATCCACAATATTGGCAAGATGGTAAGTTGGCATTCCGTCCGATTTGAATAGAACTTTGTCGTCAAGCAAGTCCGATTTTACTTCAACCCGCCCACGAATCAGGTCGTTCACAACAATAATTTCATTCTCAGGGATTTTTATTCTGATAACATAATTTTCTCCCGACTGAATTTTTTCTTTCACCAATTCAGGGCTCATGGTGAGCGAATTTTTCATCAAACCCCTTGTTGAAGCATCGTACTGCTGGCTGTCGGAGCCCTTGCTTTTGAGTATTTCACGCATTTCGTCCAGCTCCTCTGGGGTGTCGAATGCAAAATAAGCGTTGCCTTCGTCAACAAGTTGTTCAGCATATTGCCGGTAAATTGCTTTTCGTTCCGACTGACGGTACGGTTCATATTTTCCGCCGTTATCCGGGCCTTCGTCATACGTAATTCCGCACCATTTCAGCGATTGAATAATGTAATCCTCTGCCCCGGGAACATACCTGTTTTGATCTGTGTCTTCGATACGAAGAATGAAAGAACCTTTGTGTTTGCGGGCAAATAAATAATTATACAAGGCAGTGCGTACGCCTCCAATATGCAATGGTCCGGTTGGGCTGGGAGCAAAGCGAACTCTTACGGGTTTTTGTTCTGTCATTTACTGATGAATTTTGCTGCAAAGATAGATATTGAATTAATACGCCAAAACCGTTTCTTTTCATTGATTTTCAAACATTTCGCCTCAATTAAAAATTAAAATTCGTCAGGACTATGTTAAATTTTTAAAGTTTTTTCTATTTTTACCTCATAATCAAACATTAAAATTATGAAAAAACTTATGCTCTTCCTTGTAATCGCAATCTTTACCACGAAATCATTTTCAAATCCCATTGTAACAGCTGACACAATTAGAATTGATGGAAAACTTGTGCTCTGGCTCAGGGCAAATCATTATGAAAATGGATGGAATTACGGCTACTTATTGGGTGAGAAAATAATGTACATGTTTAACAATTACGTGATTAACAGCGCATTTGGTGGTGCTGCCAACTACTCCGTTGCAAGACAATTGTTTAATCAACGATTTGTGGTTGATGAAAAATACAATGAAATCTCACAGGGAATGATTGATGGAATCATCGCATCGGGCGTGAGTGTTTTTTGCGTGCCGCTGAACGATAATTTAACCTACAAAGATGTATTGATTGCCAATTCAATCCCCGATTTTTCTTCATTTAGTGAGCAATGGCAAAATATTGGACCGGGTTGTTCAAACCTAACAAGTTGGGGAAATGCCACGATTAACGATCCGGAACTTTCGGGTGAAACAGTAATTAGCAGGAATCTTGATTGGATCAATAATGCAACATTAATCAATAATCCATTGATTATTGTTTGGGGGGCTGCATCTGCTAATGAGCAATCGTGGATTTCATTTGGATTTGTTGGATTAATAGGGGCTTTGTCTGGTTTCAATGAATCGGGAATAGTGACTTTTCAAAATATGGGTAACTATTCAACAACTCCTGTTGGATCAGGCTTTTATCCTGTTAACCTGGCTCAGCGCGACGGTTTGGAAATGCTGGATTACAACGGCGACGGCGTCTGTTCGCCCCGCGATGTTTCTGATGCTGTTAGGGATCATAATGTGGCGGGTACATTTATTGTACATAGCGCTGGGCCCGCATTCTTTAATCCTCCAGCTGAAATCCTTGAAATTCATAATTCCTATGGCGATACTATCAGAACAGTGCTTCAAAACCCAGACTTTTTTGGTGATAATTTGGTGGCGACAAACCATTTTCGATTGCTAAAGCCTCCGGCATTTTGCTCTCGATATTCCAGAATCAGCGATTCTTTAGAAATATCAAACCAATTTTCTATTAAGCGAAACTGGTCTGTTTTAACAACCGCCGGGGTTACCACCAATTTGCAAACCATTCAATACATACCAACACAACATATTCTCAGGTTTTCGTTTGCAGAAATTGGCACTCCGGCTTATCTTATTGATCCAACAGAAGTATGGACTGACAGCCTCTTTTCACTTGTAGGAATTAAAGAACAGAATTTCAACGCAAATCCAATCAAAATTTCACCAAATCCGTGTAATGATCAAACAAATATTATCATTACCTTAAATGAAATCGATAGAGTAAAATGTTACATTACAACATTATCCGGCACTGTCATTAAAAATTTTGGTGTTATCAAGCCCTTTGATAATGAGTTAACTCTGCGTTGGAATACTCAGGAAATTCAATCGGGGGTTTACTTGATTGTGGTAAACTTATTGGGTGGCTTCTATGGAAACGATCATGTTGTGTCTGAAAAAATAACTGTAATTCATTAATGTTAAATTGTTT
Source organism: uncultured Bacteroidota bacterium (assembly GCA_937950125.1). GTDB lineage: Bacteria > Bacteroidota > Bacteroidia > Bacteroidales > 4484-276 > CALFEP01. Next base: position 6,164 of record CALFEP010000206.1, read on the forward strand.
GCAATAGAGCATTAATCTTTTACAACCACACACTTTGTCATTTCGTTTGGCCTTACGGTAATTAATTTCCAGATTTTTCATTTCAACGGTATTTTGCACCTTTGCAAAGGTTAAAATATTCGTTTGACAAATCACGTTTTGAATTGTTTATTTAAGCGTCACAAGCCCAATTATTATTAATTTATGACTGATAACTACAATATTCTTATCACCAAACTCGATTCCTTTATCAGGAAATACTATAAAAACCAGATAATCCGTGGTGGAATTTACACTACCGCTGCTTTGTTGATTTTTTTTCTTATCATTACACTCATCGAGTATTTTGGTTGGTTTAATTCCGCTACTAGAACTGTATTTTTCTATTTGTACTTGATTATCAGCGCATTAATAATAATTAATTTTGTTTTTATTCCAATAACTAAATTATTAAAGATTGGAAAAATATTATCACACAAAAAAGCGGCAGAAATCATTGGAAAACACTTTCCAAATGTTCAGGATAAATTACTTAACACTCTGCAGCTTAATGATTTAAGTAAACTTTCGCAAGATAATACTGGTCTGATAAACGCAAGTATTGATCAAAAAGTAGCCACTTTAAGACCCATTCCTTTTAGTAATGCTGTCGATTTCAGGGGAAATAAAAAATATTTAAAATTTGCCGTTATACCGGTGATCATTCTATTATCATTTCTATTAACTTCACCTGGTATTATTACCGAGCCAACCACACGCATCATCAACCACAATAACTTTTATGAAAAAGCGGCTCCCTACAAATTCAATATTTTAAATGAAAGTCTCGAAGCTGTACAGCAAGAAGATTTCACTGTTGAAATGAAAATTGAAGGCGAAACGGTACCCGAAAATGTTACTATTTTCAACGGTGAAATACCTATGAAAATGAAGAAAAACAGCAATACATCGTTTTCCTATACATTTAGAAATCTACAAAAAGACGTTTCTTTCAGGTTTGAAACAGAAGAACTAACCTCTGAATTTTTTACAATTCAAGTAAAGCCAAAGCCAATTCTTTTAAGTTTTGAAACAGAAATTAACTATCCCAATTATACAGGTAAAAAGGATGAAATAATTGAAAACACTGGTGATATTATTATTCCGGAAGGCACCATTGTTACCTGGAAATTCTTTACACGTGATACAAAACAGTTGAATTTTAAACTGAGTGATAGCGTCTTTTTTCTTTCGAATAGTGCTTCAAATGTGTTTGTGTTTCAAAGCAGACTTTTAAAAAGTACTTCCTATTCAGTAAGTATGCAGAATGAATATCTTAAAAACAATGATTCGTTGTTATTTGCAATCAGTGTTATTCCCGATGCTTTTCCTATTATTTCACTTGAGGAATTTACCGATTCCACATTAAGTGATATGATTTATTTCAGGGGAATTATTAAAGATGATTACGGTTTTAATAAATTACATTTCAATTTTAAAAAATCACAGGATAAAGATAATCTAAACAAGGAATTTCAATTTGAAAATATTGAATTTAAATCCAACATAAACCAACAACAGTTTTTCTATACATTTGATTTGTCCATTTTCAATTTGGTACCGGGCGACCAAATAGAATATTATTTTGAAGTTTGGGATAATGATGAAATTAATGGAAGCAAATCATCAAAATCACAACAAATGATTTTTAAGGCACCTTCGATTGAAGAAATTGAAGAAAAAACAGAGGCTGCTAATGAAAGAATTAAAGATGATTTGGAGGGCGCTTTAAAAGATTTGCATCTTCTACAGCAGGATATTAACGATTTGAACAAAAAGCTATATGATAAAAAAAGTCTTTCCTGGCAAGAAAAACAGCAAATTGAACTACTGCTTGATCGTCAGAAATCCATAGAAGAAAGATTGGAAAACCTACAGCAAACGAACGAAGAAAAGCTAAATAATGAACAAAAATATAAAGAAATTGACGAGGATTTAATACAAAAACAAAACGAGCTACAAAAACTCATGGATGAATTTCTTACCGATGAAATGAAGAAAATGATGGAAGAAATTCAAAAACTACTTGACGAACTCGACAAAGATAAGGTGAGCGAAATGATGAAAGAAATGAAAATGAATAGCGAGGAACTTGAGGATCAACTCGACCGTAGTCTCGAATTATTCAAACAACTTGAGTTTGAACAACAACTTCAGGAAACCATTGATAAGTTAAAAGACCTTGCTGAAGAACAACAAAAACTTTCGGAAGAAACAAAAAATGATAGGCAAAACGATGATACTTCTAATGAAGGTCTTAAGGAAAAACAAGATGAGTTGAATAAAAAATTTGACGACCTCCGAAAAGACATGGATGATATTGAAAGAAAAAATTCAGAATTGGAAAGCCCAAATGACTTAGAAAATACTGATAAAGAAGAGCAGGAAATTAACGATCTAATGCAAGAATCTTCTGAAGATATCAGTAAACAACAAAATCAAAAAGCATCGCAGAAACAAAAGGGTGCGTCACAAAAAATGGAACAGCTGTCACAAAAACTACAACAAATGATGGATTCTATGCAAATGGAACAAATGGGAGAGGATATAAACACTTTACGTGGAATTCTTGAGAACCTCATTCAGGTATCATTTGATCAGGAAGCTTTAATGAATAAATACAGCGAATTAAATCCAAATGACCCAAAATATGTTGCAAGCATTGAAACACAAAAAAACCTAAAAGATGACATTGATATGATTGCCGACTCACTTAAGGCATTATCCAAACGACAAATGATGATTCAACCATTTGTTAATAAAGAATTAAAAATTATTAACAGAAACATTGATGATGCCCTACAATTTATGGAAAGCAGAACTAAAGGTCGGGTGGTCGAGAATCAACAATACGTTATGACTTCTGTCAATAATTTAGCTCTGCTTTTGGGTGAATCACTTGAACAAATGCAACAGCAAATGATGCAAATGAGTGGATCCGGAAAATCATCATGCTCGAAACCAGGGAAACCTGGTGCCGGCCAACAAATGAATTCCATGAAAAACCTTCAGGAACAACTCAACAAGCAACTTCAACAATTACGCGACGGGCAGAAACCTGGTGAAAAAATGGGAAAAAACCAACAAATGAGTGAGCAACTGGCAAGAATGGCAGCACAACAGGCCGCAATAAGAAAACAAATGGAAAGCCTGCGTGATCAAATAAAAGAAGAGGGTAGGGGGGTAAACGGAGATATTGCCAAAATGATTGAAGATATGGAAAAAACCGAGAAGGATATTGTAAACAGAAAAATTACTCAGGAAACATTAAAACGACAGGAAGATATTCTAACCCGTTTGTTGAAAAGCGAAAAAGCGGAACGGCAAAGGGAAGAAGAACAACGAAGAGAATCGCGTGAAGCTAAAGATCAAAAAATTAGCAATCCGGATAAATTATTCGATTTTTATCAAATTAAGAGTAGGGAATTGGAGTTGTTACAAACAGTACCACCAAATCTAAATCCATTTTATAAAAACAAAGTATCCGAATATTTTTATCGATTCAATTAATTTTATCCACTACAAACATGATATCAAATACGATTAATTTCTTTCAGGAAAATGTCCTGTATCGTCTAAGGAAAACAAAAATGGTCAGGAAATGGATAAATGATTCTTTTGATGCAGAAAATAAAATACCAGGAAACATTAATGTTATTTTTTGCAATGACGATTATTTACAAAAAATGAATTTTCAATATTTGAAACACGAAACCTTAACTGATATAATTACCTTCGATTATTCAGATTTGGTTTCGATTTCTGGTGACTTGTTCATCAGTATCGATCGTGTTAAAGATAATGCAAAACTTTTTAACAAAACCCTGACAGAAGAGTTACATCGGGTCATTATTCATGGAATATTACATTTATGCGGATACAACGATAAAACGAAAAAAGAAAAGATTGTTATGACCGAAAAAGAAAACTTCTATTTGGGGCGAAGGCCAGATGAATTACAGAAATCCTCATGACGTTCCACGTGAAACAATATCAGAATATGTTCAGTGAATACGATGTAATCGTTGTTGGTGCCGGTCATGCCGGGAGTGAGGCAGCGGCTGCAGCTGCAAATATGGGTTCCAAAGTTTTATTGATAACAATGAATATGGCAAACATTGCTCAGATGTCGTGCAATCCGGCAATGGGTGGAATTGCCAAAGGACAGATCATTCGAGAAATAGATGCTATGGGTGGATATTCTGGAATTGTAACCGATCATACAATGATTCAATTCAGAATGTTAAATAAATCAAAAGGTCCGGCCATGTGGAGTCCCCGGGCTCAAAGCGATAGAATGTTGTTTTCGATGAAGTGGCGTGATATGTTGGAAAAAACCCCTAATCTTGATTTTTGGCAGGACATGGTTGTCGATATTCTTATAAAAGACAAAACAGTTTATGGGGTTAAAACCTCGATGGGTCAAGAAATTCGATCGAAATCTGTAATTCTTACCAATGGTACTTTCCTGAATGGCATAATTCACATTGGTCAGAAAAAATTCTCTGGTGGTCGAATTGGTGAAAAATCATCAACAGGCATTACTGAATCGTTGGTTAAACAAGGTTTTGAATCAGCCAGAATGAAAACCGGAACTCCTGTTAGGGTTGACGGCCGAACCATAGATTTTTCTAAACTTCAGGAACAATTTGGTGACGAAAATCCACAGAAATTTTCATTCTTAGATACGCCGCAATTAAAAAAACAAAGAAGTTGTTACATTGCATACACCAATCCTGCTGTTCATAATATTCTTAAAACCGGTTTTAACGATTCTCCACTCTTCACTGGGCGCATTGAGGGAATTGGTCCGCGCTATTGTCCTTCTGTTGAAGATAAAATTGTTAGATTTTCAGATAAATTAAACCATCAGTTGTTTGTTGAACCAGAAGGATGGAACACCATCGAATACTATATTAATGGTTTTTCTTCATCTCTTCCTGATTATATTCAATTTCAAGCTTTGAGAAAAATTCCCGGTTTCGAATATGCAAAAATATTCAGACCTGGTTATGCTATCGAATATGATTATTTTCCACCTATTCAACTGAATTTGTCATTAGAAACAAAATTAATTAAAAATTTGTTTTTTGCCGGACAAATTAATGGAACAACCGGATATGAAGAAGCCGCTGCCCAAGGACTAATTTCTGGAATAAATGCTCATAGAAAGATTAATAATCTACCCGAAATAATTCTTTCCAGGTCCGATGCTTACATTGGTGTGCTAATTGATGATTTGGTAACAAAAGGAGTAGATGAACCGTACAGAATGTTTACTTCGCGTGCAGAATACCGAATTCTTCTTCGCCAGGATAATGCTGACATCCGGCTTACTCCTTTGGGTTATAAAATAGGTCTTGCTTCACAGGACCGAATGAATGTTGTAAACACGAAGATTAATTTAATAAACAACATTAAAAATTTTATCACAACCACCAGCATTATTCCGGATGATGTCAATCCATATCTTGAAAAAATCGGTTCAACAAAAATTATTCAAAAGGTAAAATTGGAATCATTGATATTACGACCTGAAATTTCTTTGGATAAAATCATTCATACAATACCCTCGCTTCAAAAATACTTCTTTTCATTTGATAACGTAAATGATGAGATCCTTGAAGAGGTAGAAATTCTTATAAAATATGAGAATTACATCAAAAAGGAAAAGGAAATTGCAGAAAAATTGGGTAAACTGGAAAACATTTACCTAAAAGATAACTTCGACTATCATTGTATTAAATCGCTATCATTTGAAGCTCGGGAAAAACTTAATAAAATTAGACCCACTACTGTTGGGCAAGCTTCTAGAATAAGCGGTGTTTCTCCTGCCGATATCTCTGTATTACTTGTCTATTTAGGAAGATAAAATATTGTTTCACGTGAAACATTCTCATTATGGTAAATCTGAATTTTTGTCCTGTTTGCAAAAACAGTGTTTTTGAACCGTATCTAATTGTTAAAGATCATTTCCTGTCGAAAGAAGATTTTAATATTGTTATTTGCAAGAAATGTGGCTTTAAATTTACAAATCCCAGACCAGACGAGGATAATCTCATAAATTACTATTTATCTGATGATTACATTTCTCATGGAAGGTCGAGAAGCCTAATTATTGAAAATATTTACAAAATCATTCGTAAATATTCGTTTTACAAAAAACACCAATTAATTGTTAATCAATGTGTTGGAAAGAATATTTTAGATGTTGGGTGCGGAACAGGCGAATTTTTAGCATATTTTCAACAGAAAGGATGGCAAACATTTGGAATTGAACCTTCAGTATCCCCACGAGAATATGCCAAATCCAAATTAAAACTCGATGTAAAAGATGAAACAGGATTAAACGATTTTTCATCAGGGTATTTTGATGTAATAACGATGTGGCATGTTCTTGAACATGTTTGGAACATTGATTATAAAATACATCAACTTTTAAAAATACTTAAAAATGATGGTCTTCTTGTTTTTGCACTACCAAACGCTGATTCTTGGGACTGTAAACGATATCATTCACATTGGGCTGCATGGGATGTTCCTCGTCATCTTTCACACTTTACGACTTCAACCTTTCAAAAGTTTATGAACAATTACAATTTAGATATTATTTCAACCATTCCCATGAAATTTGATTCGTTTTACGTTAGCTTACTTAGCGAGAAATACCTTGGCAATAAATGGATTTTTCCCAGAGCATTATTAAATGGTTTTTTATCAAACCATCATGCAACCAAAAATAATAATTCATTTTCAAGTATGATTTATCTTGTTAAAAATAAAAATTCGTAAAATTCTCCCTTTTAAGCAAGTTTACATTGAAATGAAACATTAATATTAAACTAATAAAATCGTCAAAATTACACCACTAATTTTTGTTCTTTTTAAATTGTTGTATTCCATTTCTTTAGCATTAAATGAAATTTTATGCCAGATAAACGATTATTTAGATGTAAGATTTGCATTATTTTCCTTAGCTGGATAATTCTTGTTGCTTTCTTCTTTTTCATTCATTTTTCTTCAAATAATACAAATGATTTATGGAAAATTACTTACAAACTCCAAGATCAAATATTTTTAAATGATAGTTTATCAAATAAAATTCTTTTAGATTTTGTCTTTGATTTTACAAAAAATAAAACACCTGCAACAAAACTATTACAAAAATATAATAATGATAAGCACGAGCTATTTTACTCTATTTTTGTTCTTAATAAACTTGACTCATTAATATTTTGGACAGATAATTCGGTACCATTATCATTCTTAAAATTTTATGAAAACAACCGATTTTTTAATTCAGGAAATGGTTGGTATAGATTACAATATATTGAAAATAATGATTTCTCATTTGTCATTATCTATTTAGTCAAGCATGAATATCTTTACCAAAATGAATATTTACAAAACAATTTTACTGGTTCTTTAAAAAATTTAGTTGATTGCTCGATCATCACTAATAAAAATGGAAATGATATTTATTCATTATCTAACCAATATCTATTTTCAATCACTCTCAATCAAAACGGGGAAAGCTTCTCTAATAAGACGACTATTTTTAACTTAGTTTTTCTTCTTTTTGTTCTACTTTCTATTTTTTTGATTTATTACTCATCCAAAAAAGTTTATAAAAGGTTTAAAACAAAATTCAGTATAATTTTTTCATTTATCATTGTTTTATTACTTTTTCGGTTAATTCTCTTCATTTTTGAAATTCCTTCACTAATATTCCAATCGGAGATTTTTTCCCCTAAATTGTTTGCATTTTCTAATTTTCTTCCCTCAATAGGTGAATTTTTATTACATTCTATTTTTCTATTTTCATTTTCTATATTCGTCTTTAAACATTTCAATTTTAAAAACCGAAACATTTCTTCCATTTCAAAATATCTCCTCCTTGTATTTAATTCATTTTTTATAATATTCAGTTTTAAAATAATAGATTTTACTTTTAAGACTTTGATTATTGATTCGAAAATCCCATTAGATTTGAATGATATTTTTAGCCTAACATTTTTCAGTTTTATTTGCTTTACAATAATTACTCTCAACGTAATATCATTCTTTTTGATTACATCAAGAATAATCTTCATTTCATTTAATTTTAGTAACAATCTTAGTCGCTTTTACATAGTAACATTTCTTTCAATTTTGGTGATTTACGTTTTGAATGAATTTACTAAAATTTATTCAAATATCGAATTTCTATTTCTTATCGTATATGTATTGCTTTTTCCCTTATTTACCAATTACAAAGTAAAATCAACAATACCCAATTTGTCAATAGTATTCATAATCTATTTTTCGATTTTATCAGCCTACTATTTACAAAAAAACAATTCAATTAAGGAGCGAAATAATCGCATTTACTTAGCTAAGCAACTCTTGTATGAGCAGAATGATCCGATTGTTCTTTATCAATTTACAGATTTTGAACAAAAAATATTATCTGATAGCATTTTGCACCAATATATTCTTCAACAAGTTGATTCCATAAACGCAAATGAAAAAATTGAAGAATACATTTATCGTAACTATCATTCTGGCTTTTGGAAAAAATTCGACTTTCAAATAACCATTTGCAGATACAATGACAATTTAATACTCAAGCCTGAAAATATTCAAATAAACTGCTTCAAATTTTTTCAAGACTTGAGAATTATGTCGGGGTTATCTACAAAAAATGAAAATTTCTTTATAATAAAATATGAGAATGGGGATAATGGTTATTTAGCGGTTTTAAATTATGATAGCATAATGAAAACCAATCAATTAAAAATATTCATCGAAATTATTCCTCGATCTTTTTACAATTATTTAGGGTTTCCTGAATTATTGGTAGATAAACAATCTTCGAATAATGTTGATATTTCTGATTATTCATACGCAATTTATCATAATTTTTATTTGCATAAAAGAGTTGGAAGGTATTTTTACAGAAGTATGTTGAATAAGAACCCTGATGAAGGAACACATCTAAAATTTTATAGTGAAAATGGATTTAGTCATTTATTATATAAAGGTGATAATAGTAACATAATGGTTATCAGCATAAAAAATAAAAATTATTTTGATTTGATATCGCCATTTAGCTATTTCTTTGTTATTTTCCTATCATTTCATTTACTACTTTACTATTTGATTCTTTTTCCATTTTCATATAATTTTAATGCTTTAAATTTACGATCCAGACTTCAATTTTCGATGGTAATAGTTATTATTTTTTCATTTTTGTCAATAGGTGCTTTTTCAATATCATACATTATTAGTCTTAATGATCAAAAAAACAAAGACATTTTAAGTGAAAAAACGCATTCTGTGCTTGTTGAACTAGATCACAAATTTTCAGAAAAAACTAAAATTGATAATTCTATTTCTGCCTATTTAAATGAGTTACTTATTAAATTTTCTGAAGTATACTTTACCGATATTACTCTATTTGATTTAAAAGGGAATATGATAGGGACTTCAAGGTCACAGATATTTGATCAAAAACTGATTGGCGAAAAAATGAATCCTGTAGCCTTTTTTAATCTTTTTCAAGAAAGTAAATCATTCTTTATTCAGAATGAATCAATAGGAAAACAAGAATATTTATCAGCATACGTTCCATTTTTCAATAATGAATCAAAAGTCATTGCTTATTTAAATCTTCCTTATTTTGCAAAAGAAAACGATTTAAAAAAAGAGATTTCGATTTTTTTAGTTGCTTATCTTAATATATATGTCATTCTTATCGCATTGACAATTACCATAAGCATTCTAATATCAAATTACTTTTCACGACCTTTAAAATTACTTTATAATCAAATTAGTAAATTAAAATTAGGTAAACAAAACGAAAAGATAAATTGGTATCGCGATGATGAGATAGGTAAACTAGTTACTGAGTATAACAGAATGGTTGATGAACTAACTGTTAGTGCGGAATTGTTGGCTCGTTCAGAAAGGGAGTCTGCATGGAGAGAAATGGCAAAGCAGGTTGCCCATGAAATCAAAAATCCATTGACGCCCATGAGATTAGGTGTTCAACACATTCAACGCGCCTGGAATGAACAAGTTCCAGATATTAATATCAGAATTCAGAAGTTTACTCAAATGATGATAGACCAAATTGATACATTATCATCAATTGCAAATGAATTCTCTGATTTTGCTAAAATGCCTATATCAAAAAAAGAATTACTTGATGTTTCTGAAATCATTTTGAATTCCATTATTCTTTTTAAAACCTATGATAACATATCAATAATATTTCAAAATGTAAACCATAAACCCTTGTTTGTTTTAATTGATAAAGAACAATTATTACGTGTGTTTAATAATATGATAAAAAATGCTATTCAAGCTATTGGCGATTATCAACATGGAGAGATTAAAATAATACTATCAGACAAGAATGGATTTTGTGAAATTGAAATTTCTGACAATGGATCAGGAATTTCCTCAGAATTTGAAAATAAAATATTCTCTCCAAATTTTACTACAAAATCTGGAGGTATGGGGCTGGGACTCGCTATTGTTAAAAGTATTATTGATAACGCTGGAGGCAAAATTCATTATATTTCATCAGAAAATAATGGTACGACATTCTTCATAAAATTACCAACAGTTAAAAATTAAAGCCTACAAAGGAATGTTTCCGTGCTTTTTTGGTGGATTTTGTTCACTTTTGTTTTTCGACATTTCTAGTGCATCAAACAATTTTTTTCTTGTTTTTCTAGGATAAATTATTTCATCAATGTAACCTAATTCAGCAGCTTTAAAAGGACTGGCAAAAGTGTCTTTATAGTTTTCAACAGCTTTAACCCTATCTTCATCTGAAAGTTTATCACGATATAGAATATTTACTGCACCTTCTGGTCCCATTACAGCTATCTCCGCGGTAGGATATGCATAATTTACATCAGCTCCAATATGCTTGCTTGACATCACGTCATATGCACCACCATATGCTTTTCTTGTAATTAGTGTTATTTTAGGCACGGTAGCTTCTGAATATGCGTATAATAATTTTGCTCCGTGCTTAATAATTCCACCAAATTCTTGCATTGTTCCAGGTAAAAATCCTGGTACATCAACAAAAGTAATGATAGGGATATTAAATGCATCACAAAATCTAACAAATCTGGCAGCTTTTAAAGATGAGTTAATATCTAATACTCCAGCAAGGAATGATGGCTGATTTGCAACAATACCTATCGATCTTCCACCTAATCTAGCAAATCCAATTATAATATTTTGAGCATAATGTGGTTGTACTTCAAAAAAGTTTTGATTATCAACCACAGGTATTATTATTTCCCTCATATCATAAGGTTTATTTGGATCGGATGGAACAATAGTGTCAAGTTTTGGCTCCTCTCTTTCCAAATTATCAATACAGGGCTTTTGTGGTGGGTCTTCCATATTGTTTGATGGAATAAAACTTACCAATTCTCTGATCATTTGCATTGTGTGTTCATCATTCTCTCCTGTAAAATGAGCAACTCCACTTTTAGCGTTGTGAGTCATTGCACCTCCTAAATCCTCTTTAGTTACTTCTTCGTGGGTTACTGTTTTAATTACATCAGGTCCAGTTACAAACATATAACTTGAATTTTTTACCATAAAAATAAAATCAGTTATTGCAGGTGAGTAGACAGCACCACCTGCACACGGACCCATAATTGCTGATATTTGTGGAATCACCCCTGATGCTTTGGTGTTTAAATAGAAAATATCAGCATAGCCTGCCAAACTTTGAACTCCTTCCTGAATTCTTGCACCACCTGAATCGTTTAATCCAATGACAGGCGCTCCCATTTTCATTGCTAACTTCATTATTTTTACAATTTTATCAGCATTTGCACCACTTAAAGTACCGCCAAATACTGTAAAATCCTGTGCGAAAACAAAGACTAACCTTCCTTCCATTTTTCCATATCCTGAAACGACACCATCTCCTAAAATTTTATTTTCCTGCATGTTGAAATCTGTAGCCCTGTGTGTTACGAACTTATCAGTTTCAACAAATGTTCCAGGATCTAGCAAATCATTTATTCTTTCACGTGCAGTTTTTCTTCCAGAATTATGCTGTCTTTCAATTCTTTCGATACCACCACCTATTTCTGCCAAGGTATTTTTTTGTTCTAATAATTCAATTTTTTCTTCTAAAGATGCCATAATATAATCTTATTATCTATTCCACAATAACTAAAGTTTGATTTCCATCAACAGTATCGCCTTCATTTACAAGTACATCAATTACAACCCTGTCTTTTACAACTTTGTATTCACTTTCCATTTTCATAGCGGAAACAATTACAACCGTATCTCCTGCTTTTACTTTATCTCCCTTTTTTACTAATATTTTTACAACTTTTCCAGGCATAGGGCTTGAAATTTTTCTTATATCATCAATTTCTTCCTTATTTCTGTTTCTTTTGTATTTTGTTTCAGCATCAATAATCTCAACATCATATGAATTGTACAATGTATTGACATTAAAATGTTTGTGATCAGATTTTTCAAACAATTCAACATTGTATGAAATGTTATTGTACAAAACAGAATATACACCATTTTCAACCATTACCATGTCTAGATCATAAACACGATCATCAACCTCAACTGTTACCAAATTACCTTCTTTTTTTAATAATTTTACGTTTGCAGTCCTATCATTAATTTTTACTTCAAGCATATTTTAATAATTTATAATCGCATTAAAGATTTATTTCTTCCAAAATTCTTCCATTTTGTGTCGGGCTCATTTTTTTCAATGCTTAATTTTGACTTTTCAATCTTATTTTTATAATGAATGTAGGCAGTAATCAATGCAATATCCTGACAACGTCGTCCACATGGTTGTTTTGTCATCAGATTATCATAGTTTTTCTCAATAAAGTGAGTATTGTAATTTCCATTTATAAAATCTTCATTTTCCATTATTTTTGCTAAAAATGGAATTGATGTTTTTATTCCGGTAATTTTGTAGGCATAAAGTGCCTGTTTCATTCTGTCTATGGCTTCTCTTCTTGTTGTTCCCCAAACAATAAGTTTTGAAATCATTGGATCATAATAAATAGGAATTTCATATCCTTCATAAACATAACCATCATGACGTACTCCCAATCCTAATGGTTCTGTGATATGTGTTACTTTACCAGGTGAGGGCATAAAATTTCTATCCGGGTCTTCAGCATATATTCTACATTCAATGGCATGTCCAAATTGCCGTAAATCGTCTTGATCTATGGTTAACCTTTCACCTTCAGCAATTTTTATTTGTTGTTTTACCAAATCGACTCCAACCACACGTTCTGTTATTGGGTGTTCAACCTGAAGTCTTGTATTCATTTCCAGAAAGTAATAGTTATGATTCTCATCAACTATAAACTCAACAGTACCAGCACCGTAATAATTTACAGCTTTAGCTGCACCAACGGCTTTTATTCCCATCTCTTCACGCAATTCAGGAGTCATCAATGGTGACGGTGTTTCTTCAACAACTTTTTGATGTCTTCTTTGTACTGAACATTCACGTTCAAACAAATGGATTGTATTTCCGAATTTATCAGCCAATATTTGAAACTCAATATGATGTGGTGATTGAATATATTTTTCAATATAAACTGCATCATCGCCAAATGCGGTCATGGCTTCTGATTTTGCTGCTCTTATCGCATTTTCGATTTCACCACTGTTTTTAACAAGCCTCATTCCTTTTCCACCGCCACCTGCAGAAGCTTTTATCATTACTGGTAAACCAATTTCATTAATTGTCTCAATGGCAGTTTTTTCATCTCTGATAGGTTCAGCTGTACCAGGAACAACAGGAATTCCAGCCGCCATCATTTTTTTTCTTGAACTTATTTTATCACCCATACTAAGAATGCTTTCAGGTGATGGTCCGATGAAGATAATTCCTTCATCGCTGCATCTTTTAGCAAACTTTGCATTTTCAGATAAAAAACCATAACCGGGATGAATTGCTTCAGCTCCCGATTGTTTTGCTACATTTATTATTTTATCAATATTCAAATAACTTTCACTTGAAGGAGATTGTCCTATAAAATATGCTTCATCAGCATACCTTACATGGAGTGAACGTCTGTCGGCTTCTGAAAATACAGCCACCGATTTTATTCCCAACTCTCTGCATGAACGCATTATTCTAATGGCAATCTCACCCCTATTCGCAATCAAAACTTTCTTTATCATACTTCACTAATTTTTAGTGAGTTAAATTTTAACCTGACAAAACTAAATCAAATTCTATTTCAAATCATGTTTAACTAAATTGTTAATATAGTAACAACAAATAATTACTGATAATCAACAATTTAAAAAAAATACTTTTTGTTAAAAATTTTTAAGTCAACAATTTAAAAAATATCATTGAAACCTTTAACCAATTAAACCATGAACCTTCGATATCTCGATCATCCGTTGAACAGGAATTTTTGCACTTTCTATTTCATCCTCATTAAGAAAAATTTCTGGCTTTTCGTTTTTCAAACATAGATAAATCTTTTCTAACGTATTCATTTTCATATAAGGACAATCGTTGCACGAACATGTTTGATTGGAAGGAACAATCAGGAAGGTTTTTTCTGGTGATTCTCTTTTCATCTGGTGAACTATTCCTGTTTCTGTAGCTACAATGTACTTTTTTGTTTCATCCTTTTTTGTAAAATTTAGCATTTGAGCTGTCGAACCAACAAAATCCGCAATTTCAAGTATCTGGGCTTTACACTCAGGATGAGCTATTACTTTAGCTTCAGGGTTTTCACTTTTCATTTTCAATACTGATTCGGTTGATAATATATCATGAACTTCACATGTTCCATCCCAAAGAATCATGTTTCTTCCTGTAATCCTATTTATGTACCCGCCAAGATTTCTATCAGGTGCAAAAATGATCTTTTCATCTTTCGGGAATGATTCAACAATTGTAACAGCGTTTCCCGAAGTACAAATTACATCTGACATTGCTTTTATTGCTGCCGAACAATTGATGTAAGAAACTACAACATGTCCTGGGTGTCTTTCTTTGAATTCCTTAAACGCTTCGGGTTTACATGAATCAGCTAAAGAACAGCCGGCTTCCATATCAGGAACCAGTACTTTCTTTTTAGGATTCAAAATTTTTGCAGTTTCGGCCATAAAATGTACACCGGCAAAAACTATTATTTCGGCTTGTGTTTCAGCAGCTTTCTTTGCTAAACCCAAACTATCACCAACGAAGTCAGCAATATCCTGTATTTCTGGTATTTGATAATAATGTGCCAGAATTATTGCGTTTTTTTCTTTTCTCAGTTTTTCAATTTTATCTTTCATGGTTGACAAAATTAATCGAACATTTTAAGCCGGATGCTCACGAATATCATTATTAAATATTTTTAAAATTATATTTTAATGTATTTAATACGGTGTTAGTAATGTAGATAAAAGAATTGAAATTTCTTTGTTTTTCTCAATAATCAATAGTTATTAACAATTTATTCACAAACTTTGTTTTTCAAAAAGTTGATTTTCAAATGAGATTGATTTTTATCTACAAATTAACAATCAAAACAAGATTGTTTTAATTTGATAAATTTTGTGTTATCGATTGTTGATTATTATTGATTTTGGTACGCATAACCTATGAAAAATTCTAAAAAGTATTTGTTGATTGTACATTTTGATTGTTTTTGTTGAAAACTTTGATTGTTATTAAAAAATCATCACAAAAATTTAAAGATATTAACAAGAAAATGTTTAAAATTTCAAATGACTGATAGTTAATCATTTTCAATTTCTACTATTTACCTTGAGTAAAAATGAAATTTTTTGGCACCAGCAAGTTACCATTTTCACAAGTAAAGATAAATGCTTAATAAACAGGATTAATATTCATTTGAAAAATCGAAAAATTCGAAGTTTTAGAATTTTGAAAATCCAATGTCATCATTTTTTCTTCTTATTTTTGAGCAAAATTTATTAACATTTTTGTAAATGACTGAAGCAAAACGAATTATTACTATTGGTAGTGATCATGCTGGTTTTTCGCTGAAAAAATTTTTGGTTGAAAGACTGCAGGAAATTGGATTTGATGTGAAAGATTACGGCACTTTTTCGGAGGACAGTGTTGACTATCCTGATTTTATTCACCCGGTTGCACATGATGTTGAAACAGGAATTTGCGAAAAAGCCATCATAGTTTGCGGCAGTGGCCAGGGAGCCAGCATGACAGCAAACAAATATCCGCATGTTCGTTCGGCAGTTTGCTGGAATATTGAACAAGCAAGGCTTTCGCGACAACACAACAATGCCAACATCATCGCATTACCAGGCAGGTTTATTGACTTTGATGAAGCCCTGCAGGCAGTGATTGTTTTTTTCAATACTGACTTTGAAGGAGGAAGACATCAGAAAAGAGTTGAAAAGATTTCAAAATTATTAATTTAAAGAATTGTTTATGAGCGAAATACATAAGAAATTTTTAGTTGATTCGGAAAAGCTCTCATTTGATAAAGTTCACAGAAGAAAGTTAAATTTCAATATTGGCAGATACGATGAAGCCGTTGTAAGGGGAAAACGTCAGTATGCAAACCTTGATCTGGCTCGCAAACGCGCAGCATACTTGAAACACCGTTTGCTCGAAAATCTGGAGAAATATTTAAATGAATTTGAAACAAATTTTGAAAAAAATGGTGGAAAAATAATTTGGGCACAACATGCTGAGGAAGCAGTAAAAGAAATATTGAAAGTGATACAACAGCATGATGTGAAACTTGTTGTAAAGTCGAAATCGATGCTTACAGAGGAAATCGAATTCAATCAGGCTTTGGAAAAGCATAACATTAAATCTGTAGAAACTGACCTGGGAGAATACATTGTTCAGGTTGCTGGCGAAAAACCCTATCACATTTTAACACCTGCTATGCATAAATCGAAAGAAGATGTTGCAAAGCTTTTTCACGAAAAATTTGATCTTCCCGAAAACAGTTCACCCAGCGACATTACGCAATTTGTTCGGCAAAAACTCAGAGCATTGTTCCAGACAGCCGATGCTGGCGTTACTGGAGCAAATTTTCTGATTGCAGACTCTGGTTCAATTGCCTTAACAGAAAATGAAGGCAACGGAATGATGACTTTTTCATTTCCAAAGGTTCATATTGTTGTTGCAGGAATAGAAAGGTTAATACCGTCGCTACGTGATCTCGACCTTTTCTGGCCTTTGCTTGCGACACATGGTACGGGTCAGAATATTACGGTTTACAATTCAATTGTTTCGGGCCCAAGGAAAGTTGGTGAAATTGATGGTCCAAACGAAATGTATGTTGTGCTGCTGGATAACGGCCGTAGTGAATTATTGAAACATCCTCATCAGCGACGGGCACTTTCATGTATCAGGTGCGGGGCCTGTTTGAATGCTTGTCCTGTTTATAGAAGTATTGGCGGATACACTTACAACGCCACTTACACGGGGCCAATCGGATCGGTTATTACACCCCATTTAAAAGGTATGAAAGAATACAAACACCTGAGTTTTGCCTCCTCACTGTGTGGAAAATGCACGGAAGTTTGTCCGGTAAAGATCAATCTACATGAACTTTTACTTTTCAACCGCAACGAATCGGTAAAAACCGGCTGTGCCACCTGGACAGAAAAAGAGGCTCAGAAAATCGCCAGGAAAGCAATGCTCAAGCGATGGATGATGGATTTTGGAGGCGGAAAAATGAAAAATATGGCAATGAAAACATTTATGAAAAATGCTTGGGGGCCAAGACGTACGCTGCCTGAATTTGCAACTAAAAGCTTCAGGCAACAATGGATAGAAAAACATGGAGAAAATGACCAGGGAAAATAGCCCGGTCATTAAATCTGAAAAAATTGGTAACTTTGTTTCGTAAAAAAGAGTAAAATGAGAACTTATGATTTAGACATACAGGAAGTTGAAAATAAATTTGTGATTACTATTGATAAAAATCAATTAAATGCCGATTACATTTTAAATCTCGTAAATTGGTTACAGATAGCGACAATAGAACCCAGCAACCAAAACAATTCTTTTAATGATTTTCAAAAAATTCCCACCGAAAAGCATTCAATTTCAGATCAAAAACAAAGGGTTTGGAAGTATTCAGGCAGCATTGATCTTAACAACCAGTTGGAGAACATAAATTTGAGAGATTTTGCTTATGAATAAAGTTGGCATCGACACCAATGTATTTATCTATACATTAGATAAATCATCGCCCCATCACAAAAAATGCGATATCTTGTTAAAGGACCCTGAAAACGAATTATTTACAACGACCAAGAATATTTCTGAATTTATTGCTGTATTCACCAAAATCGGAGTTGACAGAGAAATCAGATTGGTTGAGATGTAGATTCATGAATGTTCGGAAATAAAGGTCTATTCCAACACATCATCATTTGAAGAAAGGAATGCACAATATGAATGAGAAAGTAATGGAAGATTTAATTGCTCAATATCCGGAACGTTTTCTCGGGGAGTCAGGGCTGATTCTAATTGATCGACAGATGAAAGTTGGTCCATATCGATTTGATCTTGTGTTTCAGGATAGAACCGGTGCAAAGCTCATTGTTGAGATTCAGAAAGGCACGCTGGATCGTGAACATACCTATAAAATTCTTGATTATTATGATGAATATAAAGATCGCAATCCGCAGGAATTTGTGGAAATAATGCTAGTAGCCAACAATATTCCTTCAGAGCGAAAACAAAGATTGGCAACAAGAGGAATATCTTATCGTGAAATTCCTCTTTCTGAATTTATTGACAACAATGTTGGCACAAATAATTCAAAGACTGGAGATTTACCATCTGAAAATATTTCAAATCCGCTCATTTCAGAAGAAAACAAGTCAAACAAAAACGCTCAAAAAAAATCCGACTTCGACCTATTTCTCGATCAGAGCAACCGCTTTATTAAGGCATTAAGTGAGTATGATACAACGATTTGGTACCCAAGGCTTCGGGGTAATTTTAAAGAAGTTCAACCAGAAAATTGGTTCATCTGTTTTGTTCCTAAAGTTTGGGGCCAATGGAAGAAGGCAAACTATGGAGTTCATTTCGATCTCATTTGTGCCCGGGCTAAAAATAAACTACCAGTTCGTTTCAGGCTAGTCGTAGGTGTTGAAAGCCCACTAAAGGAACAATACAGACAGGTTTTTAAAGAGGAAGTCATTTCCCGAATCACTGCAAGAAAGATCAATCTTTCCGGTTTTACCTTGGAGGCCAAGGAAAGAAAGAAACTCCTCGAGGTAGATCCTATTCCATTTGGTCCTGAGTCATGGCGTATTGCCCTGGATAAGTACATTGATTTGCATCCAATTATTGAAATAATAGGTGAAGTCTCAAGGGAATATTCAGAAAAGGAGGCGTTTGATATCCCGATACAGTTTAGGTAAGAGCACCAACTCTGCCAAACTTGTATTGCCGGGCATTTACATCAAATCAATCAACATGCCCAAATCCACAAAAACCATGTTCCATTCCAGTAGATAAATACCGCTTCGATGTCACCAACAGACACTTGTTCTTATTCACAAATCACCAGGTAATAATTCTTCTTACCCCGCTGAACAAGAATGTATTTTCCTTTCAGAAGGCTGGTTTTGCCGACAACAAGGTCGTCTTTTACCTTTTCTTTATTTATGGAAATGGCATTGCTTTTCAACAAATCGCGGGCTTCGCGCTTTGAACTGGTGATGTTCGTTTTCTCACTCAAAAATTCAACCACAGGAATCCCATTTTCAACATCTTGCAGCGAAACAAAGCTTTGCGGAACCCCTTCAAAAATGCTCAAAAGCACATTTTCGTTTAGTTTTTTCAGCATTTCGGTGGTTCCCTGGCCAAAAAGAATTTCGGAAGCATCAACAGCGGCTTCGTAATCTTCTTTTGAATGGATCATGATGGTAACTTCTTTGGCAAGCCTTTTTTGAAGCTCGCGCAAATGAGGCGCTTTCTGATGTTCAGCAATCAGTTCCTCAATGGTTTCTTTCGACAAGATGGTAAATATTTTTATGTAACGGGCGGCATCATCGTCAGAAGTATTGAGCCAGAACTGGTAAAATTTGTATGGAGAGGTTTTCTCTGGATCGAGCCAGATGTTTCCTTCTTCGGTTTTACCAAATTTTCCACCGTCGGCTTTGGTAATCAGCGGACAGGTAAGGGCAAAAGCATCTTTGTCGTGCCCTAAAATTCTGCGGATAAGCTCGGTTCCGGTCACAATATTTCCCCATTGATCCGATCCCCCCATCTGCAACTTGCAGTTGTGGGTTTGGTAAAGGGTCAGAAAATCGGTACCCTGCACAAGTTGGTACGAAAATTCGGTGAACGACATCCCTTCTTTTGATTCGGAGCTTAGCCTTGTTTTCACCGAATCTTTCGACATCATATAGTTAACAGTGATGTGTTTTCCGATTTCGCGGATGAAGCGCAAAAAACTGTATTCCTTCATCCAGTCGTAATTGTTCACCAGTACTGCGCCCGTTGATGATTTTTCGGAGAAATCGAGAAAACGGGCAAGCTGATTTTTCAAACATTCCTGGTTGTGCCTCAACGATTCTTCGTCCAACAAATTCCTTTCCTTCGATTTTCCCGAAGGGTCGCCAATCATGCCGGTGGCGCCGCCAACCAACACTACTGGCCGGTGTCCGTTAACCTGAAAATGCTTTAACATCATGACCGAAACCAGGTGACCAATATGCAACGAATCGGCAGTTGGATCGATGCCCACATAGGCCGAAGTAACCTCTTTTTCAAGCTGTTTATCAAGTCCGGGAGTCATATCGTGAATCATCCCCCGCCATTTTAACTCATCAATAAAATTCATTGTAAAAAAAATTTTTGCAAATATAACATAAGTTCAAAGTTGTAAATAAAAGCGGGTACTCTCGAAAACAAAGCCGTTTTCGGGTTGTTTTAAACATAAAGTTACTTTTGCACAATGATTTTAGTTACAGGTGGAACAGGGTTGGTAGGCTCTCATTTGCTCCTTGAACTTACCAGGAATGGTGAAAAAGTGAGGGCTTTTCGCAGGGAAAACAGTGATCTCGAAAAAGTGAAAAAGGTTTTTTCGTGGTACGAACCCGGCAACAATGCTCTTTTTCAATCGATTGAATGGTTTACGGGCGACTTGATGGACATTTTTTCTGTTGAAGATGCCCTGAACGGTGTTGAGGATATTTACCATTGCGCCGGTAAAGTTTCGTTCGACTACACCGAGCGAAAAATGTTGATGAAAATTAACCAGAAAGCAGCTGAAAATCTGGTTAATGTATCGCTCAGGAACGGAATTCGTAAACTTTGCCACGTAAGTTCTATCTCAACCTTAGGACGTTCCAAACAAGGCGAAACCATAACAGAGCAACATTACTGGAAAACATCCCGCAAAAATTCGGTTTATGCTTTGAGCAAATATGCCGCCGAGCGTGAAATCTGGCGTGGAGTAGAGGAGGGGCTTACTGCTGTGATCGTTAATCCTTCGGTGATTTTGGGGCCCGGCGACTGGGATAATGGCAGCTCAAAAATATTTAAGACTGTTTGGAAAGGATTGCCCTTTTACACCACCGGAAGCAATGGTTACGTGGATGTGCGCGATGTTGTTAAAATCATGGTATTGCTGATGAAATCGGAAATCAGCGCAAAGCGGTTCATCGTTTCCTCCGAAGATTTAACCTACAAACAACTCATCACCATGATAGCAGGTGCTTTTGGCAAAAAAGAACCACTTTTCAGGTTTCAGCCCTGGATGGGCGAAATTGGCTGGCGATTAGAAGGAATGAAATTACTGATCGGAAAAAAGCCAACATTTACCCGTGAAATCACACGCACTTCTTTTAAGGAATTTTACTACAACAATTCAGAAATCAAACAGGCAATTAATTACGAGTTCATCCCGTTAACCAAATCAATAAAGGATACTGTGGAAATTTTTCTGAAAGAAAATCCAAAAAAACCGGCGGGTTTTTCGCTATTAAATTTTGTTAAATAGAAAAGGTTGAAAATTGTCAGAATTATTAAGTAATAAATTTGTCGCAAGATAATTTTGTATTAATCAAGTATAAATGATGAAAAGAATCGGATTATTTTACTGGCCTAAAAAAGGAAATGTTGAATCGTGTGCCAGCAGGATTGTAAAAAAGTTTAAAGCCGAAGACATCGATGTTTTCAGCATCGAACAGATCGATGCCATTGATTTTGAAAAATATAGCCTGGTAATTGTCGGCTGCTCAACGGTAGGTGCAGAAGTTTGGCAGGGTGCAAATGATAACAACCTGTGGTTTGATTTCTTTACACGGTTTTCAGAAAAAAGTTTGAAAAGAAAGCCTGTGGCTATTTTTGGTCTGGGTGATCAGGTGCTTTATCCCGATCATTTTGTTGATGGCATGATGCTTATTAAGAACGAATTCGACAGGGTAGGAGCGAAGCTCATCGGAAAATGGCCTACCGACGGGTATGATTTTACACACAGCGATTCAGTTGAAAATGGCGTTTTTGTTGGCCTCGCTTTAGATGAAGATCATCAGGATGAGCTTACCGACGACCGCATTGAAGTATGGGTAAATCAACTGAAAGAAGAAGCTAACCTATAATTTTTTTGTTTTCATAAAACCTCCATTTTATGAAGCCTGCTCCCAACGGAGCGGGCTTTTTTTTGAAAAAGTATGAAGTTCCGGGCAACGAATTATTGTTTCTATTTTTGCCAAAATTTAACAAACAAAACATGGCGTATCATTACAACCCGCCCGATTATTTCCAGGTTGACGACCTGCTGACCGAGGAACACAAAATTGTCCGTTCGGCCATCCGTGATTGGGTAACCCGCTCGGTAATTCCGGTTATTGATGAAGCTGCCCAGAAGCACGAATTCCCCGTCAGGTTTATCAGAGAATTGGGCGAAATGGGCGCTTTTGGCCCGTTCATTCCAGAAGAATATGGCGGCGCAGGATTAGATCATATTGCTTATGGTTTGATAATGACTGAACTGGAACGCGGCGATTCGGCAATCCGCTCAGCGGCCTCGGTGCAAACTTCGCTGGTAATGTACCCGATTTTTACTTTTGGAACGGAAGAACAAAAGCGGAAATACCTGCCAAAGCTGGCCACAGGAGAAATCATCGGCTGTTTCGGCCTTACCGAACCTAACCACGGTTCCGACCCCGGCAGTATGGTAACCCGGATCGAGGATAAAGGCGACCATTTTCTATTGAACGGCGCCAAAATGTGGATCACCAATTCGCCAATCGCAGACCTTGCCGTGGTTTGGGCAAAGGATGAAAAAGGAATAATCCGTGGATTGATTGCCGAAAAAGGAATGCCTGGCTTTTCAGCACCCGAAACCCACAACAAATGGTCGCTGCGTGCATCGGTGACCGGAGAGCTGGTGTTTTCGGATGTAAAAATTCCGAAGGAAAACATGTTTCCGGAAATCCGGGGACTGAAAGGTCCGCTGATGTGCCTCAACTCAGCCCGATACGGCATTGCCTGGGGCGCCATTGGAGCAGCCATGGATTGTTACAACACGGCATTGCAATATTCGTTGGAGCGGAAACAATTCGGAAAACCGGTTGCTTCGTTCCAGTTGCAGCAAAAGAAGTTAGCCGAAATGCTCACCGAAATTACCAAAGCACAACTCTTGGCATGGAGGCTGGGCATGTTAAAAAATGAAGGAAAAGCCACACCCGCACAGATTTCGATGGCCAAGCGGAACAATGTAAAAATGGCGTTGGATATTGCCCGCGAATCGCGCCAGATATTAGGCGCCATGGGCATTACCGGCGATTTCCCCATGATGCGCCACATGATGAACCTCGAATCCGTGATTACCTACGAAGGCACCCACGACATTCACCTTTTAATTACCGGGGCGGACATTACCGGGATTCATGCGTTTTGAGAATTCGGGGTATAATCCGCCGGAAAATATGAACGCCGGAACGGTTGGATGCTAAATTCACTACAGAGTTTTGTTTGAAAATAGGGTTTTTCCCGTTTTTTACAGAAAATTCAAGGGTTATCAAAGTCTTTTTGAACCCGTTCAACGTGATTTCGGCAGGATTTCGACAGTCCCAACCGTAATGCTTAATCAGCAATCTCCGCCGAGAATCAAAACCTTATTTAACCTCCTGAACCTTAGTACAATGGGGCTTTCTCCCAATACAGCAACCTTATTACCTTATTCTTCGATTGTTTATTCAAAATCATCAGGTTGATTTAGGCATGATTAAAAGGCGGGATTCAGACCCGTCGTTGTGGTTGAAAGCCAGCAACATCAAAGCAGGACAATTTCCCGGTTTCACCAGCACACTGAAGGGGTGAAACAGGAGAATTTGTGCCAGCCATATTTTCACTGGCTCAGTACAGGTTTAGCGGCCATTATTTTTGCCACAAAATCACAAAAACACCAGAGAAAATTTTGTGCTTTTATGTTTTGGTGGTTACTACTATTTTGTTACGAAAACAGAAAATAAAATATAGTGCTTTCGTGGCTTCAGTTTTTGTTTCGAAACCGGTTGAATGGGTGTCTGTGAAAAACAAAGCCCGATTAGAAATTAGTACGCCTGTAAATCATTTACGGTTTTTGCAAAGAATAGTAAACCCGACTGGCGAAAAAAGACAGGTAAAAAAACCTTTTTTCCTTGCCATTTACAAAAAGCAAAGTACTTTTGTGAAATATTTCACATTGTTCACAAATAAACAATAAAACAACTTAGGGTTATGAAACCAACTCATATTGAGCACATTGGAATCGCGGTGAAAAGCCTTGAAGAAAGTATTCCGTTTTACGAGAACATTCTTGGGCTAAAATGTTATGCCGTGGAAGAGGTAAAAGACCAAAAAGTGAAGACCGCTTTTTTTATGGTAGGCCAAACAAAAATCGAGCTTCTCGAATCTACCGATCCCGAAGGGCCTATTGGGAAATTTATTGAGAAAAAAGGCGAGGGCATCCATCATCTTGCCTTTGCATTTGAAGATGTAGCCGCCGCGCTTAAAAATGCTGAAGAAAATGGTGTCAGACTCATTGATCAACAACCGCGTAAGGGTGCCGAAGGATTACAAATCGGGTTTTTGCACCCAAAATCAACCCTGGGAGTTTTAACCGAGTTTTGTGGTAAGTAAAATTAGTTCAATCATTTACAAAAACATTATATTGTGAATAACCGGGATAAATTACAACAACTGATTGATTTGCGACAGCAGGCCCGAAAGGGTGGTGGGGAGCAGCGAATTGATGCCCAGCACAAAAAAGGGAAATATACTGCCCGCGAACGTATCGAAAAACTACTTGACGAAGGCAGTTTTGAGGAGTACGACATGTTTGTGACCCACCGCAGTCACGAATTTGGAATGGAAGACACGGTTTATCTGTCCGACGGTGTAATTACCGGCCACGGAACCATTGATGGCCGGGTAGTTTACATTTTTTCGCAGGATTTTACCGTTTTCGGAGGGTCGCTTTCAGAGACTTTTGCACAGAAGATTTGCAAAATTATGGATCAGGCCATGAAGGTTGGTGCGCCGGTAATAGGCATCAACGATTCGGGTGGCGCCCGTATTCAGGAAGGTGTTAAAAGTCTGGCGGGTTATGCCGAAATTTTTCAGCGAAACATTCTTGCTTCCGGGGTAATTCCCCAGATTTCAGCCATTTTTGGCCCTTGTGCCGGAGGAGCCGTTTATTCACCGGCGCTTACTGATGTTATCATCATGAGCGACAAAACCAGTTACATGTTTGTAACCGGACCAAAAGTGACCAAAACGGTTACCGGTGAAGCCATTTCGGAAGAAGATTTGGGGGGAGCAACGGTGCACGCAACCAAATCGGGGGTGGCTCATTTCAGAGCCGACGATGAGGACGAGGGTATTTTGTTGATTCGCAAAATGATAGAATACCTTCCACAAAACAACCTCGAAGACCCTGTAGTTACAGCTTGTACCGACCCCATCGACAGAAAAGATGATTTTCTTAACGAAATGATTCCTGATAATCCAAGCACCCCATATGATGTAAAAGATATCATTTATACCATAGTTGATGACCGTGAGTTTCTTGAATTTCACCGGCATTTTGCCAAAAATATTGTTGTCGGTTTTGTAAAATTCAATGGCCAGCCCTGCGGCATTGTTGCCAACCAGCCCAACTACCTGGCCGGAGTGCTCGATATTGATGCTTCAAAAAAAGCAGCCCGATTTGTTAGGCTTTGCGACGCCTTCAATCTTCCGGTGGTTACGTTGGTGGATGTTCCGGGATTTTTACCGGGCAGCGCCCAGGAATATGGCGGCATTATTGCCAACGGGGCAAAACTGCTTTTTGCTTATGGCGAGGCCACTGTTCCAAAGGTTACCATCACCCTTCGCAAATCCTACGGCGGTGCACACGACGTGATGGGATCGAAGCAGTTGCGGGGCGATATAAATTATGCCTGGCCCTCGGCCGAAATTGCTGTGATGGGACCCAAGGGAGCCATCGAAGTTTTGGAAGGCCGAAAGTTAAAAGATTTTGCCACACCCGAAGAAGCAGCAAAATATGTTGAACAAAAAGAAGCCGAATACCGCGACAAATTTGCCAATCCTTATCAGGCCGCAAAGTATGGTTACATTGACGATGTAATTGAGCCGCGCAACACCCGGTTCAGGATTATACGTGCCCTGCACACACTTTCGACAAAGAAAGATTCGCTGCCACCTAAAAAACATGGCAATATTCCATTATAAAATGCACAGCTATGATCATAAATGAAATTTCATTTGATCCGTCGGCAGTAAATGGTTTATCGATCATCATTGCCACGGTTGGTTTGTTGGTGGTTTTTGTAGTTCTGATAATATTGTCGTTTGTTTATCAGGCAATTCCGAAACTGATCAACATTAGCGTCCGTAAAAAGCTAAAAAAAGCAGGAAGAGAGATTGATGAATCGAAAGCCCTTCATGTGGAAGGCGACGTAAATGCAGCCATCAGCCTTGCCTTATACATGTACATGAACGAAATTCACGACGAAGAGAGCGATGTTATTACAATTAAAAAGGCTGACCGATCCTATACCCCTTGGAGTTCAAAGATTTATTGTACTAATCCGTATCACAGATTTCCACAAAAATGAAAAAGTTCAAATTTGCCATTAATGGTCACGATTATGATGTTGAAATTTTGAGATTTGAAGACAATATGGCCACCATAGAGGTGAATGGCACGTCATATCAAATTGATATTCAGCACGAAACTAAAAAGTCAAAAACCCCAAAACTGGTACGTCAGGAAGTGGTTGTTAAGCGAAGCGACAGCAAGATAAAAAAAACCATCACCAAAACAGAAGGGCATGAAGTGAAAATACCTTTGCCCGGAAACATCATCAGCATATTTGTGAAAGATGGTGATACTGTTAAACTGGGTGATAAACTGATGATGTATGAAGCCATGAAAATGGAAAATACTGTTGTTGCCGAAAAAGACGGCATTGTAAAAAACATTCGTGTTAATATCGGAGACAGTGTTTTGCAGGGTTCGGTTTTGTTAGAAATCGTGTAATATCAAATAGGATGAAAAGACTATTAACAGTTTTTGGTATAATAGCCATACTGGCGCTTACCTCTGTAGCCTTTATGACGCCGGAAAATGCCAACGATCGGGTGAAGGAAACTGATTCTGTTTCCCTGTCGGAACAATCCAAAGCAATTTCTGAAAACACTGACAATGCTGATTTACAGGAGCAATCGGGACAGTCGGCTGCGCAGAAAGGGTTACAACGTTTTTACCGTTTCACAGGGTTTTTCAATGCAACCCACGGTCATTTTATAATGATTGTTGTCGGGCTAATTTTCATTTTTCTTGCCATTCGTTACGAGTACGAACCCTTGTTGTTAATTCCCATTGGGATTGGTATACTTATCGGAAATATTCCTTTCTTGCTGAATGCGGGGCTAAAGCTGGGAATTTACGAGAATGGGAGTGTGATGAATTACCTGTACTTTGGTGTAACAAATGGGATTTATCCGCCACTCATTTTTTTGGGAATTGGGGCAATGACCGATTTTTCAACCCTGATTTCTAATCCGAAACTCATGTTGTTAGGGGCTGCGGCTCAGCTTGGAATTTTTGCCACATTTTTGGGTGCACTAATGCTGGGATTTCATCCGGCAGAAGCTGGCGCCATTGGTATTATTGGTGGCGCCGACGGACCAACAGCCATTTTCACAGCATCAAAACTGGCCAACGGAATTAATATTTTACCAGATGGAACCACTGTTAAAAACCTGATTGGACCTATTGCCATTGCTGCCTATTCGTACATGGCGCTCGTTCCGGTTATACAGCCACCCATCATGAAACTTCTGACTACAAAGAAAGAGCGGGTAATCAGGATGAAACAGCCACGGGCAGTGAGCAAACTCGAAAAAATATTATTCCCGATAATTGGTTTACTGTTAACTGGTTTTATTTCGCCAAGTTCTTTGCCTCTGTTGGGTATGTTATTCTTTGGAAATCTTTTGAAAGAAAGCGGTGTAACAAAAAGATTGGCAGATACAGCGAGAACCTCATTAATTGATATTGTGACAATAATTCTGGGATTAACAGTGGGTGCGTCAACCCAGGCCGATGTTTTTCTCACACCACAATCTGTGTTGATTTTTGTGCTGGGGGCGGCTTCATTTATGGTTGCAACAGCCGGGGGCATCCTGTTTACGAAATTAATGAATCTTTTTCTTAGCAAAGAAAACAAAATCAATCCCTTAATCGGGAATGCCGGTGTTTCTGCCGTTCCCGACAGCGCCCGCGTTTCGCAGGTTATGGGCCTGAAATATGATAAAGACAATCACCTGCTGATGCACGCCATGGGGCCAAATGTTGCCGGAGTAATTGGTTCGGCCATTGCTGCGGGTATCTTACTCAGCTTTTTATTGTAAACATTTTCATGCATAAAAAAAGCCCTGGTGAAAACCGGGGCTTTTTTTTCTTGACAAAATGGTGTTTTAATGTTTTGAAAGATAGTCAGCAACGCCTTCTGATGAGGCTTTCATAGCGTCATCACCCAGGTGCCAGTCAACAGGACAAACTTCGCCGTTTTCTTCGAAATACTGCAGCGCGTCAACCATTCTGAGCGCTTCTTTCACGCTTCTTCCCAAAGGAAGATCGTTTACCACCTGATGGCGGACAACGCCCTGTTTATCAATAAGAAACAAACCGCGATAAGCAACGGGATTACCATCAAACTCGAGTTCATCATCTTCATTTGTAACAAATTCGCCAGCCAGAACATCGTAATTTGTCGATATGGTTTTTGATAAATCCGAAACAAGCGGGAATCGTACGCCCTTAATACCACCTTTGTTTTTCTCGGTATTCAGCCATGCCCAGTGTGAGAATTTTGAATCGATGGAACAGCCAACAACGGCTACATTGCGTTTTTCAAACTCGGCTAAATGTTCCTGAAAAGCCAAAATCTCGGTTGGGCAAACAAACGTAAAATCAAGCGGATAGAAAAAGAAAACCACGTGCTTTTTACCAATATATTGCTCCAGCGAAAATTTTTCAACAAAATCGCCACCATTGACTACTGCATCGGCTTCAAATAATGGAGCTTTTTTTCCAACTAATACTGCCATAAATATTTGTAATTTTTGTTAATGAATTGTTTTACAATACGTCGCAAAAATAGCGTATTTCTGAGATGTCGTGTCTTAAATTTTTGTTAAATAAACATTGCCCGTTTTGAATTATCTGCGAATGGAGTTTTTACGATTTACCACCGACGACACGATTGAAACCAGAATAAGTAATGACGAAATAAACAGGCTGATTCTGCCAATGTAATCTCCGTGAACGACATAAAAGGTCATCTCGTTATTTGCTGGTATCGATGCTTTCAACACTGCGGGTTTCCAATATTCTGTCTGTTGGATAATATCGCCGCGCTGGTTGATGAACGCCGAAATTCCTGTATTGGCCGAACGGGCAACGCTACGGCGGGTTTCGATTGCCCTGAGGGGAGCAAACGAGAAGTGCTGCTTGTGTCCGGCGGTATTTCCCCACCAGCCATCGTTGGTTATGATGAAAAGCAGGTTAGCCCCGTTGCACACAAATTCAGCAACAAATCCCCCATAAACCGATTCATAGCAAATGATGGCCGGCACCTTGAATTTGCCATCGAGCGAAGTAAAAACCGTTCTTTCGGGCGATAATCCAAGGCTGCCAACAGTTCCGCCCAAATCGAAAGCAAGGTTTTGTAGTGGCCGTAGCAAACGCTGAAAAGGCATTTTTTCGGGACCAGGAACAAGTTTCGATTTATGGTACATACCCACATGGGGGGTGTTATTTATAAACAAAGCTGTATTAAAAGCCTCATAGTATTTATCTACATCGTTAAACTTGCGGGCAGTTCGCGTCAATGGTTCGTTTTCACCAAACATCCTGAATGTTGATGCGCCGATAATCAGGTTCAGGTTGGAATATTTTTCGATATACTTCCTGATGTACAAAATACTTCTTGACTCTTCGAGATTGTGATGCCAGAGGTCTTCCTGAATAGCAGACTCAGGACACACCACAAATTCTGTATTTGGCGTTATGAGCGGCTCCACAGGGTCGAATGTCCGTTTAAAAACTTCGCTGTACGACAAAAGATACTGCTCTTTCCACGGATCGATATTGGGCTGGCTGATGATAACCTCGGCGGGTTCGCCTTTTATTTCATAGTTTTTATACAAAAAAGCCGACACAATTATCGGAGCAACAACCAACCCAACAATCAAAAGGCTTTGCAATACCAGCGATTTTTTGCCTGATGTTTTTTCGAGGCCTTTTTTTACAAGCTTAAAAACGAGGATGTTTATAACAAGAATCCAGAGTGTACCTCCAAAAGCCCCTGTATATTCGTACCACTGAACCCAGCGTGTGTACATGGCAAAGCCATTGCCGAGGTTCATCCATGGCCACGATAAATCCCAGTCGAGGTGTAAATATTCGAAAGCCAGCCAGTAAAAAACCAGTAAAAAGGAGGCGTGTTCTTTGTTTATGAAATTTCTTTTGCTAACATGAAAAACCCAAAAAGGCACGGTTAAAAACAGCGAATTGAGTAAAAGCGCCATGATGCCACCAAAAATGGTTGAGTTCCAGATCCAGTACAATGTGAGGCCGCTCCAAACAAAGAAAGCAAGGTAAAGAAACTTAAAGATGCTGAATTTGTGAAACTCAGATTTACGGTTTGCCAGATAATCTTCAACAAAAAGCAGGGGAACAAAAGCGACAAAAAGCAAAAAAGGAAAGCCGTTCATTGGCCAGCTCACACTAAGCAGGATTCCTGAGAGTACGGACAGCAGATACAGATGTATTTTTTTCATTTACAGTGCGTTACAGGTTATATAGAAAATCGTTGAAAGGATAGCGTGTAATATGAATTTCTTTCACTTTATCGTAAAGCATTTTCTTAAGCACATCCCAGTTTTGTTTTTCGGTTGCCGAAATGAATATTGACGGGTTGTTTATCCGCGCCATCCACGACCCGGTAAGTTCTTCAAGGGTAGTATTTTCGGGACCGGCGGGAGTAAGGTCGTCGGGTTCTTTTTCAACCCATTGGTAAGCGTCAATTTTATTAAAAATCATAATCGTTGGCTTGTCACCGGCGCCTATTTCGTGAAGGGTTTCGGTTACAACCTGAATTTGTTCCTCAAAACCGGGATGCGAAATGTCAACCACATGCAGCAGCAGGTCCGATTCGCGCACTTCGTCGAGTGTCGATTTAAAGCTTTCGACAAGGCTGTGAGGCAGTTTTCTGATGAATCCCACGGTGTCGGACAAAAGAAACGGCAGGTTGTCGATTACTACTTTTCTGACGGTGGTGTCTAAGGTGGCAAAGAGTTTATTTTCAGCAAAAACATCTGATTTGCTGATTTGGTTCATGATGGTCGATTTCCCGACATTGGTATATCCCACCAGCGCAACCCTGATCATTTTGCCCCGGTTTTGCCGCTGGGTGGTTTTTTGTTTGTCAATTTCGACAAGTTTTTCTTTAAGCAGGGCAATTTTGTTTCGGATAATACGCCGGTCAGTTTCAATTTCGGTTTCTCCGGGGCCCCTCAAACCAATCCCTCCACGCTGCCGCTCTAAGTGGGTCCACATCCGGGTCAGGCGCGGAAGAAGGTACTCGTACTGGGCAAGTTCAACCTGGGTTTTTGCGTGTGCTGTGCGCGCCCGGCTGGCAAAAATGTCGAGGATAAGATTATTGCGGTCCAAAATCCGGCATTTCATTATCTTTTCGATGTTTCGCAATTGTGAGCCACTCAGTTCATCATCGAAAACCACCAGATCAATTTCTGATTCAGCAACAAATCCTGCAATTTCATCCAGTTTTCCTGCTCCCAGAAAAGTCCGCGGATCAGCTTTTTCGAGCCGTTGTGTGAATTTTTTTATGGTAATTCCTCCGGCCGTTTCAACAAGAAAAGCCAGTTCGTCAAGGTATTCATCAATCCTGCTTTCCTCTTGCCTGTTGCGGATCAAACCTATTAAAACCACGCGTTCCTGTTTTCTTTCAATTATAATATCCTGTGGCATGTATTAGAATATCGAATGGTTTTTTTAAACGATTGATTAAAAATGTTTTGGTGTTATAGCTTACTTTTTTGCCGTTAAGGGCATGATAAAGAACAGCTTGTTTGGTTTTTCGGCTATTTCGATGATGGGATTGGCGATGTAGCCGTTTTCAGTGCAATAATCTTTTAAAGCCGGATAAGCTTTGTAAATACCGGCGTAAACCGAAAACGCGTTTTTGTATGAAAGTTCCACTACGGCAGAGGTTTGTTTTTCGATGGTCAATACCCGGTATTTCGATGTCAGTTTTTTAATTTTTGAAATGTAATCGGGGTGAATAACGCATCCCACCTTGCTACGTAAATTTTCAACCGGTGTGTTTTTCGGATCGTCGTAAAACATGCCGAAGGTTTGGTAATTTTCGATCCCGTCTTCCCACAGCCTGATGTTCAGGCTATCCTGAATGTTAGCTGTTTCGCTGTATTCGCCTTTAACGTCAACGTAAGCAATTACATAAGGCCCCGTTTGTCTGATTTCCACGGAGGTTTTTGCAAAAAGGCCGGAATACCATCCCAGCAAGAAAAATGAAATGAAACTAACAAGGATAAAGAAAATGAGGTACCTGAATGATTTCATTTGCCGGTGTGGTTGATTAGCGGTGCAAAACATTCCGGTTTTTCCGGGTTCTTGTATAAAAATAAACAGAAATACAGATCAGAAGGAGATAAACAGGTATTTCTGTCCAGTTTCTGTCAAAGGCCAGCATCATTAGTATTTTGTAAAGGCTTCCCACAAAAACAAAGAAAAATCCAAACAGCAGGTAGCTCTTTTTGCTTAGCAGGAGCAAAGTTACCGAAAAAATAAAGAAAACAACCAGTGTGGCAATCCTTGCAAACCAGAGCCAGTTGTTGCTTTGATATTCGGTTCCTTTGAGCATTTCGAATAGCAGGGAAGCAACAAAAGCAATGATTCCCAAACGCAGCAGCCAGTCAAAAAAATTACCTGAGTGCGAATAATTCATATCCTAAAACTTACGAAAACCGATGATTTCGCGTACTTCCTTCACCGTTTTTGCACCACTTTCGCGGGCTTTTTCGGCGCCCATTTTTACCACTTTGCTTAAATAAGCT
The DNA here is from genome assembly GCA_937950125.1 of uncultured Bacteroidota bacterium. Lineage (GTDB taxonomy): Bacteria > Bacteroidota > Bacteroidia > Bacteroidales > 4484-276 > CALFEP01. The sequence continues at coordinate 39,840 of CALFEP010000206.1, forward strand.
TCGTTGGCCGAAAGTTCCAGGATTTTCTCACGCAAAGGCGAGGTGAACCGCACAATGTCTTCAGCCAATTGCTTTTTCATATCGCCGTAACGAATTGTGCAGGCGTTGTACTGTTCGTCGAAATACGACACAACATCGGGCGAGGAAACGACTTTCATCAGCGAGAAAAGGTTTTCGACCGGGTCGGATTTGGGCGAGTTGGGTTCGGTTGGGCCGGTGTCGGTAACGGCGCGCATCACTTTTTTGCGGATTTCTTTGGGGTCATCGGCCAGGAAGACGGCGTTTCCTTCTCCTTCCGATTTGCCCATTTTTCCGCTGCCATCGAGGCCGGGAATTTTCACCAGGTCGTTACCAAAGTTGAAAGCCGACGGTTCAGGAAAAAATTCATGGTTGTACATCCGGTTGAATCTGCGGGCGAAAGTGCGAGTCATTTCCAGGTGTTGTTCCTGATCTTTTCCTACCGGTACTTTGTTGGCTTTGTGAATGATGATATCAGCAGCCATCAGCGAGGGGTAGGTGAGCAGTCCGGCATTTACGTTGTTGGGTTGTTTGCGGGCTTTTTCCTTAAAAGTAGTTACCCGTTCAAGCTCACCCAAATAAGCATTCATGTTCAGAAGCAGGTACAATTCTGCTGTTTCGGGAAGGTCGCTCTGAATGTACAAAGTTGCCTTTTCGGGATCGATGCCGGTGGCAAGATATTCAACCAGAACCTGTTTAACGTTTCCGTGAAGGTCGTCGGGGGTAGGGTGTGTGGTAAGCGAATGATAATCGGCAATGAAGAAAAAACAACGGTTTTCTTCCTGCATTTTCAGGAAATTTTTAATTGCTCCAAAATAGTTTCCCAGGTGTAAATTCCCTGTAGGTCTTATGCCACTAACAACAGTTTCCATATTAAAACCTTAAGTTATTAAAATATTTGTCTTCTGCAAAGCAGCGCAAAAGTAAGAAATATATTTTTGGTAATAAAAAAGTGCAGAATATCAGCTTGTTGCAACTCACATCTTCAACTCGTCGTTGTTTTTGTTGAAGAAATGGTACTCCAGAAAGTGGTAAGAGGGCAGGGGTTTGATGTTGATTTTACTTTTGTAGCGGTACATCCATTTCAACCGGAGTGACGGGAATCCCCGGGTAAGGTGGGCGTAAACAAAGGGATGAACCGAAATATTTAGTTTCTTTTCATTTTGTTCTTCGATGAGGTAACGGAGGTTATTTTCTATTTCGTCGATAATCAGGACGCTGGGTTTGGCTTCGCCCGAACCGTTGCAAACAGGGCATTTTTCCTGTATCTGAAGGTTCATGGCGGGGCGTACGCGTTGCCTTGTTATTTGAACAAGACCAAATTTGCTGGGAGGTAGAATGGCATGTTTGGCCCTGTCTTTGCCCATTTCTTCTTTTAGTTTCTGGTAGAGTAACCGGCGATGCTTGGCCTCGGTCATGTCGATAAAATCGATCACAATGATTCCACCCATATCGCGAAGCCTCAGTTGGCGCGCAATTTCTGCAGCGGCTTCAAGGTTTACTTCCACCGAATTGTTTTCCTGATTTTTGTCGCGATTTACCCGGTGACCAGAATTTACGTCGATGGCATGAAGCGCCTCGGTATGTTCAATAATCAGGTAAACGCCACTTTTGATGGTTACAATTTTGCCAAACGAATTTTTAATCTGTTTGTCAATCCCAAAATAATCGAAGATTGGCCGCGAGCCATTGTAATATTTCACAATTCCCGATTTTTCGGGGGCAATTGTTTTAATAAAACTCTTTACTTCTTCGGCCAGGGTAGCGTCGTTCACGTGAATGCTGTTGAATGATGCATTCAGAATGTCGCGCAACATGGCGGAGGTACGATCCAGCTCGCTGACAATTTTTTGAGGCGCTTCGGCTTTGTTCAGCCGGGTGGCAATCTGGTCCCATTTGGCAATCAGGTCTTTCAAATCCGATTCAAGCTCTGCAACAGTTTTGTTTTCGGAAGCCGTGCGGATTATAACACCAAAATTATTGGGCTTGATGCTTTTCAGGATTTTTTTGAGGCGTTTGCGCTCATCGAGGCTTCTTATTTTCTGTGATACCGAAATCCGGTCGGAAAACGGAACCAGCACCAGAAAACGACCTGCAAACGAAATTTCGGAAGCAATGCGCGGGCCTTTTGTCGAAATGGGTTCCTTGGCAATTTGAACCAGAATTTGCTGGTTTACAGCCAGAACATCTGAAATTTTGCCTGTTTTTTCTATTTCAGGTTCAAGCCTGAAATCGGTGAGTGGAATATTGGCAACCTTACCGGCAATAGCCAGCTTGGTAAACTTGTTGAGAGATTTAACCTGGGGGCCAAGGTCGAGGTAGTGAAGAAAGGCATCTTTTTCGTGACCAACATAAACGAATGCAGCATTCAATCCGGGCATCAGTTTTTTAACCTTACCCAAATACACATCACCAACCGAATATTGCTTATTGTTCTTCTCTTTATTCAGTTCCACAAGGACTTTATCCTCTAAAAGAGCAATTTCAACCCCCGAGGAACCCGAATCGATAACTAATTCCCTATCCACAAAAATAAATTTTAAATAAGCAAGTAATCAACTGACCAACTGTCACTTAGAAAAAGCGTAAAGGTAAAAAAAAAATTATTACACAATGCCTTGAAACTGACACCATGTAATAATCTTTTTAATCTTTTAAAACTTACTTCTTTTTATGCCTGTTTTTTCTTAAACGTTTTTTACGTTTATGAGTTGACATCTTGTGGCGTTTTCTTTTTTTCCCGCTTGGCATCGTTACTTCCTTTCCAGATTATTTTACTTTAACATTGTCTTTTACTTCGATAACGAAGGTTTTTGCGGGTTTAAAAGCCGGGATGTTGTGAGCCGGAATAATGATGGTTGTGTTCTTCGAAATGTTTCTTCCGGTTTTCTCAGCCCTTTTCTTAATAGTAAAACTACCAAATCCTCTCAAATAAACGTTTTCTCCGTTTGACATGGAATTCTTAATTGCTTCCATGAATGCTTCTACTGTTGCCTGAACGGTTACTTTTTCGATACCGGTTTTATTGGCAATTTCAGTTACAATTTCTGCTTTTGTCATGATCTATAATTTAAAGTTTTGATTATTAGATATGTAATCAAGGGCGCAAAGATATAATTTTTTTTTAGTTGCCAAAAAATTCGAAAAATTTTTAAGAAAATGATTTACAAACCGTTTTACCAATTAATTACCTTTTTTTGTAGTACCGAAACCAGCAGCCAGAACCTATTTAAATGATTAAATAACAATACGTTACAACAAAAACCAACACCTGATTTCAAAATGGACATTACACAAAAACTCATCAACTGGTATCTTCAAAATCGCCGCAACCTACCGTGGAGAAACACCTCCGACCCTTACAAAATCTGGCTGTCAGAGGTAATTTTGCAGCAAACACGTGTCAATCAGGGATTGGAATACTACCTTAAGTTCACACAAAAGTTTCCTAACCTGAAAAGCCTGGCCGATGCTTCCGAAGATGAAATTCTGAAACTCTGGCAGGGACTGGGTTATTACTCCAGAGCCAGAAACATGCACAAAGCCGCAAAAACAATTTGTGAAACCAACAATGGCAAATTTCCTGAAAATTTTGATCAGATACTGAAACTGCCCGGAATCGGTACTTACACCGCTGCAGCCATTTCTTCCATTGCCTTTGGTCAGCCAACGCCTGTCATCGATGGAAATGTTCAGCGGGTGATAAGCCGGTTGTTTGCCATCCAAGAAACCATTACGTCAAAGGCCGGGTTGAACCATGTGAAGGAAGCATTGAATTTGCTCATTGATAAAAACTTGCCCGGAGTTTTTAACCAGGCGATGATGGAATTTGGCGCGGTTTTTTGCAAACCCAGGAATCCAGATTGTTCTTCCTGCATTTTTAAGGATAAATGCCTTGCATTTTCAAAAAATATCGTCAACGATCTTCCTGTTAAAGAAAAAAAACCGGAACCGAAAACCCGGTATTTTTACTACCTTGAAATAGCTTACACCGAAGGCAACAACCGTTTTGTGTATTTGAAAAAGCGCACAGAAAACGACATCTGGAAGGGTTTGTATGATTTTCCGCTCATCGAAAGCACCGTTGACCTACCGGTAGACAATTTGATTGATCAGCCGTTTTGGAGCGAATTATTTTCAACTTCAACTCCGGTAATCAAAAAAGTATCCGGGAAATACACACACATTTTAACACACCAAAAAATTATTGCCCGGTTCATCGAATCCGAAATCACAGCACCTTTAATTACTGAAAAGTTTGTTCCAGTAAAATCCGAATTGATTGACAAATACCCAGTTCCACGCCTGATTGAAAAGTATTTTCAACATAAAAACCAAAAGTGACAAATTGCCGTTGAAGGGGAGGCAGTTGACGCAATTAATAATTCCTTAAAGGCTAATTGCTGCGAAATGTTTTACTTTTGTGCCCGTTAAAAAAAAGTTGTATTTAAAATTTGAAAATTATGTCAGAAAAAATATTGGATGTAGTAAAACCGGGCGTAATCTCTGGAAGTGATGTGAAAAAGGTATTTGAAATTGCCCGGAAAAACAGTTTTGCTTTGCCGGCTGTAAATGTTGTTGGAACCGATTCGGTGAATGCTGTGCTTGAAGCTGCCCGCAAGGTGAATTCTCCGGTTATAATTCAGTTTTCGAATGGCGGCGCTGCATTTTTTGCAGGAAAAGGACTTTCGAACGAAAACGAAAAAGCAGCCATAGCCGGCGCCGTTTCAGGAGCACAACACGTTCACCTGTTGGCAGAGATGTACGGCGTTCCTGTCATTCTTCACACGGACCATGCTGCAAAAAAATTACTTCCCTGGATTGACGGTCTGCTTGATGCCGGTGAAAAATATTTTGCCCAGCACGGGAAACCACTTTTTAGCTCACACATGCTTGACCTTTCGGAAGAGCCGTTGGAGGAGAACATCGAAATATGTAAAAAATACCTTGCCCGCATGAGCAAACTGGGCATGACTTTGGAAATAGAACTTGGAATAACTGGCGGCGAGGAAGACGGCGTGGATAACACCGGCGTTGACAGTTCAAAGCTTTATACACAACCAGCCGACGTTGCCTACGCTTACCACGAACTGATGAAAATCAGCGACAGCTTCACCATTGCAGCTTCGTTTGGAAATGTTCACGGTGTTTATAAACCCGGAAATGTGAAACTGGAACCCATCATTCTGCACAATTCACAAAAATATATTCAGGAAAAATACAACACCCAACCCAACCCAGTGAACTTTGTATTTCACGGAGGGTCCGGCTCACCGGCCGAAAAAATCCAGGAAGCCATCAGCTACGGTGTTATAAAAATGAACATCGATACCGACACACAGTGGGCATCGTGGGAAGGTGTGATGAACTATTATAAAAAATACGAAGGCTACCTGCAGGGCCAGATTGGCAATCCTGAAGGCGAAGACAAGCCCAACAAGAAATACTACGACCCCCGCAAATGGCTGCGAGAGTCGGAAACACAGATGATTAAACGCTTGGAACAGGCTTTTGATGAACTGAACTGCAGAAACAGGAATTAACACTCGTTTTTCAAATTGAAAAACCCCGGCACTTCTATAAAGGCCGGGGTTTTTTGTTGATGAATGTTTTGTTTTGGCTGATTCGTTTCATAAAAATTTTTATGAAACGTTTTTATCCTATACATTTGTAACGTTTAACTAAAATTTTTAATCACAAAAATTTTTATTCAATGAAAAAATTGTCTTTTCTTTTTGCGATGCTTGCCCTTGCAGGCATCAGCGTTGTAATGATCAACGCATGTTCCAAATCCGAAACTGGTGTAGAAGCCAACAAAGGCTATCAGTACACCGAGTTTATGCCCGACCAGGGTCAGGTAATTCCGCTCATAACGCAGTTTAACGAAAGTTTTCAGGCACACAAACAAGAGTTGAAAAGTGGCGGTGATTTGCCGCTGAACGAGGCCTTGTGGATGCTTGAAGCCGGTGTAAACTACGAATTCAGGTCTGAAAAAGACAATCTGGAAGAATTTGTTTACGATTCAATAAATATTAATGTTGAAATATTTATTGATGAAAATAATGTTTACATGATATCTGGTGAGCAGGTTTGTGATAACTTTAATACCTTGTTAAGCTTTACTGAGAATGAACTTTCGGAAAATACGGGATTTGAACTTTTGATGGCCGATGTTGAAATAATTGATGTAGGGCAGGAATATGCTGAATTAAAAATGACTACCCTTGCTGCCGGCACGCCTCCTAAACCCTGGGCATGTTTTATTCAAAGTAATGATTACTGGTATCCTGTTGGTGGGCAGGGTTATTGTGATGGGACTAACCAGGGTCAGGGAATTGGATCGGATGCTTCCACAAGGATAAATGGCATTTTAAACACAAATCATTGCACGGACTATGGATGTGAAGGTTCAGTGTTTTTTACGAATATTATTATTATTCCAGATATTTTCTATTATGAGGACACTAACGGGAACCCTTGTTTTTGGGATGGCCCGGATGATTATTGTCTGAATCCACAAGAAATGCAATTTTGGGTGGATAAAGCCTATTATGTTATAGATGATTTGAAACCAGACAACAAAGTTTTCATTGATGTCATTTTTACATATCATGTGATTGTTTCTGAAACATTATTTGCTCATTATATTCCACAGTTAAGGTTTGGAACAATCAATTGTACTGGTTCAGGAAATTGAAAAAATTAACAACAAAAACAATTACAGTTATGAAAGCATTAAATTGGTTATTATTGGTAATCTTTGTTTTACTCAATACAAATATTAAGTCTCAAACATTCGAAAAAATTATCAGGACACCTTATGATGATTTTTCTTTTGATGCAGTCGAAATGGCTAATGGCTGTTTTATCATAGCATATAGTCGTGGAAATTATGGACAGAATACCATTAGTGGTTTAATGAAACTGGATGGCAACGGCAATCTGATTGACAGTGTTTTTTTTACTGATTATCCTGAATATGTTGAACTGGGTATAACAGACATATTTCCTTATTTAAACGAAACGCTTCTTTGCGTAAGGACTGCTGTAATTATCGAGAATAACCGACAAACGGTTAACCTGATACAAGTTACCTCCGATTTACAGATAGTTTATGATACAATCTATGGTAGTAACGAGTATTCCGGCAGTGTATATGGCCGCACATTGACAGACGACAATAAATTAGTTACAGTTGGGGCAATAGATGATAGTCGTGGAAATTTATTTATTGGCGAATTCGATTTAACATCGAAAACATATCGTGATAATATTATCTCGGGTTTCCCCGCTGTGGTTTCAAGCACTGTAATGGAAATACCCGAAAACAACGTTTATCACATGTATCTTTACTGGGATAACAATAAAACCTTTCTGGTAATAAATAAGGAAACACTGAACGTTGACACTTTTTTCTATTACCCTGAATTGTTTCTGCCCCGTAACTCCTTTAAAGGATTGACGGATACAAGCTATTTTGCCGTTGGTACGGAACATATTTTGGACAATTCAAACTATGCTCCAGCCTTCATTGAGGTGAATACAGAAGGTCAGATAGTCAATCATTTCGTTGACCTGGATTATTCTGACACAAGTGTTTTTTATACTTACAACTCATTCGACCACAAATTTGGAATGATCTATTTCGGACTCACATTTAATTTTTTAACAAATCAACCATTTCCGTTTGCCTCACAACCAACATGGATTATTATCTACAAACTTACCCCTGATGGAAGTATTGTCTGGCAAAGGTTTTACAAAGGTGA
>CALFEP010000207.1 GCA_937950125.1 uncultured Bacteroidota bacterium
GCATCCTCCGTATTACCGCGGCTGCTGGCACGGAGTTAGCCGATGCTTATTCCCAGGGTACCGTCAATTCCTGTCACGACAGAAAAATTCTCCCCCTGGAAAAGCAGTTTACAACCCATAGGGCCGTCTTCCTGCACGCGGGATGGCTGGTTCAGGCTTGCGCCCATTGACCAATATTCCTCACTGCTGCCTCCCGTAGGAGTCTGGTCCGTGTCTCAGTACCAGTGTGGGGGATAATCCTCTCAGAACCCCTAGGCATCGTTGCCTTGGTGAGCCGTTACCTCACCAACTAGCTAATGCCACGCATGCCCATCAATGACCGCAAAAGCTTTCATTTAACCTGGATGCCCAAATTAAATAATATGGGATATTAATCCGAATTTCTCCGGGCTATGCCCCAGTCAATGGTAGGTTGCATACGCGTTACGCACCCGTGCGCCGGTCGCCGACAAGTATTGCTACTCTCGCTGCCCCTCGACTTGCATGTGTTAGGCCTGCCGCTAGCGTTCATCCTGAGCCAGGATCAAACTCTTCATTGTAAATGTAAATCTTTTAATGTCTTTCGGATTTACTTTCATAATCAGAACTGACTATGGATATTTGCTACTTTGGCTTTACTTCAATTTTTTCAAAGAACTTTTATTCTTGTATCCTTATTTTCAAAAGGGCTGCAAAATTACTTCTATTTTTCATTTATGCAAACTTTTTTGAAAAAAAATTTCAATTTATTTTCTGAACGATTTTCAAAATTGGGCTGCAAAGATATTTTCATTTTTTAACTCTGCAAACTTTTTCTGAAAAAAATTATTGGCATTCATCCTCTAATTTTCTTCCCGAAAAAGGGCTGCAAAATTACATTGATTTTTGTTTTGACCAAATTTTTTATCAAACTTATTTATCATGAAAAAAATCTTTGTAACTCTTTATTTTGATTTCAATCTTCAAAAGAACGTTGCTTGAAAAGCGGGTGCAAAGGTAAAACTATTTAAACTTAAGAAACAAATTTTTTTTAAATTTTTTTTTACTATTTGCTATTTGATTGATTAATAGGTGTTTTATTACGCATATTTATAATTTTTATCCTTGGAATTATCGATCGACAAATCAAAAAACAATGAAAATATGCCAATTCTTACCAAATACATGACCAGAATATTAATAAAGCAGCACCAATTAATCCATTTTTTGAGGAATGTTTTTAAGAATTTCTAATGTTAGTAACCAGAATCTCTCAACTGATTTGATATGAATTCTCTCGTCAGGACTATGAACTGCTTTTAAATCAGGACCATAGGAGATCATATCCATCCCAGGGTACTTTTCTCCAATAATCCCACATTCCAATCCAGCATGTACTGCTAAAACTTTTGGTTCAGTTCCAAATAGCTTTTTGTATGCTTGATTTGCTACTTTTAGAATTTCCGAATCTGTATTGGGAGTCCATCCAGGGTAACCATCAGTATGCTCAATATCAGCATTTACCAATTTAAAAGTAGCGGCAACCATGTTCACTACATCATCCAACCCGCTGGAAACAGAACTTCGCTGGCTGGTGGTAATTAGAAAATAATCCTCCTGTGTTTTCACTGAAGCCAGGTTTGTTGATGTTTCAACAAAGTTTGGAATATCTCTTGACATATCAATTACACCATGAGGGCAAGCATAAATCAAGTTTATCAGTTTCCGGTGTGACATTTCATCAATGACATAATATGGTTGGTCGATTTTGAAAGTCCTGACCTGCAAATCAGGTTCTGTGGTTCTGAGTTCTTTCTTAACTGTTACATTAAATTCATCAATCAATTTAATAAATTTATCTTTGATTGCTTGATTGATCAATACAATAGCATCTGCTTCTCTGGGAATAGCATTTCTTAAATTTCCTCCATTAAAACTATGCAACCTTATGCCGAATTTTTGAGTTGCCTGATAAAGGACTCTGTTTAATATTTTATTGGCATTGCCATAACCTTTATTAATATCATCACCAGAATGTCCACCTCTAAGTCCTTTTACACTAATTCGATAGGGTAATGTCCAATCAGGAACCAATTCCTTGGTAAACCACATTTTAGCTACAGTATCACGCCCTCCAGCACAACCAATAAATATCTGACCATCATCTTCAGAATCAAGATTGAGCAAAATTTCTGATTTCAAAAATCCAGGGTCAAGCCCAAATGCTCCCGTAAGCCCCGTTTCTTCATCAATGGTAAAAAGACATTCAAGCTGTCCATGTTCGATATCTTTTGATGAAAGAACTGCCATCTGAGTAGCAATACCAATTCCATCGTCAGCACCCAACGTTGTTCCATTTGCGGTGACCCAATCGCCATCGATGTATGCTTGTATGGCTTCTTTTGTAAAATCAAATTCAACATCTTCGTTTTTTTCGCAAACCATGTCCATATGACTTTGCAGACAAACTACTTTGCATTTTTCCATGCCTTTTGTTGCTGGCTTTCGAATTACGATATTGCCAATTTCATCCTGATCGTATTTAAGCTTATGCTTAATAGCAAAATCAATTAAAAATTTCGCTATCTTTTCTTCATTTTTCGACGGACGTGGTATTTTTGTAATCTCCTTAAAAAAATGCCAAACAATTTCTGGCTTCAAATCTTCAATATTCATGTTTTCTGATTATTTGTTATTTAGATCACAAAAGTACATTTTTTCTATTCCTTCAAACTTCAAAGAATTTTAATGCTTACTATTTTGACAAAAATTTCCATTAAATTAATGATGTCCTTTTTCTAAAATACTGTATATCTTTGTATTGTAAACTATCGACGGTGTTTTGAGAATCAGTATGGATTTCCTGGCCAAAGTAATATTTTGAAATTGGCTGGTGGTATTATTGTACTCATCCACTGGTTTTTCAGCTTGGTAGTTGCAGTGTAGTTTTTTTCGTGTACATTTGTAAAATACATTAAATGATGTGTTAATCAATGCAAAAACACTTTTTATTGCTCGTATTTTTTTTCGTTATGATGAGTACAGGATTTTCCCAACAGTTGGAAAGACCTAAAAAACAAGCCTCGCTCATCAGTGAAATTGTTGCGCAAATTGATAAAGCAACAGGTTGGACTCTTCAAAATAACGGTGCATGGATTAGTGCCCAAAACAAAATACCTTTCAAAGAATACAGTCTTAACAGAATAAGTAAAGGCAGGTATCTTCTGGGAATAGAAAACTTTACCAATATTGAAGTCAGACAAGTTATCGTGCTCGACCAGATTTATTCAATTCTCATTATTAAATATCAGGATGGAAATTACGAATTTCCAATTCTAGAGCAAAATTGGACAGGCTATGAGGCACTTAAATACTATGTTTTCAACCAGAACAAATGGAATAAAATTTTACCGGCAACACCCGAGTTTAACAAACCTTATGCTGTTAATATGAACTTGTTATGTAGTGGCATCATGCCCAACTACAACGAGAAAACCTATCTCTTTGAAATTGAAAATCAAATTCAAAAGGCAGTATTTCAGCGGGAAGAGAGTGTTTCGAATATGATTTTTGCAGTGTATCCCATTGAAATTGCAGGTGAAAAAATTGTTAGATTCAAAATCTACGAAACCTTAAACAAAAAAGAACTTTATGTAAAATACCTGCTTAATTACAATTGGGAAAAACTTTTTAAAAGTCATTATTACGAAATAAAATTCACTGATTTTAATACTTTTATCGATGATATTTTTGTTATCGACCCCAAGCGTTTAGCCGACATCAACTATTACTTAACCTTTATGGAGGGAGGTGTGAGGAATTTCAAAAAAGAAAAGTACGTTACTGCTTCTCAGAATTTTTCCAAAGCTTTGTTGGTTCATCCACCTGACACCGCCATATCTTCAATATTATTATGGAGGGGTAAGGCTTATCAAAAACTAAAATTATTTGATCAGGCAAAAGTTGACTTCAATAGCATATTAATAGATACCATTGCTCCTTACCCTGATCCAGAATTGTTAAAACAGGTTTATTATTTACGTGGGAATTGCAATTATTCGCTTTACGATTACAATCAGGCTTGCAAGGACTGGCAAAAAGCTGCTGAACTTGGTTCTGATCAGGCATTAAAATTATTAAAGAAAAATTGCGGAAAAAATGGTGACAGTACGGTTGTTTTATCTGATTCAAAAAAATCTATCCATTGTTTCAACAAGGGGTTAGAAAAATTTGAAGATGGGAAATACCTGAAAAGCTTGTTTCTTTTTGAGGACGCCTGGAAATTCAATCCTTCACACAATGATTACAGGATACCTTATTATATAGGTGTATGTAGGTACTATACCAATGATTTTGTAAGGGCGATTGATGATTTTGAAAAGGCGATCGTAATGAAACCTGATGAAAATTCGACGGAATTTGATTTATGGATTGACGCTTTTGTAATGAGGGGCAAAGCCTGGCAAAAAATCAATTACAATTGGCAAGCCTGTGACGATTGGCGAATCGCCCAACACTATGGTTCGGTTGATGTTTTGGAATTTATTGAGGAATACTGTTCCAAAAACAAGGAAACAAACTTACAGACTACAACACCAGATGTGCCTAACATGCAAATTGAAACTGGAATTGCCAGTTACGAAAACGGAAATTATGAAAAATCGATCGTTGAATTAACTTCAGCATTGGAAAGTTGTACAGAAGAAGAAAGTTTTACCATCTACAATTTCAGAGCCAGCGCAAAACACAAGATCCATGATTATCAGGGTGCAATCGCTGATTTTTCGAAAGCGATTGAAAAAAGGCCTTCCAATCAAAAATATTTTACCGATTGGTACCGGTCATGGTTCAACAGAGGCATCTCAAAATATTTTATGAGCGATTTCAAAGGTGCGTGTGCCGATTGGCAACAAGCAATTGAGATGGGGCTTGAGGATATCGAGGCACTCTATTACTATAATAATTACTGCGAAGAATAAAATTCTACCTCTATCATTGAAGTCAATATCCAAAAAACGCCTCAAATAACCCTTTTCAAGTGACCTGGTATTTGTTTTTGAAAATTATCTATTGATTTTATCACTGACAAAAAATGTGCTGATTGCACCCAGCATCATGAAAACACCTGCCATGTAAAGCGATTTCAAAGGATCACCATTAAAAATGTAACGTACAATTAATCCACCGAATATTCCATTAACGATTTGAGGAATGGTTATCGACATATTGAAAAGTCCCATAAATACGCCCATCTGCTTTGGTGGGATTGAATTTGCCAGCATAGCATAAGGCATTGCAAGAATACTTCCCCATGCAAAACCTATTCCTACCATCGGTATCCAAAGCCATTCATGGCTTGGGATTACGGCCAGTGATAAAAACGATAATCCTCCCAATGCGAGAGCAAGGGCATGGGTGGGTTTTCTTCCGATTCGTTCGGCAATTCGTGGTAATAGCAAAGCGATGATCGCTGAAACCCCATTATAAATTCCAAAAAGTATTCCTACCCAATCACCTGCTTCCTGATATGCTGTTGAACCCGGATCGCTGGCACCATAAAAATGTTGAGCAATAGCCGGGGTAGTATAGACCCACATCGAAAACAAAGCAAACCATGAAAAAAACTGTACTAAAAGCAGTTGCCACATTGTTTTGGGGATTCTAAACTTTTGTCCTTTAAACGCTTCGGCGTCGGACTTACCGTTATAGAAATCAGGTGGATATTCCTTTGTGGTCACCACAGTCCAAACTATCGCCGAAATAAGAACCACTGCCCCAAAATAAAACGAAAAAACAACATTTGGAGGAACAAATCCTTTTTCGGCTGCCTCGTTTGACACGCCTAACCAATTACTCAAAATGTATGGTAACCACGATCCTACAACGGCGCCAATACCTATTAATAATGTTTGCATCGAAAAACCCATCGTATGCTGTTCAGGGGGTAGCTTATCTGCCACAAGTGCTCGAAAGGGTTCCATAGAAATATTGATGGAGGCATCCATTATCATTAGCAAGCCCCCACCAATGAACATTGGAGCAATAACGTTTGCAAGTGACGGAGCATTTGGCATTAGGATCAATGCAATGCTGGTTAATATTGCGCCCAGAAGGAAATATGGCCGTCGCCTGCCAATTTTTGTCCAGGTCCGGTCACTAAAATACCCAATAATTGGTTGAATAATCATTCCTGTAATGGGCGCCACAAGCCAAAACCATGATAAATGATGAACATCAGCACCAAAGGTTTGCAAAATCCTTGATGCATTCGCATTTTGTAATGCAAAACCAAACTGAATACCCAAAAATCCGAAACTCATGTTCCAGATTTGCCAAAAAGTCAAACGAGGCTGCTTATTCATGACATTTTACAATTAAAGAATTCCGGCAAATTTAGTTTTTTTACAATCTGATAATGGTATGGTTCATTCAACCAATATGAAATTATCGGATTTGGTTTTTTTTAGTCTATTTTTGTCCGTTAATACATCATTTAAAACTTATTGTGATTCAATAATATGAAGTTCAGATTTACCATCCGAAATGTATTTTTTGTTTTGTATGTAACATGGTTAGCCATTTTAACACCCTTTATCTTAATCCCGTCATTGATTATCCGGCTTTTTTACGGAAAAAAAAGATCGGATAAGTACGTGAACGCAGTCGCTCAGCTTTACGCAAGGCACATGTTCTGGGTATTCAGGGTTAAAATTATTGTCCGGGGCATCGAAAACTTACCAACTGCCAATAATGTGTGTTTTGTGAGTAATCACCAGGGACTGGCTGATATTCCGCTAATTGTGGGCTACATCCCAAAAACAGTGGGCTTTATTGCCAAAAAAGAATTGGGAAGAGTTCCTGTACTCAATATTTGGATGAGTGCCATGGGATGTGTGTTGATAGACCGGCGAAACGTTCGAAACTCGCTGTTAACCATTGATAAGGGAATAAAACAATTGCAAAACGGGCATCCAATGGTAATTTTCCCGGAAGGAACGCGAAGCAAAAACAACACCATGAGGCCATTTAAACCGGGAAGTTTTAAACTGATAACCGGTGCCGAAAGTATTGCAGTACCTTTAACCATTGATGGTTCGTACAGGGTAATGGAAACTAAGGGTGAAATATCACGTGCTACCATACAACTCACCATTCACCCACCGGTTGATGTTTCAAAACTTTCGAAAGAAGAAAAAGAAAACCTTCATCAAATTATCTGGAAAACAATTAATTCTGCCTTACAAACAAATTGATTCACAAAAAAAGATTTTCATCTTTGGTATTACTGAACCCTTGTCCAATAGGTTGTTCGTCCAAGCAACGAAACCCCGATGTAACCCCTTACCTTTAGTGTTTTTTTGGTATTATCAGTAAAAACCATGTAACAGCTGTAGGTACTTCCGCTTTTGGGGTCGTAAATGTCGCCGTCTTCCCATTCATCATCACCATCAAATACAAAACCAGTGAGCAGTTCGAGTCCCATCACTGGCCGTTTTTGCAATACCGGGTCAGGATTTTCATCATCCAGCTTTGGTAATCCTGTATCTACCTCATTGGGTTCCTTTAGCCAGACAATGTTTCCGTAATATTTCCCCTTACGGTTTTCTACTTTAATATGAGCATCCTTGTCCTCGTTAAGCCAGGTACCCAGGATATCGTCGCCCTTAACCTGCGAAAACGCAGGGGTTGCGTAACATAAAATTGCTGTAACAGCCATTAAAAAAAATAATGTTGATCGAGTTTTCATAGTTTAAATTATTGATTTGTAAATAAATTCGATTAAAGACTCCAGTCGATTTCGCTAATTCCATGGTTACGCAGGTAGTTGTTTGTCCTGGAGAAATGCCGATTTCCGAAAAAACCTCTTGAAGCTGACAATGGCGATGGGTGCGGGGACTTTAGCACCAGGTGTTTTTTCCCATCAATCATGCCCTCTTTGGCTATAGCATAATTGCCCCAAAGCAAAAAAACAAGATGCTCTTTTTCTGTTGATAGTTTTGTTATTGCAGCATCAGTAAACTCTTCCCAACCACGGTTTTGATGCGAACCTGCCTGATGAGCCCTTACCGTGAGTGTTGCATTGAGCAGCAGCACCCCTTGCGTTGCCCATTTTTCGAGATTTCCGCTTTTTGGAATTGGTAATCCCAGGTCGTCGCGGATTTCTTTAAAAATGTTTTGCAGCGATGGGGGCTGATCAATACCATCGGGAACAGAAAAACTCAGGCCGTGCGCCTGGCCAGGCCCATGATAAGGGTCTTGCCCAAGGATAACAACTTTTACCTTGTGAAAAGGGGTAAAATTGAAGGCCGAAAAAATCAGCGGGCCGGGGGGAAAAACCTGAAACCGCTCTTTTTCGGAAATTAGAAAATCCTTCAGCGCTGCAAAGGAAGATGCACTGAAAGCATCAGCAAGTGTGGCTTTCCAACTTTCTTCGATTACCGGACTAACTTTCGACATATTTTAAAAAAATTTTCAGCAGCCAAATTTCGTATTTACCGGCAATATTCAAAGAAAAATTTTGTTTATTAGAAAGTTTAAAAATTATTTTTGCAAATCTAAATCAGGCATTTAATAACAATAAGTTGCGTAAAAATATGAAAAAAGTTTCGAAAGCATCATTAATACTTGCAATGGTAATCGTTTTTGGTTTTTTAATCAGTTCCTGCAAATCGACCCAACAATGTCCGGCATACGGCGAAGTACAGAAATACCAGAAAGAAGTCAGAAGGTAAACCTGCTGTTGACTAAACCTGCAAGGTTTTGATAATGTTATTTTTACGGCTTTAGTTACTCAAAAACCATGTGGTCTTTTCGAAAAATAATTGTTGTTTCCCTTTTCTTTATCCCAATGGCGTTTCTCAACGCACAGGAGGTTGAAGATATTCGTTTTGAGGAAATTGACACCATTCTAAACAAAGTAATCCTGAAAAAGGAGATGATGGGGGGAGGCATGTTGCATTCCAACGGACTGGGTATTCTGTTCAGAAAAGGCTACAACGCAAGCGCATTTCATAAAAATTTGTGGGAGCTTGAAATTACAGGAATGAAATCGCACAAGGAAGTAAAAATAACCAACTATTACTCAACCTATTACAATGCAAAAAGCTACATTTATGGCAAAATCAACAAAATTTATATTGTTCGTGCAGGCCTGGGCAGGCAGATTTTGCTCAATACAAAGCCATACTGGGGTGGCGTCGAACTCAGGTTTGGCTTGTATGGAGGTTTGTCGCTAAGTTTTGCCAAGCCTTATTACCTCTACATTCTCGATCAGGAAAACTTTTACACTCCTGAACCTGAAAAATATGATCCCGAAAAACATTTCCCCGAAATTATTTATGGCCGGGCTCCCTGGACGTATGGCCTTGATGAAATCAAATTTTACCCCGGGGCATACCTGAAAGGTGCTTTGAATTTTGAGTTTGGCGAATACAATACCAATATTAAATCGCTGGAAGTCGGGGTTGCCGTTGATGGTTACCCAATTCCCGTTCCCATTGTTGCCAACGTTCCTGCAAACTATTACTTTCTGACAGGTTACCTGAATTTCACTTTCGGAAAACGTTACAACAAATATTAACCAGGTTGTTAATAAATTCTTAAAAATCCTAACCTTCGGCCAAAGATTTCTGTTTTATCTTTGCCAACCAGGATGACAAAAGACAAATTCAAAATAATAATTAATACAAGACATTGATAAAGAAGTATTTCCATCGGAATACTTCTTTTTTTTTTGCCTGACAGAAAGAATTAACAACCAAAATAATTTAAACAATGAAAAACAGAAGTTTAATATCCATTAACGACTTCACCAAACAGGAGCAGATAAGAATTCTGGATATTGCGGCAGATTTTGAGAAAAATCCCATCCGGAAAATTTTGGAAAACAACGTTGTAGCCACCTTGTTTTTTGAACCTTCCACCCGCACCCGCCTCAGTTTCGAGAGTGCTGCCTCGAGGCTTGGTGCAAAAGTGATTGGGTTTTCTTCCTCAGCATCCTCAAGTGTGAGCAAGGGCGAGTCGCTCAAAGACACCATTCTTACCGTTAGTAACTACAGTGATGTGATCGTAATGCGGCATCCAAAAGACGGAAGTGCCCGCTACGCCAGCGAGGTTTCGCCAGTTCCGGTAATCAATGCCGGCGACGGGGCAAATCAGCATCCTACGCAAACCCTTCTCGACATGTATTCGATCCGTAAAACACAGGGAACTCTTGACAATCTGAACATTGCTTTTGTTGGTGACCTGAAATATGGTCGTACCGTTCATTCGCTTACTATGGCATTAACCCAGTTCAATACCACATTCCATCTGGTTTCGCCCGAAGAACTGAAACTTCCAAGTTACGTAAAAAGGCACATCAAGGAAAAACAACTCACATATCATCAATATACTGACCTGATGGATGTTATCCCGAATGCAGACATCATTTACATGACGCGTATCCAGCGTGAACGCTTTTCGGACCCAATAGAATACGAAAAGGTGAAAAACATTTACAACCTTGAAAACGCGATGCTTGATGGTGCAAAAGAAAACATGAGAATATTGCATCCTCTGCCACGTGTTAACGAGATCTCGACCGATGTTGACAGCAATCCGAAGGCTTACTATTTTCAGCAGGCACTTAATGGAGTTTTTGTGCGCCAGGCTTTGCTGGCTACAATTTTAGGCGCTATTTAATTTTTTAACCAAAAAACAAGATTAAAATCATGGAAAATAAAGAATTAAGAAAAGAATTAAAGGTTTCAGCCATCGAAAACGGAACTGTCATCGACCATATTCCGGCTCAAAGTCTTTTCCAGGTTATCAAAATTCTGAATTTGGACAAGTCGAACGACCAGATTTTGTTCGGAACGAACCTCGACAGCATGAAATATGGCAAAAAAGGAATCATCAAGGTTAGAAACAAATTTTTTGAAAGCGATGAGATTAATAAAATAGCCCTTGTAGCCCCAACAGCTACATTAATAGTCATCAAAGATTACAAAGTTGTGGAAAAGAAACAGGTTGAAATTCCTGATGAAGTGCAGAAAATTGTAAAATGTTTCAACCCAAATTGCATCACCAACAACGAAGCGGTACCCACAAGGTTTGAAGTAATTAAAAATGAGGCTGTCATTAAACTTCAATGTCATTACTGTGAAAAAACCACTTCCAAAGAAAACATGGTGTTTTTATAGACCAACTTCATTTTTTGACTGATTGATTTTGATCAATCATCAATCAGGGCAGCAACAGAGGGCTTTATCGGTAAACGATAAAGCCTTTTTTTTTAACTAAAACCTGGAAATAGACCGCTGGAAGGGTTATTAATGACACATTTTCATAAAAAGTAGAAAATCTGATTATTGGGGATTCCTCTCCCGAAAGCGAAGCGCTTCGGGAGAGGAATGACGGTTGCGAAATTGAGATATTGGATAGGGGAAAAGCGGGAAATCAAAATGTTATGACAAGGGGATTCCTCCCTGCAAAATTTTGTCTGCTTTATGGCAGACAAAACTTTTTGGTCGGAATGACCTGCAATTTGATGTGAAAAAGGGGCTGGGTTGGCGGGCGCTAAGCGCCCGCCAACCCAGCCCCTAAACTCATAAGTACACCGTCATTCCGACCGACTTGTATTGAGCTTAGCCGAAATAAGGGAGGAATCCCCAATAATATGTTTATCAGATTTTTACAAGAATGTGTCATTAGTAACATTAAAATCAGCGAAGCGTGATTTTATTGTAAAAAATCCCCTTGTCATAACACCTTGAGAAGCCCTTTTTCGGTGAATAATGGCTCAATAAGGCATTTTCAAAAAACAATCGTCCTCAAAATCCTGATAAATCACGAAATTTCCCAACCCAAATTTTTTTTACAAATTTTTTATTTTTTTCTCACAATTTGTATTTACTTTGCTTTGCGTATAAAAAGTTGGATGGATAATTTCCTATCAATGTGCATTTTAAACATGATTTTTTTCATTTAAAACGTTTAAGTTTAATAAAACATTGAAAAAAAGCTCGTTAAGTGATATCGCAAAATGTTTAAACGTATCTCCTGCATTGGTTTCCATTGTACTGAACAACCGTGGCGACGAAAAAGGGATCAGTTCAGCCACCCAGATGAAAGTAATGGAAAAAGCAAAAGAACTGCGATACAAGCCAAACATGCTGGCGCGTGGCCTCAGGTTGGGTAATTCGAAAACCATCGGCCTGATTGTGGCAGACATTTCCAACATTTTTTACTCCAAAATTGCCAAAAGCATCGAACACATTGCTGCATCGCATGGCTACAATCTGATTTTCTGCAGTTCGGACGAAGACCCTGAAAAAGAGATCAGGCTGATTGAAATGCTCCGTGAACGGCAGGTTGACGGCATCATTGTTTCGACATCGCAGCACACCACCAGCATTTTCAACCTCCTGAAAAAGGAAAAATTTCCTTTTGTGCTTATCGACAGACCATTGCCACGACTTACGGGACATTATGTGGGGGTTGATAATTATGCGGGTGCGTTTCAGGCAACAGAACAACTGATTGAAAATGGTCACAAACGAATTGCTTTTCTGCGCATTACGCCAGCCTACCTGAAAAACATCAACGACCGGGAAGCCGGTTTTAAAGCAGCCCTCAGAAAACATAAAATCCGCCTGAAATCAGGAATGATAAGGGAAATAGGATTTAACACAATCCACGAAGACGTTCAGCGTGAGCTGGACAACCTGTTGCAGCAACCCGATCCTATAAATGCAATTTTCACCTCAAACAACAATGTTGCTGTAAATTGCCTTGAATATTTAGGCTCAACACATTATAAAATCCCTGAAGATGTTGCAATTATTAGTTTTGATGATATTGATCTTTTCCGATTCTATGTGCCATCGGTTACAGCAATATCTCAGCCAGTTGAAAAAATTGGCGAATCGGCTGTCAGAATCATTCTCAATGCTATTCAACAACCTACAAATGGAAGCTACGAGCAGATTGTACTTCCCACAAATTTAATCGTAAGACAATCGTGCGGAAAACCAAGAAATGGAAACATGTTAAGTAATAATGAAATTAACTCATGATTTTTGAAATAACAAAACCAAGAGATTTATGAATACACGGAAAAGTATTTTGATGTTGTTTTTTACACTTGTTATGATGTCTGCTTACAGCCAGGGGCTCACCATCACAGGAATTGTAAGTTCGGGAGAAGATGGATTGGGTATTCCGGGCGCATCGGTGTATGTAAAGGGAACACTCAACGGAACTGTTACTGATTTTCAGGGGTCGTACAAATTATCCGGGGTGAAAAATTCCGACACACTGGTATTTCATTTTCTGGGATTTATTGACGAGCTGAGGGAAGTTGGAACACAGACACAGATAAACGTCACGCTGGCTCCTGCCGCACAAAAGCTTGATGAAGTGGTGGTTACCGCACTTGGCATCAAAAGGGAGAAACGCGAAGTAGGTTATACTACGGAAACTTTTAGGGGCGAACAGCTTGAACGGTCGAAGGCTCCGAATGTGCTCAATGCGCTAAGTGGCCGTTCGGCAGGTGTTCAGATTTCGGAACCTGATGGCGTTGAGGGAGGAACCACCCGCATCATCATTCGTGGCAACAACAACATCACGGGTAACAATCAGCCATTGATTGTGGTTGATGGCGTGCCGATGGAAAATGATCCCGGGCTTACGCAAATAGGCCGTGGCCAGGATTGGGGTTCAGCCATCAATAACGTGAATCAGGCCGACATTGCCGACATCAGCATTCTGAAAGGACCAACGGCATCGGCCTTGTATGGTTCGAGGGGCGCCAACGGGGTTGTGCTTATCACCACCAAAAGGGGAAAAAAACAGAAAGGAATCGGCATCACCTACAGCTATAATTACAAGGTTGTTAATCCATACCGCTATCGCGACGTTCAAAATACCTATGGCGCCGGTGGTCCGGTATCGTTGTCTGAGCCACGGTTTCAGCAGGACAGTGCGGGAACCTGGATTTACCCGGCTTCCGTACACAATGATAATGGCCCATTTGGCAAACCGACCTCCGAACTTTTTGGCTATTATGGAACTGCCGCCTCCTGGGGGCCAAAAATGGAAGGCCAGATGGTGAAATGGTGGGATGGCGAAATGCGACCCTTCACACCACAGCCCGACAATTTAAAAACCTATTTCGACAATGGGGCAACGACAACTCACAACATTGCTTTTTCGGGTGGTAGCGAAATGGGAACCATCAGAATGTCGCTTACCCGAACCGACCACACACCCATCATTCCAAACAGCAACTACGATCAAACCACCATCAACCTGGGTTCCAATATCAATGTTTCATCAAAAGTTAAGGCTGATGTAGCCGTTTCGTACATGAATTACAACCGGTTGAATACACCCGGGATGGGCGATTCGTACAGTTCGTTTGCCAAAGGCGCACTTTATTCGTGGCCCAGAAGCTGGAAAGCCTTCGAAACCGAAAATTACGTAAATCCTGACGGAACGCGCAACGACTGGGGTGGAAATTATCCATTCTGGTACATTTCGCCTTCAACCTGGTGGGAAATTTACAAAAACAATAAAACACTTGCCCGGGATAAACTTCTGGGTGCTTTTTCGTTGAATTATGAAATCACGCCCTGGCTCACAGCTATGGGACGTGTTGGTATCGACTTGACCACCGATCAGTTTGAAACCCGCAACAGTCCTGCTGACCTTGCAGGGCTGCTTGATGGTTTTTATGAAAAGGAAATGGGAAAGGACAAAGCCATCAACAATGATTTTCTGATCACCCTTCACAAGGAAAAATTGCTGGAAACAAAGCTAAACGTCAACCTTTCGTTTGGTGGAACCAACTGGTCGAGAAATTATTACAAAGTGAGAGGAAAATCAGGAAAATGGGTTGATCCGTGGCTTTACAGCATGTCGAACTATGAAGACCCATCGCAAACTGAATATACTGCAAATGATGAGGCAAACTCAGGTTATCGCCGCGAATACCGGTACGAAAAGGAGATTAATTCGTTGTATTCGTTTTTCAACCTCGGCTGGGATGATTACCTTTTTCTGGAATTGACCGGACGAAACGACTGGTCGTCAACACTACCACCAAGGAGCAATTCGTATTTTTACCCGTCGGTATCATTGAGTTTTATTGTTACCGAAGCATTAAACATTAATCCAAAATGGATGAACTTCTGGAAATTGAAAGGTTCGATTGCCAATTCAGCCACAGACACCGATCCTTATGAGCTTGATTTTGTGTACGCCTCAGGATCTTTTGGAAGCACACAAACTGCAACCCTTCCAACCATTATCCCACCCATCGAGTTAGCACCGCAACAGGCAAAATCGTACGAAATCGGAACCACACTTGGCATGTTCAACGAGCGGTTATCCGTCGATTTCACCTATTATTATATAAAATCCGACAATCAGATTCTGGAATCACCGGTTCCGCTTTCATCAGGCGCAAGCCGAATCCGGATCAACAACGGGGTATTGGACAACCGGGGTATTGAATTGATTTTGAATGGCGTAATCATTAATCGACAGGGTCTTGTTTTCGAAACCGGGATTAATTTCAGCCGCAACCGCAACAGGGTTGTCAGTCTGGGCGAGGGCGCCGACATTCTCGAACTGGCCAATATATGGGCTTTAAATGGACCAGCCATCGCTGTGCGCGAAGGCGAAGATTACGGAACCATCATCGGTTATGATTACGTTTATCACGAAAACGGTCAGCCCATCATCAGCGACGACGGCACAACCTACAAAATCACTGAAAACCGTGTTCCCATCGGCAATTCATCACCCGATTTCATCGGAGGGTTTACCACCAACTTAACCTGGAAAGGATTTTCGCTTTCAACACTGATCGACACCAAGTGGGGTGGCGATATTTATTGTGGCTCGCAGGTAATTTTGCTACAAACCGGACAAGCCCCCGAAACGCTTGTCGAACGCGAGGGTGGAGGACTGCCTTACACCGACCCCGACGGTGTCACCCGAAATGTAGGGGTGATTTTGCCCGGTGTTTACGAAGATGGAACTCCCAACGACAAGGTTGTACATTACTATTTCAAATACATGCCCAATGCCGGCGGCTGGGGTAAGTTTATTTCAAAGCCCGGGATTATGGAAAATACCTGGGTAAAAATGCGTGAAATATCCCTTTCGTACAGAATACCGTCGGCTGTTGTTGAAAAGACAAGGATATTCCAGGATTTCACGATCTCACTTGTTGGCCGTGACTTGTTTTATTTCTATACAACCCTTCCCAACAAAATCAATCCTGAAGGGCTGATTGGTTCGGGAAATGCCCAGGGTCTCGAATGGGCTTCATTTCCAGGCACCCGCTCGTTTTCATTAGGCATTACTGCAAACTTTTAAATCAGAAATATCATGAAAAAAATAAATACGATAAAAAAGGCAATTTTCTGTATGGTTTTCATCTCTGCGATATTGTTTGTTTCGTGCGAAAAAGACTTCGACGACCTGAACAAAAATCCATATTACCCCACGGTCACCAGTGTCGGGCCACTTTTCAACAAGGTTGTAAGCTCGTTGCAATTGGGCTGGGACGAACAAATGTATGTTCACAACGAGGTGCTTTACAAGCAAACCCAACTTGGTGTGCTTACCGCAGAAGCCTGGCAAAACCTGAGCATTGGCACTGAAGACATCTGGAGGAATTATTATTCAGCACTGGCTCACATCCGCGACATCGAACGCAGGCTCAAGGAAATGGAAAATCCTTCACGGCCTGATTCTCTGAACAATGTAAAAGGCATGGTAAAAACAATACTTGCCTATAAAACTTTCAGGGTGACTGATCTCTTTGGCGATATACCCTTTTTCGATGCTGGCCGGGGTTTTGAAGGAACAGAATACCTACGTCCAAAATTCGACAGCCAGGAAGAAATTTACCATTTCCTTCTGGATGAGTTGAAATGGGCAGCCGAGAACATGAGTGCCTCACCCACAACTCCTTCGGGAGGAAAAAACCTCGCAATTACAGAATATGACCATCTTTTTGATGGAGACATCAACCTCTGGATAAAATTTGCCAACTCGCTACGACTTCGTCACGCCATGCGTATTCACGAAAAAGAACCGGCATTGGCTGATACCATCATCAAAGAAATCATCGTCAACAACCTGCCACTGATAAAACCAGGTGAAGACGTGGTTATGTTGCCACGCAAGCAGGGTTGGAACCGTGAAAGTTCGAGCTGGGCATTCCGCGAACACAAGCATCTGCGCATGGGCACCACCATCTGGAACCAGATGTCATCATCAGACACCAATGACGGAAGTGGCTTTTTCGACCGACGTGCTTTTATTTTCTTCGAAACCAACAATGCAGAAAAATGGGTGGCTTATCCGCAAATTCCCACTGCCTCAACGCCGGCTGAAGGCGGTATTCCTTACGGCACCCATCGCGATCTGAATTATACCATTAAAGGTGAAACAAACCTGTTTTCACCTTTTAACTATTTCCTTATCCGCGATGAATACGATGTTCCAGAAATAATTCTTACAGGACAGGAGGGGTATTTTATAAAATCTGAAGCCTATTTCAGGGGGATTGGGGTACCTCAGGATGAAGACCTTGGATCGGCGGAGTATTTTGAAGCGGTGGTTGCTTCAATGGAATTCTGGGATAATTTGAAAAACAATTCCGCAATGTGGGTTTACACCGACCCGCGCTATGAATCTGTCAACCTGTATAATGTTGCTAACCTGATATTTTTCAGTGAAAACAAACTACAACTCCTGTATGCCCAGCGATGGATCGATTTGTTCAGACAGCCCTGGGAAGCATACTGCCTTGTACGTCGCACCCTGCAAACACCCTGGGAAGGCGATCCGCTAAACTATTTCAGGCTCCCCTACCCTCCATCGGAATCAGAAAATAATACAGTGAACTATACCACCCAGACAAGCAAAATGGGTGGCGACCTTACTACAGTAAAAGTATGGTGGATGCCATGATGATTCGGAATGTAAAGACGCACGGACGTGCGTCTAAGGGCTCGATCTGGCTGCACGGACGTGCGTCTAAGGGCTCGATCTGGCTGCACGGACGTGCGTCTAAAGACTCGATCTGGCAGCACGGACGTGCGTCTTCACCTCTGGCCTTCATGAAAAACCTAGCAGCTCTGGCATCACCCATAGAAGAAAAAAAACAAAATACTGAAAATTAATAAAATATGAAAAGAGCAAAAAAAACTGGCTTATTAAAATCAGTAATAATTTTAATGTTTTTTACGGCACTTGCGTTTTCGTGCAAAGAAAAAGAAAACCAAACACCGGTTATCCCTGCGGAAAACACCGGCACTCCCTGCCCGGGAATGGAAACAATTAATTACGGAGGTCAGGTTTATCATACAGTTCAAATAGGCAGTCAGTGCTGGCTCCGCGAAAACCTGAACCTCGGCGACATGCTTAATTCGGCGGATACATTGAAAAACAATGACACGATAGAAAAATACTGTTACGGCAACGATCCTGCCAATTGCGAAATTTACGGCGGCCTTTACACCTGGGACGAGATGATGAATTATGGCAACGACACCCTCGACACAATAAGAGGGATTTGCCCCGAAGGCTGGCATGTAGCCACAGATTTTGACTGGAAAGTATTGGAAAAAGAAATGGACAGCCTTTTTGCAAACACCGATACAGTTTGGGATACAACAGGTTGGAGAGGCTACAACGCCGGTGGAAACATGAAAAAGACCCGGTTTGACCGATGGTACGATCCCAACATCAAAGCTAAAAACACCATGGGATTTACAGCATTAGGTGGTGGAATCAGATATGCTGAAGACAAAACATTTGACAAACTCATGGATGCCGGCTATTATTGGACTTCCGACGGTGCAGGTAGTTCACAGGCCTGGTTCAGGCAATTGTCGTACACCCGCAGCGATGTAAAACGATCGGTAACCAACAAACAAAACGCATTCTCAGTAAGATGTGTAAAAGATTGAATTTCTTTTTATTCACAAATCAAATATTACGAACATGAAAAAAAGTTACATTTTCAAAGTTTTGGTGATGTCAGTTTTGATGCTGACACAGTGGGGGTTTTTACAATCCCAAACCAATCAGTACCTTCATTTCGACAAGGTTGATGATTACGTGGTATTGCCTGAAGCCGGGCAGTATGTAATCAATAAAACCGCTATTTCGATGACCGGCTGGTTTTACACCGACGCACTTGGCTACGGCCAGGGAATGATGGGATTTCGCGACGGATCAAGCGGATTTTACATGATTATCCTCAACAACGGAGTCATCGAATGCCGTCTGGCCGCTTCCAACGGAATGTGTGAATTCGTTACCCCTGCCAATACCATTATTCCTCAGGTCTGGCAGCATTTTGCATGGATTTATGATGGATCATCTGTCAAACTTTATTCCAACGGAATTTTGTTGGGGCAATCCACCGCTTCTGGTGTGCTCACCAATGCAAGTATGCCTTTCGGGATCGGAAAATCGTTGTTGCCCGGATTTAATTTCGTTTATGGCGGACGCATTGATGAAGTTTCTGTTTGGGACAAAGCCCTTACGGCCGCAGAAGTGATGGATCTCAAAAACAATGAGATTACCGGTACTCCCAACAATCTTTTGCTTTATTACAAATTCAACCAGGGGGTTCCGGGGGGAAATAATACTTCGATTACCAAACTCATTTCGGAAACTGGTGGCGGAGCACGTGATGCTGACCTGATGAATTTTGCGCTGAATGGCCCTACCTCCAACTTTGGCGGTGACCTCAACCCCGGATTTCAGGCGATTACCTTCCCACAGATTCCCAACCATCTTACCATTGATCCGCCATTTGAGCTTGAAGCTGAAGCTACATCAGGACTTGATGTCATTTTCACCATCGAATCAGGCCCTGCAACAATTAATGGAAATATGCTGACCCTTACTGGCCAGGAAGGTGAAGTAGTGGTAAAAGCATCACAACCCGGAGGCGGAACCTGGGACCCGGCAGAGCCTATTTTTAACTCTTTTGATGTGATAAATCCTTACACCTACTACCCCGTAATTGATGCACGGAGTCCTCTGCCAGGCGATGTTTTTGTTCCTGAACTGGACTACATTCAGCTATCGACAATTGTCACCATCGACAATCCTGAACTTTTCTTTGTTCAGTCGGTAGTTTTTAATGTTAACGGCGAAACCGTCACTCCGCTCAACTATTTCAACGGCCACTATTTGGGTTGGTGGATGCCACCAAGCTATGGCTCTTACCAGGTAGATGTGGTAACCTCGAACAACTTCGGGGCAACGGCAACGGAGACCATCAACATCAATGTTGTACCTACGGCACAAAACACCGATGTTGTTTGTTTTGAAGACATTTGGCTATCCAGCAACGTTTTGTCACAAGAAATTGATGCTGATCTTCCAAATTTTACAGGAGCTTTCAACCAGGTAACAGCCACTTTGGAGATTAGCTGCCCGCCAACAGGTGGGTGTGGCGAATGGGACAGGATTGCCAGGGTTGAAGCCCTCGGTCCGAACGGACAATGGGTTGAAATAATCAGGTACATTACACCCTACAGCACACCTTGCACCCACTCTATTGACCTTACCGATTATATGTCGCTGTTCCAGGGAAAAGTCAGGTTCAGACCAACCTGCTACACGCTTGACAACGGATACGACTGGAAGTTATCGCTGTATTTTGTTGCAGGAAATCCACCCTACAATTTTGGTGCTGTTACCAAAATATGGCATGACGAGTACCCGTTTGGCGACCCTGCAAACCTGCAACCTGTTGAACCGCAAAACTTTTCATATCCTGACATGGTTGTTGCTTCCTCGCTCAAACTTGTTTCGACGGGCCATGGCTGGGGTGAAAACAACACAGGTAATGCCGCCGAATTTCATGAAGACACCCACCATGTATGGGTGAATGGCGCCCAAACCTTTGAACAGCACAACTGGAGCGACTGTAATCCTAATCCTGACGGGTGCATGCCTCAAAACGGAACATGGTTTTACGACCGTGCCGGCTGGTGCCCGGGTTCAATAGCTCCCTGGTTCGATTATGATATGACGCCGTTCATTTCCGCTCAGGATGTGGTGTTTGGATATGTTTTCGATGAAGACTACGTTGACCTTTGCCACCCCAACAACCCTGACTGTGTTTCAGGAACAACCTGCCCGAACTGCGATGACGGCTTCAATCCTTTCCTCGATGTGGCCTGCAACCTGGTTTGCTACGCAAACGAACCAATATGGAACGCCCTGGTGACAAGTGTTGAGCAAAATTCCTATGTTACCCACAAAGCGCTGACCTTGACACCTAACCCAACCCAAGGCATTGTGGCAGTAAACCTTAACGGAAATTCAAAATGGAATCCCGGAACAATAACTGTTTACAACACCACCGGTAATGTAATTGAACAGATAAAATGGAACGGCAACAGCACCGTGCTCGATCTATCAGGCTACACCAAAGGCATGTACCTGCTTAAATTCGAGAACCTCGAAAACAGAGAAATGCATAAAATTGTAGTGAAGTAATTGAATGACTTGATTTTATAATGAAACCTAACAGGATTTAAAATCCTGTTAGGTTTTTCATTTTTCCAGTAATCAATCAATTTTTAGATCAAGCTGAGATTCCGGAAAGAATAAGTTCGAAACCCCGGAAACCTTTTTATTAAACTCTTGGAAACCATTAAGGAAATATTCATAAGGCATCCTTGCCTATTAATATTTTTGAACAAAAAAACTTTAACCAGCGCAATTCCGGCACTTGAATTAATTTTACATTAGCGCCCCATTAACGGAACTTTCCAATTGTAATTGATTTTAAAAAGTAAAAGAAAATGAAAAGAAGTTTTTGGGTTTCTGCAATCATCTTTATGTGGGTATCAATCTTTCTTACAGGGAGTTGTAAAAAGGATAAAAACGACACTCCCTCAAGCATCACACCAGAACAAATCCAGGCCATTGAGATGGGGTACATTGAGGTTTCAGCCACGCTTGATGATGCTATGCTTTCTGACGATCCGGTAACTGCATTTTACGAGTCACTGGATGACATCAAAACAAAGACTGCAGTTGAAGATGCCTGGACTGATAGCTCCTCATTCTATGTAAAGTTCAAAAACGGGGGCGCCATAATCTGGAATATTGTTTCAGAAATTGATACTTCATCCCTGAAAAGTGTTCAGAAAAAAACATTAAACCAAAAGCATGGAGATGGCAATCCTGTTTTGGTCGGTAACAAGGATGTTTGCATTTTAAATCAACAGTTTGAAGACGAAAATCGTCCATACAACCTCGAACTTGTGGATCATTTGTACGATACCTACTCAAATGCTGGTTTTACAGTTACAATAAAGAATGGTGAACAGGTTGATCTGGCTTTCATTGACAACTATTTGAGCGACTTCGGAACTATTTTTTATATCAGTCATGGCGGATATGATCAGAAAGATGATCTCACATGGATATCAACAGGTGAAAAGGCAGGCGATCTACCCATCGATTCCATTGTACATAAATACCATCCTGAATGGGTTGCCAACCAGGTTGCTATTTTTAAAGTTAAGGAACTTACGGGCGGGGTGTGGAAATCTGTTCCAGTCTATGCATTTTCTGAAGAATTTATCAATGCCAGGATTCCTGATGGTATTTTTCCTCAATCAATTATTTACCTTGTTGCATGCAAAGGCGCAACAGACCCAGATAAAGACCTTCAACAAACTTTTGTTGCGAAAGGTGCAGGCTCAGTTATCGGATGGAATGAAATCAATTGCCTTGGTCAGGCAACCGGTCAGGTACTGTTCGATTATCTGCTTGAAGGCTATACTGTTGGCGAAATCATTGATTATGAGTTGACACAAGAACAGAAATGGGATTATTGTAGTGGCAGGACTGCTAAGATTGAGTATTTCCCAAATCCATCAGGAGGCGATTATTGTGTGTTGAACAACCGACCTGTTATAACAACAAATACAGTGTGGCAAATTACAACAACAACTGCTACTTCCGGAGGCAACATTGTTACCAACGGCGGTTTGCCGATTCTGGTAAGGGGTGTTTGCTGGAGTACCTCTCCGTCGCCAACCATTTACCTTGATACCACCAAAAATGGCTCAGGTGAAGGAGATTACCGAAGTTATCTGAAAGGACTATTGCCTTCAACCCAGTATTACATAAGGGCTTACGCTACCAACAGCAAAATGACATCTTACGGAAATGAATTAACTTTTACTACAGCCGAAGGCAACCTTGCAGTGGTTACAACCTATCAACCCAGTGAGTATCTGATTCACAAATCGTCGGTAATATGTGGTGGAAAAATAACTGATGACGGAGGCTCACCCATCACATCAAGGGGATTTTGCTGGGGAACACAGTCCAACCCAACTTTGTATGATAATAATATTGTAGTGGGTAGCGGCATTGGCGCTTTCAGTGATACCCTCACAGGATTGACCCCGTTGACCACCTATTATATGAGGGCATTTGCCATCAACAGTTCAGATGTAGCTTATGGCAACGAGGTTCAGTTTACCACAAAGCAGTTCGATTTGGGTGACAATTATGGCGGCGGCATCATCGCTTATTTTTTAACTGAAAATGATCCTGGATACGTTCCGGGAGAACAACACGGACTTATTGTAGCGCCCAGCGATCAGACTTCAAATGCTCTCTGGGGCTGCTCCGGAACAGGCATCAATGGTACTTTGCCGGATGTTGGTTCGGGACAGGCCAACACCACCGCCATCGTTACCGGTTGCGCCGAGCCAGGGATTGCTGCCCGTATTTGCGACGACCTGGCGCTGAACGGGTTCGACGACTGGTTTTTACCAAGTTCCTATGAATTGTCTTTTATCTGCGACCACAAGGACATAATTGGCGGTTTGTCGATGGGATATTATTGGAGTTCCACCAACAATTTCGCATCACTTGCCGAAGCGCTTGATTTTCAAAACGGATGCCTCAGAAGCGACATTGATAAGAACACTCCCTGCTTTGTGAGGGCTGTACGTGCGTTTTAAAGCGAAGCATTCAGGCATGCAGAATAAAAGAAGCCAACTGACAATTGTCTTTTCATATCCCATCTTTTATTTTGAATTTTTATTTTATTAAAACAAAACTCAGATGTCGCATCAGGATGCATCTTTAAAATCGATTTTGTTTGCCTTTCTGGCAAATCTCGGGATAGCCATTACAAAAACCGTTGCCGCTGTGATAACCGGTTCCGGCGCCATGTTAGCCGAATCTATCCATTCTTTTGCTGATTGTGGCAATCAGTTGCTGCTGTATCTGGGGTTAAAAACCTCCGGGAAAAAGCCGGACATGGAACACCCTTTAGGTTATGGCAAAGAAATCTATTTCTGGTCGTTTATCGTTGCTATGATATTATTCAGCATGGGTGGGCTGTTTTCGGTGTATGAAGGCATTCACAAAATGGGTTCACACGAAGGATTGAAAAGCCCGCTCGTTGCTGTAATAGTTCTGTCAGTGAGCATTGTACTCGAAGCAGCTTCGCTTTATGGTTGCATAACCCAGATCAATAAGGTGAGATACAACGAATCGCTTTGGTCGTGGGCACGAAACACACGTCAGAGCGAACTCGTAGTGGTGTTGGGCGAAGATGTTGCCGCTTTGTTGGGATTGGCCTTTGCGCTCATTGCCATTGGTCTTGCTGTTGTGACCGGTAATCCTGTTTATGATGCTGCCGGAAGTATTGGTATTGGTGTTTTACTCATACTGATGTCCATTTTTCTTGCGGTGAGAATCAAAGGATTACTGATCGGGCAAAGTTCCGACAACAAGACTAATATAGAAATCAAATCATTTTTGGAATCAATGCCGCAGGTAGATAAAGTGCTTAATCTGATCACCCTTCAGTTAGGTCACAAGATTATGGTGGCTGTAAAAGTAAAAATGACGCAGGTAGATACGCCCGGTCAGCTGATTGCAAACATCAATAATTGCGAAGCAGCCCTCCATCAAGTGAATCCGGCCATACAATGGATCTTTTTTGAACCGGATGTTGAATAACCTTTCGATTTGCATCAAAAAAAATGGAATACATTCGAAAATATGAGGAATTGATTTAAGGAAGATTATATTAGCGCCCAGGTCATAAAACAACAAATCAATGTTTGAGATTAAAAACAGCTTTTTGATTAAAATTGCGGGGGTTGGAATTTTATTGCATTCGGTAAATCAGGTTTATTCACAAAAAATTGAACCCCAAAAACCAAACATAATTTACATCCTGGCAGATGACCTTGGTTATGGTGATTTGGGATGTTACGGACAACAGAAGATTGAAACCCCAAACATTGACTTGTTGGCCAAACAGGGCATCATGTTCACCCGACATTACAGTGGATCGGCAGTTTGTGCACCATCGCGATGTTCATTACTCACTGGAAAACACAGCGGGCACGCCCAGATCCGCGGAAACGATGAATGGACACAACGCGGTGATGTTTGGAATTACCGGGCAGTCCTGGCCGATTCTACCCTTGAAGGACAAATCCCTCTGGCTGAAAACACCATTACACTGGCGCATTTGTTAAAAAATACTGGTTACTCAACAGGTCTGGTGGGTAAATGGGGACTGGGAGCACCCAATTCCAAAAGCACACCCAACGATATGGGATTCGATTTTTTCTTTGGCTACAACTGCCAGCGTCAGGCACACACGTATTATCCTGTTCATCTCTACAAAAATCGTCAGCGGGTATTTTTGGGAAACGACACTCTATTTCCACACACAAAATCACCGCCTTTTGCCGATTCTTTAGATCCGGCCTCTTACGGGATGTTCAATCTTCAATCCTACTCACCCGACGTAATGTTTGTTGAACTTACCAATTTTGTTCAGAAAAACAGCAATCATCCATTTTTTCTCTTTTGGGCAACACCCATTCCTCATCTTCCATTACAAGCACCTCAGCGATGGGTGGATTATTATGTAAAAAAATTTGGTGATGAATCACCCTACACCGGAAGAGACGGGTATTTTCCTGTCCGTTATCCTCACGCCACTTACGCAGCAATGATTTCATATTTCGATGAACAGGTAGGAATTTTAATTGATCAGCTTAAAAAACTAGGCCTTTACGAAAATACACTCATTATCGTTACAAGTGACAACGGGCCAAGCTATACCGCAGGAATCGATTCACCCTGGTTCGCAAGTGGAGGCCCGTTCCGGTGTGAATATGGGTATGGAAAAGGCTTTTTGAATGAAGGCGGCATCAGAATTCCAATGATTGCTGCATGGCCAGGTAAAATTAAACCCGGAAGAACCACAGATTACATTTCGGCATTTTGGGATGTTTTGCCCACACTTTGTGATGTTGCAGGTGTGAAAACACCAATTGATGCTGACGGATTGAGTTTCTTGCCTGAATTAATGGGTGATAAGCAAAAAAAACATCGCTACCTTTATTGGGAATTCCCCGAATATGGTGGACAACAAGCTGTAATGTTTGGAAAATGGAAAGTTTTGCGTAAAAACATGCATCAGGGGAACACTTCCTGGGAAATTTACAATCTGAAAACAGATCCTTATGAAACCCGCAAATTGGCTAAAAACCCCTCTCGCATAATAAAGAAAACCGAAAAGATTCTCGCGTTGGAGCATGAGAAACCTACAAACGAGAAATGGTGGTTTAAGGTTTTGAATGACAAATAATATCACCAGATATTTTCAAGGAAAACCCTATGTTCACTGCAGATTTCAATAAGGTGAACCTCATGGTCAAATATTTACTTCGACGAAAAAATCTCCGGATTTACTGTCAGCATCAGCCAGCCCCATTTTGGTAATTCAGTAGTTCCCGGCTTTTTACCCTGAATAATTTCGAGGGTCTCATCCTGAAACATGAACGAATAACCACCCTGCAATTTCACCTCTTTGCTGAAACTGATCCTGAAACCCAAATCAACCTCGTGCCCTAATGATTTTTCGGAAATTTTTTTGGAGAAATCGTTAAAACGAGGATCAATAATATCCTGATTCAGCTTAAAATAATGATAATCGGCAAGTAAGGCAGTATTTTGGCTTACCTGATATTGGAAGGTAGCATAAAAATCGAGCAAACCTCCGTTGGCAGTGCCTTTTGGCATATTTACAAAATAATCAAGGTGGCCGTAAAACTGGTGGCTGTTACCATAGAGCATATCAAAAAGATTGTCGCTTCCCGGATTAGACGTTGTGTCGGCACTTTCGGCTTTATCTCCTGAATTTAACGAAAATCCGAGTCCCGGCTTTAGTTTTCCAACTTTTTTACCTACGCTGATATTCAGGTTATAGGCA
Source organism: uncultured Bacteroidota bacterium (assembly GCA_937950125.1). Lineage (GTDB taxonomy): Bacteria > Bacteroidota > Bacteroidia > Bacteroidales > 4484-276 > CALFEP01. The sequence continues at coordinate 27,263 of CALFEP010000207.1, forward strand.
CTGACATCGCGGCCTGTGGCATTTTTTCCATTTTGGTAGTAAGCGCTTGCCCACAAAATAGTTCCTTCTTTTTTATAGTCAAGAAAAATTCCATAAGTTCCACGCATGTAGATGGTTGAACTTTTTTGGTTTTTTGTGTACCCATAACCCAATATCATTAGCGAACCTGTGAAATCAGGGCTGAAAGCATAGCTTGCATGGACCAGATTAAGCGCCTTCACTTTTTTGGGTGTGTACCAAATGGTAAACAGGGTATCCTTATCGAGGTTGGTCGAAAAGGCGGCATCAAGTTCAAATTTTTCCTTTGATAATCTGTACAATATGGCATCATAGTAAAGGTTACTCTGGTTCCAGTTGCGGGTTGAAAAAAAACGTTGGTCGTCATAAACCAAAAACTGTCGTCCTATTTTAATGGAGGAATTTTTTAAGAAATTCATTTGCACCCAGGCTTCACTCAGGTCTATGCTGGCATCGTTGCCATACATTCCACCCGAATTGTAGGTGTTGTCGTCACCCCAGCTGCGTACGTCCTGAACCCCAAAACCCATCCTCAGCCAGTCTTTCTGGTACAACGCGGTTATTCTTGCCCTGTGCGAAATTCCGTAATTGGTTTGCGATGAGCTGTCGGGCAAAATTCTGTATCCCTCCCGTATTTCGGCGCGTGGCCGGTATTCAAGGCTTACGCTTAATTGGGCTGCCGCAACGACTGGTAGAAATGAAATAAGTAAAAGGGTCAAAAATCTGTTTTTCATGATTGATTTTGATTTGATTTATGAATGAAATTCGACTACAAACTTAATAAAACAATCCCTTGAGATAGGATTTGGTCTTGTCCTCACGGGGGTTTTCAAAAATCTCCCTTGCCGTTCCCTGTTCGACAACCTCACCCAGGTACATAAAAACAACATGATCGGCGATACGTTTTGCCTGCCTTAAAATGTGGGTTACAAGAACAATGGTGTAGTTACTTTTCAGTTCCAAAAATTTTTCTTCAATGGTTTGGCTCGAAATGGGATCTAAAGCAGAGGTAGGTTCATCAGCAAGGATGATTTCGGGGTCAACAGCCAGGCCTCGGGCAAGGCAAAGGCGCTGCTGCTGGCCTATTGAAAGAGCGCCGGCAGGATCGCGGAGACGGTCTTTTACCTCATCCCACAAATTTACCTGACGAAGGTAATGTTCGATCCGCCGGTCAAGAAAACGCTTGTTTTTTCTTCCGCTTATTCGCAAACCATAGGCAATATTGTTGTAGATATTCATGGGCAGCGGATAAGGCCGCTGAGCAAGCAATCCCATCATTTTTCTTATTTTCGTGATATCCTCACTGGTATGAAGAATATCTTCACCATCGATAAAAATACTTCCGGAGAGCCTGGCATCAGGGTTAAGATCGGTCAAACGGTTGAGGCTTTTCATCAGCGTGGTTTTCCCACAGCCCGAAGGCCCCATGATGACAGTTATTTTCTTTTCAGGAATTTCAACATTGATATTTTTTAAAATGTGTTGTTTGCCAAAATACAAATTCAGGTCTTTAATTCTGATTTTTACATTTTCCATCATTAAAAATTGATTTGGTTTCTTTGATATTTTCTTGTTAACAAACGCGATAAAATACTGATAACAAGAATAATAAAAATTAGCACCAATGCCGATGCATAGGCCCGCTGCTGAACTTCGGGAATGGGCGAACTAAGCTGAAAAAAAATAGAAAGTGGAAGTGTCGCGGTTTGCTGATGAAGCGATGTGGGAATGTAATCGGTGTAACCCGCTGTAAATAGTATTGAGGCTGCATCGCCGATAGCGCGGCCAAAGGAGAGCATAACTGCAGTAATAATTCCCGGTAGGGTTTGTTTGAAAAAAACACGATAGGAAGTCTCAGAACGGGTAGAACCCAGCGACAACGAAGCTTCGAGCAGGCCACGCGGTACCGGTTTCAATACTTCGTCAATACTTCTCACCATAATTGGGATGATGAACAGGGTAACAGTAATGATTCCTGCGAGTAAAGAAGCCCTGATCCCCAGATAAACCATGATGGCAAATCCAAAAGCGCCATAAACGATGGAGGGCACACCCCACAGCAGATCAAGAACATAGCGGATTCCATTCACAAGTTTTTTATGCCGGATAAGATGCACATTCATAAATAAAGCTAAAGGCAAACCAAAAATAGCCGCCAAAAATGTTGATCCAAACGACAAATACAGCGAACCCACGATTGCATTTAAAATCCCCCCCTCTTTTCCAAAATAGAAACCACCTTTGGGTACTTGTGAAATCATTTCCCACGAAATGGATGGGAGGCCTTTGTATAAAATACTGAAAATGATAAGAAAAAGAGTAATGGCAATAAGAACTGTGGAACAAAACATCAGCACCCTGAAAAATCCCTCTTCTATTTTCTTCAATCTATCCATGGTCTTAAAAATGACGTTCGTACCTGACAATCAGTAGCCTGGATGCAAAATTAAAAACCAGCACCACCACAAAAAGTATCAATGCTGCCAGCATCAGCGCTGAATCGTAGAGCGGTACTGACAACATTTCGCCGTAATTGTTGGCTATTAAAGCCGGCAGGGGGTAACCCGGCTGAAAAACTCCGGTCGGTATCTGAGTTACATTTCCGACAACCATTAAAACTGCGATGGTTTCACCAAAAGCACGCGACATGCCCAATCCAAAAGCTGAAACAATGCCCGGAAAGGCCTTTTTCACCAAAACAAATTTTATGGTTTGCCATTTACTCGCACCCAACGACAACGAAGCTTCGCTCAATTCGACGGGAATGGTTTTAAAAATTTCGATTAAAATATTCAGAATGAACGGAATGATCATGATCGACAAAACTATGGCGCCCGCAAGGATTGAATACCCTGAAACTGTTTTCCCGAAAAATGGTGCAACATAGTTGCCAATAGCCGGCACAATGACCAAAATTCCCCATACACCAAAAATTACCGAAGGAATCCCTGCAAGCATATCGATAACCGGATGCATGATGCTGAGCACCCATTTTTTGGCATATTGGGTAAGGTGTATGGAAGTGAGTAAACAAACAGGTGCTGAAATGAGCAATGCAACTACAGTAACCCAAACCGAGCTTACTATAAAAGGAAAAAAACCAAATTCACCTGAGAGAGGTTTCCATTCTTTTGAAAAAAGCAAGTGAAAAATAGAATGCTGGTTTAATAACATCGCAGATTTGAGGTACAATCCGATCAAAAGAATGAGAGGCATCACCACGACAATCACCATGGTGAAGAGCATCCAGGCGCTATTCATTTTATCGCGCAGATGCCGGCTTACCTGAATTCTTTTAAATCTCACTGCCCTTGTTAAGCTGACTTTTGACACCTGGTTTACATGTTTATTTTTTCAAGTTCCTGCGAAATTTTTTCCGGCGTTAACCTAACATATCCGGCTTCAGCTACAAATTGCTGTCCTTCCGTAAGAATCCAATGGATGAAATGAATAATAACCTTATTTTCCGGCTTGCCTTTCGACACCAGGTACAGGTCACGTGCCGGAGGTGAAGGATACCTTCCATCGGCAATGGCCTCCATCAGTTGATCCAGGGAGTCGTAAAAATCTTCCTCCTGGTCGATTTTTCCATTATTATTCACATCGAGTGGAATTATTTCGATCCCGGTGTATTTTCGCCTGGTTCGCATGTCGTAAGCATATACCACATTGTTAAAACCCAGCGAAACAGCATCACTTTTTACCGCATCTGCCATCCCCGGATCACCAAAAACGCCGATTCCCTGCAGGTTTTCCTGATCTTTACCCAAAAACTCTCCCCACATTTGAGCCGCACCACAGGCATCGGAGCGTGTAAAAACATGAATCGGCGCCACATTACCGGTTATTCCCGGGCACTCATTCCAGTGTTTTAAGCTTCTGTCAATAAAAATTTTCACAAATAAATCCTTTGTAAAACCTGCCGATTTTAAATGTGACAAAAATGGATTACTGGCATTAATGGTAGGCAGAACGGCATCTTTGGTAACGGCAATCCCCCACGCACCTTTGTCAAGCTCGGCCTTCGATATTCCCCGCGAAAACATAGCCAGATCAACCATGTCCGAAAGTACATCAGCCATACCTTTCCCCGCCCCGCCAGCACTAATATCAATCCTTACATCAGGGTACGCTTTCCGGTACTCTTCCGACCATCTGACCGTGAGCGGGTAAAGTGCAAAAGCCCCTGAAATGGAGATATTTCCACTGACTTTTTTATTGTCGTTGTTTTCTGGTTTCCGCGTTTGGCCGCAGCTTTGCAACATAACAACCAGCATCAAAATACATAGCATTTTCGATATAACCCTGTAATTTCCAACTACTTTCATCTCTGTTTCTCTAAAAAGAATTAAAAGCATATTTTCCGGCATAGTTTACCGATTTTCCAATTGAGAATTCATCCGGTAACCTTCAATCTGATTAAAATCCAACGAATCCAGAATGCTTTGATGTAGCAAAATTAAGCTTGAAGTTTTTATTAATAAGCCCATGAAATACCCTAATGACGGTACATTAAAACCTATTTTCCTGGTGCAAAAAATGGTGGGTATTAATACTTACAAGCATATTTGATGAAGATTCGCCTAATTTTGGAAATCGGAAAACAACGAAATCTTATGAATAAGCGAAGAATTTTTACGATTGGCGAAACCATTTACGATATCATTTTCAGAAATGGAAAAATTGAAGCCGGGAAAGCGGGCGGGTCGATGCTCAATGCCTCGGTGAGCCTGGGCAGGCTGGGAATGAATGTGGTATTTATCAGTGAGGTGGGCAGTGATGATTTGGGTGCAACTATCGTAAAATTCCTTGAAGAAAACGGGATAAATACGAGCTTCATCCAGCCATTTACCGAAGGAAAAACACCTGTTGCGCTTGCATTCCTTGACGAAAATCAAAATGCAAACTATACTTTTTACAAGCATTATCCCGCAATCAGGCTGAACCAACAGCTTCCGGAAGTATCGGAAAATGATATCGTTCTGTTTGGCAGTTTCTTTTCAATAAGCCCTGAGGTGAGGCTGCCTGTGTTAAAATTTATCAGAAAAGCAAAGGAAGTCGGCGCCGTCATTATTTACGACCCAAACATCCGCAAATCGCACAGCCACGAAGTTGCCGCATTTTTCGATATGATTTACGAAAACCTTTCTCTTGCCGGTATTGTCAGGGCTTCACACGAGGATTTCAAGGCAATTTTCGGAATTTCAAAACCTGATGAAGCTTTTCGGATGGTAAAAAATCACAGCGATTCCTTGCTTGTTTTTACAAAAGGTGGCGAGAGTGTGGATATTTTTTCTGCTGGTTTTTCAAAGCATTACCCGGTTCCCAAAATTGAGGTAGTGAGCACCATTGGCGCCGGTGATAATTTTAATGCAGGAATTGCTTTTTCGCTGATAAAACAGGGAATTTTCAGAAAAGACCTGGCAAATCTGTCAATAGAGAAATGGGACAACATCATTTCCACCGGGATCAGGCTGAGCGCGGCGGTTTGTGGGAGCTTTGATAATTACATTCCAGAGCGTGCAATAAATAATGTGAAATGAAAATTTTATAGGAAGACAGTGAAAAAAAACAAAAAAAAGAATTACTAACTTTGCAACTGATAAACGAATTTCCAAAAAAATAATAAAAGCAATGTCACTAATCACCCTTGATGTGAATTCAGGTTTGGCTAATACGCTCAAAGATTATATCGCAACTTTTGGTAGCGATGATTTTTTCTTTGAAAAATTTTTTGAATTTCATAAGAATGAATTGAAAAGAGAAATAGCCCTCATGCAAATTGACCTCGATGCTTTTGAAAACAAATATCTGATGAAAAGCGATGTTTTTTTTGAGAAATTTGAAAACGGACTTTTGGGTGATAGCGAAGACTTCATACTTTGGTCTGGTATTTTTGAAATGCAATCGGAGAGTAAAAAGAAATTAGCCCAACTCCCATGATTTCAAGTTATTTTAAAAATATTCACCTTGTAATTGGTGACTTTTCACATATCATTCTCCATTCAACAATTACAGAAAAAGTTTATAGTTCAGAAAAGGGGCTTATTGGAGGCCGGTTATCATTCATTGACGAAAGCATTTTGTATTTTGCTGAAGTTAAAGGCATTAAAACGATTTCAAAAATCAAGTACCGGTATCATTATCAAAAAAGGGATGAAGAAATCATTTTCAGATACGATAATTCAAAACATCATCCTGATATCAAAACATTTCCCCATCACAAACATCAAACTGGCAAAATACTACCGAGTGAAGAGCCTGACCTTGAAATGATTTTGAAAGAAATACAGGAAATCATTTTTTCACCCAGGTCTACCCAAAAACCTTAATAAATTCAACCTTTTCAGTAAATCAAAAAATTTATTACTGATTTCAGAACCTTCCTGTGTTAATAGAAATGACCTCGCAACCTTAAAACCAGCAAACCAGTACAACATCATTTCAACCGGGATCAGCCTGAGCGCTGAGGTTTGTGGTAGTTTGGAAAACTATATCCCGAAGCAGCTGATAATTAATATGTGGTGACCCTTGAGCCGCATTTTCCGGAAATTTACGGAATATTAATTGTTGCATTTTGAAAAACCATTTAGTTTTGTATTTGAATAAAAAAACATTTAAAACCATGCTTGTAAATTAGAAATTAACAAACCTTCAGTTGGAAATGATCAAGATGTTTAGTTATCAATTAAATGAAATTCAATTAATTGAGATAAGAGATATTTTGACCAGGTATTTTGCTGAAAAAGCCACAAATGAGATGGACAAGCTATGGGAAACCCGGCGATGGACGAATGAAACAATGGATAAATGGGCAAATGAACATTTAAGAACCTCTCAGAAAGGATAATATGAAAATTGTCCTTGATACGAATGCCCTGCTTGTTTCTATTCCAAGAAATTCAAAATACCGGATCATTTTCGACAAGTTTCTATCAAAGCATTACACCTTGATAATCAGCAATGAGATTTTAAATGAATATGCTGAAATCATTTCGCAAAGGGCAAATATGATTGTTGCCACCAATATTCTGGAAATGTTGGTAAGTGCAAGTAATGTTGAGAAACAAGATGTTTTTTTTAAGTGGAATTTAATCGATATTGACAAAGATGACAACAAATTTGTCGATTGCGCAATTGCAGGAAATGCTGACTATCTTATCACCAACGACAAACATTTTAATGTATTAAAAAATTAACAACTCCCCCCCTTTGTCAATAATGACAATTGATGATTTTGCGGAAATTTTGAAAAACATTTAATGATTAACATCGATTGTTACCTGGAATAGGATCTTGGTAATCAGGCATTTGTTGAAGTATTAGTTACCCTCGGGAAAAGCATAAAATATTGGCAACCTTGTTAAAATGACAACAGCAATCGCATATATATTTGGAATCATAGTCACTTCAACATACATTTAAGTATCTTTTATTAGTAGAACTTTGAATAAAAAAAGATATCTATTCAGGTTGATTTTTTCAGGATTTTGCCTATTATTCGGTTGACAATAGACTCCTCAAAATTTTTTGACAAGCCTTTTGGATTATTCACTTTATGTGGTCTAACGCCATTTATTTATTTGGGATACTATGAGTTAATAAGAAAACTCATGAAACCGTGGATTAGAAAATATCCTTATGCACCACATTGGGATAAAGTTGGACAAAAAATTAGTGGAAAAGGATATCCAAAAATCAGACATGTAATGCCGGCTGATGCCATTTTTGGAGTTTTAATGCTATTAATTCCTTTGTTGACGTTTCTTATTTTGGAAAATATGATTGATAAATGATTGCAATTATTAACATGAGATACCAGCAAATAAGGCAATTGTAGTTTTCTTGGAAGTCATATGCAAAGGTCTTTTTCTGCATGCAAGAAAACAGCATAATTTACCTTTGTGTATTGCATCCTATTCTCCAGTCATAGTAGGAAAAACACTGCAAAACCCAAAGCCCTCAACTCACATTTTAATTCAAATCTTAATTAAAAATCAACTCCCTAAAAAACCTCCACATTTTACCTTTTCAATAAAATTATTTTGATTAAAAATGATTATTTATTGTTTTTCAATAAATATTTATTATTTTTGCGCCATAATTTTAACATTAAGCAATTATGTCAAAAAGAACCAAACTTGTATTTACAGGCCTGCATATAGTTGCATGGCTAATTTTTGTGGGCTTGTGCATTGAAGCCGGCGCCCTGATCGTAAATTTTGTTTACAGCCTTTTCAAACCTGAAGTGGTCCACAACCTTTACCAAAAGCTCGATCTGAGCGAAATGTACGATCGAAGTCAGTGGACTTTTTTCGGAATGTACAGCTTTATCCTGGCAATCGCAGTTTTTAAGGCAATTCTGTTCTATGTCGTCATCAGGCTTTTGCTCAAACTCGATTTGTCGAAGCCCTTCAGCAGCTATGTTGCCCGCCAGATTACGTTGATCAGCTACTATACGCTTTCTGTGGGTCTGATCAGCTACATTGCCCGTGAGACGGCAAAAAATTTAGAGCATCACGGTTTTGAAACAGGTATGCTGAACCCGTTTTGGGCCGACAGTCAGGCATACATTTTAATGGCGGCTGTAATCTATGTCATATCGGCTATTTTTTCAAGAGGCGTTGAAATCCAGAACGAAAACGATTTAACTGTTTAAGCCATGCCAGTCATTGTAAAATTGGATGTAACGATGGCAAAGCGAAAGGTGTCGCTGATCAGGCTATCGGAAATGGCTAATTTTCCACTATTAACTGAAATTTGGGATGCGTTCTTAACTAATAATTTATCAAAATCATTATGAAAAGAGTTTCAATAATATTTCTTCAGGCTGTGATTGTGATTATTGGCATTGTGGCGCTTGCCATTTTGATACGGTTTCCGTTAACCGAAGGCAGAGCTGCCAACTTAGACCTGTTCAGCATTTACTTCGACCCGTTTATTTTGTATGGATACGCAGCATCCATCGCCTTTTTCCTTGCGCTTTTCAATGCTTTTAAATTGCTTGGTCTTATCGGGCAAAACAAAGCATTTACAGCAGAGTCTGTGACGACTTTACGGAATATTAAGTATTGTGCACTTGCACTGAGTGTTATGATTGTGGCGGGAGCATTGTACATTCTGATAGCCCACGACAAGGAGGACGACGCTGCAGGTTTTCTTGCCGTTAGTATCGTCACCACTTTAATTTCAATCGTGGTTGCAACGGCGGCAGCAATATTTCAAAAAATATTGCAAAACGCCATTGATCTGAAATCTGAAAACGATTTAACCATTTAATTCATGGCAATCATTGTAAATTTAGATGTGATGATGGCAAAGCGGAAGATGTCGCTAAATGAGCTGTCGGAAAAGGTTGATTTAACCCTGTCGAACCTTTCAATCCTGAAAACCGGGAAAGCAAAAGCCATCAGGTTTACTACCCTGGATGCTATATGCAATGCGCTGAACTGCCAGCCGGGCGATATTCTGGAATATCAGGAAAATGAACAGAAACCAGCGGACATTTGACAAGAGACCGAAGGAGTGATGATGAAATATTTGACCAAGCGGTTTTCCATGAACTACACGTGGAAAGTCAGTAATCAGTTTTGGTTGGGGAAGTTTCTACCCTTTTCAGATGGTAAAACTTTGTTCTACAGTAGAGAACCAAACATGGATAAAAAAATGAAATTCACACATGAAGAGTTCTTATCAACTTTGCGAAAAACATACCCTGAATAATCAAAGAAAAACAGTCTAATTTTTCGCCAAAATTTAAAAAAATGCTTATTGATACCACAACAATTCGAAACATTGCATTTGTGATTGCTTTAAATGTAAATCCAGAAAAGTTTTCTTTATTTGGCTCTTATGCTACCGGGCAAGCCAACGAAGACAGTGATATCGATTTGCTGGTCGTAAAAAACACTCTTGAACCTAAACACAAAAGAAGCATAGAAATTCAAAAACTACTGATTGGATCAAAGCTGCCGGTTGATATTCTGGTCTATACAAATGATGAGTTTGAAAAAGAAAAATCGCTCACTAATTCTTTAGTAAACTCTGCCATTCACGGAGCACAGCTGCTTTTTGAGCGTAAATGAAGAAAGATTAAGAACCTTCATTGAAAAGGCTGGCCACGATCTGGGCAAAGCAATTACAATTGCACAAGAATTCAGGAAGTTATTGCTGAATCACGTAAGTTTCAACATTGCCTAAGGCAGATTTTATTCGTTAAACATCAAATCCTGATGATTTCGCAGGAAGGTAATTATTCATGTTTAATATTACACAAGGCAAACAACCCAAAAACACTTGAGTTGTTATGAAACATCACTTGTGTTCTCACCCAAAAACACTTGTGTTTCTTATCGGTCTCTTTTGTTCATTTTACAACGACAAAAAATTGAAATTCTGACAATGAAATGTATTTTTGAAAAAAAATAGCAAATGGTTAGGTTACTCAGACGTATTTGGAAGTATTCGTTACCTTTGGTAAGGTTACAACGGAGTTACCACACATAATAAAAAAAGACACAGATGTACATAATTGACCAAGAAAAAAATAGGATTTCAAAACTTGAAAAGAAGACATTTCACGACTTGAAATTTAAAGAAAGAGAACATTTGCAAGAATGGATTGCCAACAACCCATCTTCTCTCGGTGAAGAATTGTTGATAATACAAAAGGAATTCAATGGTTTTTATGACACAAATGAAAGGTTAGATTTACTTGCACTCGACAAATCTGGGAATTTGGTTATTATTGAGAATAAACTTGACGACTCAGGTAAGGACGTAACTTGGCAAGTAATTAAATATGCTTCTTACTGTTCAAGTTTAACAAAACAAGAAATAATTAAAATTTATCAGGATTTTCTTGGCAGCAAATCCAATGCAGAAGAGAACATTTCGGAATTTTTCGACAAAAAGGAAATTGATGAAATATTACTAAATCAAGGGTTAAATTCTCAAAGGCTAATAATGGTTGCTGCGAACTTTAGAAAAGAAGTTACGTCAACAGTTTTGTGGTTGATGAACTTCAAAATCAGAATTCAATGCTTTAAAGTGACACCATTTGCCTTAAACGAACAACTGTTTTTAAATGTAGAACAAATTTTGCCGACTAAAGACACTGAAGATTTTACAATTGGCATTGCATCAAAAGCCCAAGAAGAAATTGAAGTTCAAGAAACTCTTCAAAATAGACATCACGTAAGACTTAAATTTTGGGAACAATTTATTAATGCAAGTAATCAACTAAATAACTTATTTTCAAACAATTCACCTTCAAAAGAAAGTTGGATTGGTAAAGGTATCGGAATGAGTGGCGTTGGACTTTTACCTTCGATAAGTAGCAACTATTGTCGTTGTGAGATAACGATAAACAAAGGAAATAAAGATATCAATAAAGAAGTTTTTGATTATTTATACGGACAAAAAGATAAAATTGAAGCAGTTTTCGGTGGTGAATTAGTTTGGGAGCGTATGGATGACAATGTAACTTGTAGGATTAAATCACAACTTGACAATGTGAGTTATTTTGAAGAAAGTGACTGGAAAAAAATGAACGAATTTCTAATTGACGTTTCAGTTCGGATGGAAAAAGCCTTTAAAGAACCAATAAAGAAATTAAATAACCAATTGAAAAACAAATAATTACGTGTGGTAACAAAGGCTATATGCAATAAGGGTTTTAGTGGTAATTCAAGCGTTCTGCACCGCTCAAACTTCAGTGCGGTTCGACAGGAAAGTAGCCTGCAATCCCTTACTGCATATAGCTTCGACCGTTGGAGCACATTATGAAAATCGACACGGTCATCTTTAATCGATTTCTTTCGACTTGAAAAAACTTTATCTTTGCAGAAGGGAATAATTTGAATTATGGAAACAAGAGAAATTATTAGAGCAATTAGAAAACTTCCTGTGAGCAAAAGAATGCTTATAGTTGAAAGAACATTAAAAACAATTAGAGAAAGTGAAACTAGGAAAAGTATGGTAAAAGCTACCGAATCTCTTTTTGAAGACTACAAGAATGACAAGGAATTAATTGCTTTTACTCAACTTGACTATGAAGGATTCTATGAAACAAAGTGAAATTTGGTTAATCAATCTCGACCCAACTATTGGAGCAGAAATTAAGAAAACAAGACCTGCAATTGTTGTTAATGATAATTCTCTTGGAAAAATACCCTTAAAAATTATTGTACCACTGACAGATTGGAAAGAAAGGTATGAAATAGCACCTTGGATGGTTTCTATAAAACCTGACACCATTAACAACTTATCAAAGGAATCAGCTGCTGATTGTTTCCAAATCAGGTCAATATCAGAAGAAAGATTCATTAGAAAAATTGGAAGAATATCATCAAGCAATCTTGAGGAAATTAAAGAAGCCCTGTCGAAAGTTTTAACAATAGAAGACTATTAATAACGTGCTCCAACAAGGGGATAATAAAATGCAGGTATCCAGCGAAATAGGAAGCCTTATCGCTTTTTAGTAGTTTCTTAGCGTGGGATAAAAAACCTTTTCAAACTCCTGCACTTAACCAACCCCCAGCCGTTCAAACCAGAAATCTTCTTAACCAGCCCCTCCAAGCCACTTACTTCCTCTTCTTCAAATAAGCGTAATCCAGATAATAAAGCAGTTTTAGCGACAGGCTGTTATCAGCAGGGGAACCAACGGTAGTTCCCAGGTTGTCGAAGTATTCCGCAATGTCGTTGGGATTGCTGAAATAGGTTTGCATGGCTTCGGAATCGTCGGTTTGCAGCACCGAATTTTTCCAGGAAAAAGCCAACTCGCTACCCGGGGCAAATTCCCAGCGCAGGATCATGTCGATGTTAAAAGCATTGAAGTTAAAATCGTTGTTTTCAGCATAATCTGTCTGGTCAAGTTTTCCATCACCTGTCAACAGGTAATATTTATCATAAATTGCCTTGAGCCAGTAATGCCGCAACCTGAAATCCAGCGCCAGTTTTTCGGTAAAAATATAGCTGGTTTGCAGCACATTTTCAACATTGGTAAGGTTACGCCGCCCGAAAATGATGTCATTTGATATTTGTCCCGGAATTTTGGCTACATAGCCTATGTCGTTCTTCGAAATATCAGTACCGCAGTTGAACCTGAACGTCAGGTTGTCGTTTACACGCCAACGCGGAGCCAGATTCACACGCCATGCAAACTGATCGTATTCATTGGAGTTTTCGATACCAGCCTGTACGTCAACAATAAAGACCTTGCGGTAATCAGGCGACAAAAATGTACCCAATTCCCATTTGGGAGGCCGGGTATAATAACGTCCTTCGGTGCGGGGTTCGTAATAGTCGTGACTTTCGACCGGTAACATTTCAAATTCCAGGTTGGTGGTCAGGTGGTTTGTCCAGGTAGCGGTTGAGTTTATCCAATAGCCAAATTCGGTAAATGTGCGGGGTACATAGAGGTTATCGTACCAGATTGACATCCTGCTATACCACCACAACAATTTCCAGAATGGGTCATAAAAATTGTAATTGAGTGCAATCGCACTGGTGTACTGGTTGTTGGCCTTCAAATAGCCCATATCGTTGGGGTCGTAGGTATCGCTTTCTACATGCTGGCTTAGGCTAAACCTGAATTTCCCGCTGGTTTTTGAAAGGTTGTAATGATACAAAAAGCCAAGGTCCGGTGCATTGGTCGGGTTGTACTTTTGGCTTAGGTTGAACATCCCGGACAGGGCAAAAGTTGTTTTCTTATTGTAAAGTTGAAATTCTGTACCTGTAACATTGGCAGTGTAATGATTTTTGCCCATGTAAACATTGGTGTTGTAAAAACTCAGGAATGATTTGTTTTTCAGGTTCTGATCGAGTACAACCATATTGTAGTTGGTAAATGGTTGGGTTTCGATTTTTCGTGAATTGCCTGCCGAATCGGTTATAGTGGCAAAGGTGGTGGCTGAAATTGCATTAAATATGCCTATTCCGAGGCCTTTGTTGGTTCGTCCCGAAAACTTGGTAGCATTAATCAGTTTGGTTTTCGATGGGTTTTCCGATATGGTTTCACCTTCCTTCAGGCTATCCGAAACAGCATCGTAAAGTTCAGGCTTTGCACCAATTCGTCGTGAATAAAAAACATCACCTTTTTCGAACAATTCGGTTCCTTCTGTAAAAAAAGGACGGCGTTCTTCGTAGTAAACCTCAAAAGGAGTCAGGTTGTAAATTTCGTCGTCTGATTGTACCTGGCCAAAATCTGGAATAAGGGTCATGTCTAAGGTAAAGCTCTCATTCAGACCATATTTCAGGTCCATGCCGTAGTTGAACGAATAACCCCAATCCTTTTCCCTGGCAAGTTTTTCGAGGTATCCTGAAACATAGGGCGTAAACGAAAGCCGCAAGGGTGGCGAAATATCCTGAAGCCCGACCAATTCACCGGCTTGTTTTCCGACTCCGGCCACTTTTTTATCAACAAAATTCCAGGAATCGGTTTCGCGTACCCGCCGGATATGCCGCCAGATGTTCAAACCCCAGGTCTGATTGTCTTTTTCAGGAAACCGCAGTGCGGAGTAAGGGATCATCACCTCTGCCGACCATCCGTTTTCAACAATTTTCACATCACTTTTCCAAACGGCGTTCCAGTTGACGTCATCATCATCGTTGGTCATTTTTGCATCCATTTGCACGCCCGAGGCCATCACTTCAAAAAGCACCGAATTCAATCCATCGTTGTAGGTGCTTATGTCTATCGAAAAATAATCACTGTTAAGGTGGTCGGCATCCCGAAAGCCAAGTTCAGTGAGGATGCTGTCGGGAGAAGGATCGAACATCATAGCTCCGATGTAAAGCGCCTTGTCGTCGTACAAAAACCTGACCTCGGTATCGAACGCTGCCATCCGGTCGTTGTAAGGGTCATACTGGTAAAAATCCTCGGCTGGAAGGGCAAAATTCCACACCGTCTCATTCAGGAAGCCGTCAATGTGTGGCGGAGTATCAGTACGAAACGCCTGAGCCTGCTTTTTTGCAGTTTGTGAAAAAACGATTGATGTTGTTGAAAAACAAAAAATTATGAGGATTGCCTGACGAAGTATGTTCATGTAGTTTGGTTTCCTGATGTTGGCAGTTAATGTGAGTTTATACCTTGTAATATGTGATACTGGAGAGCTTGGATTTATCGCAATTTAACCTTGTAAATCTGAAAATTCTCATCATCAAAACAGCAAAAAAACACCTTTTCGGGTAAAAAATTGTGTTGAAGAAATTGTTGTACAGTCTCCACAGCAATTTTTGCTGCCTGAACTTTCGGGAAACCGTAAATTCCTGTACTGATGTTGGGGAAGGCGATGGTTTTTATTCCAATTTGCCGTGCCAGTTCCAGACTTGATAAGTAGCAGGATTTTAGCATTTCAGCTTCATTGCAGGTACCGTTGCGCCAGACAGGCCCAACTGTATGTATCACAAATCGGGATGGCAGCCGGTAGGCTTTGGTAATTTTTGCACGACCCGTTTCGCAGCCATTCAATGTCTTACACTCGTTGTAGAGTTCGATTCCGGCAGCCCGGTGAATGGCTCCATCAACCCCGCCACCACCTAAAAGCGTCCGGTTGGCCGCATTAACAATTGCGTCAACCCCAAGTTTTGTAATATCTGCCATAATTAACTCAATCCGGGAAACTTTTTCCGCTGATTCATTACTAAAATTTTCCATTTTTTATTGAAATTTGGTTTTCAGGAAAGGTTAAATACCTGGTAAAAAATATAGAATAGGCTAAATGCTGTCAGGAAAATTATCCCCAGCCAGGCATAAATCCGAAGCCAGGTTTTTGGACGGGCATAGGCAGGAACATCTTTACCACTGATAACGATGTAATTCAAAACAGCCAGGACGGGTGCGGTTACAAAAGAGATTGTTGTGGCCAGATCGACCATAAACCGCATGGTTCCTGACAAATACCATATCAACGAAACGGAACCAAAAACTACGATAAGCAGCCACATCCAGTAAAGCCTGGTTTCAAATTTATCGAGTTTTACATAAGACTTTACAAGCAAAATGGTTGACATCCTCAGAACCCGCGGATAAGCATCCAGACAGGTTAGGGTTGTGCTGAACATTGTGGTGAGGGCTGCAATGGCAATTAAGGGATAAGCCCAAGTGCCAATACTTTTGGTGTACATATTGATTAACTGTTCGGCAAAAACATCCCCTTTTGGCGACAATTGTTCACCACTCCCATACATAATAAATGCTCCAAGCGACAGAAATCCAATGGCTAACACAGCAGCGCCAATATACCCTAAATTAAAATCGCCAAGCGCCTGTTTCAACGATGGTCGGTATCCGAGTTGTTTTTCTTTGGCTACCGACCACAACGACTGCCACACTGAAACATCAATTGGCGCCGGCATCCAACCAATAAAAGCTATTAAAAAAAGTACATCAATTCTATTGGTCCAGTTAAAATCAACCTTAGCAGCCGATATCGCAAAAACATCGGACCGGAAGGCAAAAACAATCGCAACAAAGGTTGAAACAGCCAGCATGACAACTATGATTTTACTCAGTTTGTCAAGGATTCCGTAGTGCCCAATCCCTAACACAACCATTGTAACAAAAAGTATGATTGCGGTGATGAGAACATGATTCACCTGAAGATGAAAAATATTGGCAACCAGGCCTGCTGTCACAAGGGTAACTGCTGCCTGAATAGCAAACATTGTTGCCAGGGTAAGCAAGACGTACAACACCAGCGCCCATTTTCCAATTCTGGCATAACCCTCAATCAGTGAATTTCCGGTAGCATTCGAGTAACGCGGAGCAAATTCCATAAACGGGTATTTTGACAGGTTGGCAAGAATAACCACCCAAATCAGTTCAAAACCATACACCGCACCGGCACGGGTTGACTGGACAAGATGCGACACCCCTACTGCTGCGCCAGCAAACAAGATTCCGGGGCCATAAGTTTTTACCAATTGTGCAAATTTCATTTTTACTTTTTTAAGTCACAAAACTATGAAATTGATCGGACTAACCGGGGATGAAAGATGCCACATTTTTTTCTGTAACACAATAATATCGCTATCTTTGCCAATGATTTAACACCACAAACAATTGGATCATGCTACAACCAAAAGTTTACAAACCAAAAAACAAAATCAGAATTGTAACTGCTGCTTCCTTATTCGACGGCCATGATGCTGCGATAAACATCATGCGAAGAATTATTCAGGCCTCAGGCGCCGAGGTAATTCATTTGGGGCACGATCGTTCGGTGAGCGAAATTGTTGATTGTGCAGTTCAGGAAGATGCACAGGCTGTGGCCATTACGTCATATCAGGGTGGGCACATTGAGTTTTTTAAATACATGTACGATTTGTTGGCTGAAAAAGGAGCCGGACATATTAAAATTTTTGGTGGCGGCGGTGGGGTTATCTTACCCGACGAGGTTGAAGAACTTCACAACTATGGAATTACACGCATTTACTCACCCGACGATGGCCGTTCGATGGGTTTGCAGGGCATGATTAACGATTTGATAGAAAAATCGGATTTTCCGACAGGACAAAATGTAACACCTGACGTTGAAAAGATTAAAAACCGTGATGTAGTGCATATTGCCCAGGTAATTTCGGCGGTCGAAAACTTCCCTGAAACCATTGACAGTTTTATTGAAAAACACACGCATACTGCAGCTTTACAAAAGACCCCCGTGTTAGGAATCACAGGGACGGGCGGATCAGGAAAATCATCGCTTATTGACGAGATCGTTAGAAGATTTTTAGAAAGTTCCCCAAAAAAAACCATTGGTATCATTTCAGTCGATCCATCAAAAAGAAAAACCGGCGGAGCGCTTTTGGGCGACAGGATAAGGATGAATTCGATAAACAGCAGCCGCGTATTCATGCGCTCACTGGCCACTCGCCAGGCCAATCTTTCGCTATCAAAATATGTAAAAAATGCCTTGTCGGTGATGAAACTTGCCGGTTTTGACCTGATTCTTCTCGAAACATCAGGCATTGGGCAATCCGACACCGAAATCATCGACCACAGCGATGTTGCCATGTATGTGATGACCCCTGAATATGGCGCAGCCACACAGCTCGAAAAAATCGATATGCTCGATTTTGCCGACATTATTGCCCTCAACAAATTCGATAAGCGTGGAGCAATGGATGCTTTGCGCGATGTAAAAAAACAATATCAGCGCAATCATCAGTTATTCCACGAAGATCCGTCAAATATGCCGGTTTACGGAACCATTGCCTCGCAATTCAACGACCCGGGAACCAACCAGCTTTACAAGGCGCTGATGGAAAAAATTGTTGAAAAAACAGGTGCTGAACTGCGATCCAACATAGAAACAACAGGTGAGATGTCCGAAAAAATCTACATCATCCCACCCCACCGTGTGCGCTATCTGTCTGAAATTTCGGAAACCGTAAGGCTCTACAACCAATGGGCTGATAACCAGTCCAGGGTAGCGCAAAAACTATTTGGTTTGCACCAAACAATCGAAATTGCCAACGAAAATGGCGATTATACCCTGGCTGAGCAGTTGCACAAAATTTACAATGAACTTGAACTTGATTTTGACCCAAAAAACAAAAAAATCCTGGAAACATGGAACCACAAGGTTGAATCGTTCAGGAAACCCATGTTCATTTACAAAGTACGTGGAAACGAAATTTGTGTCGAAACGCATACAAAATCACTTTCGCACCTGAGCATCCCAAAAATTTCTTTACCCAAATATACCGCCTGGGGCGACATTTTGAAATGGAACCTGCGTGAAAATGTTCCCGGGGAATTTCCATATGCCGCCGGGGTTTTTCCCTTTAAACGAGAGGGCGAAGACCCAACCCGCATGTTTGCCGGCGAAGGTGGCCCCGAGCGCACGAACAAACGATTTCATTATGTTTCTTATGATATGCCTGCCCGACGGCTTTCAACAGCTTTCGATTCGGTGACCCTTTACGGTAATGACCCCGACCGTCGGCCCGACATCTATGGAAAAATAGGAAACTCCGGCGTGTCCATTGCATGCCTCGATGACGCCAAAAAACTCTATTCAGGCTTCCATCTTGCCGACCCAAAAACCTCGGTTTCCATGACAATTAATGGCCCGGCGCCTTCGCTGGTTGGCTTTTTCATGAATGCCGCCATCGACCAGGAATGTGAAATTTACATCCGGAACAATGGTCTGACAGCGGAAGTTGAACAAAAAATTGCTGATTTTTACAAGGAAAGAGGAACTGTGCGACCCGCCTACCAGGGCGATTTGCCAAAAGGCAATGACGGGCTGGGATTGATGCTGCTGGGTACTACCGGCGACAAAGTTCTGCCACGGGAGGTTTACGAACAAATTAAAGCCGACACCATTTGCCGTGTCCGGGGCACTGTTCAGGCCGATATTCTCAAAGAAGACCAGGCACAGAATACCTGCATTTTTTCTACCGACTTTGCCTTAAAAATGATGGGCGATGTCCAGGAATATTTTACCAAAAACAATGTCCGCAATTTTTATTCGGTTTCCATTTCGGGGTACCACATTGCCGAAGCGGGCGCCAACCCCATTTCACAGCTTGCTTTCACACTTGCCAACGGTTTCACTTACGTGGAATACTACGCCAGCCGCGGTATGGACATCAACAGTTTTGCGCCTAACCTTTCTTTTTTCTTCTCCAACGGCATCGATCCCGAATATTCAGTAATGGGACGTGTTGCCCGCCTTATCTGGGCGAAAGCCATGAAACTGAAATACGGCGCCAACGACCGCAGCCAGATGCTGAAATATCACATTCAAACCTCAGGGCGCTCGCTGCACGCGCAGGAAATCGATTTCAACGATATAAGAACCACATTGCAGGCGCTTTACGCCATTTACGACAATTGCAACTCGCTGCACACCAACGCCTACGACGAAGCCATCACCACCCCAACCGAAGAATCGGTGCGCCGGGCAATGGCCATTCAGCTTATCATCAACCGCGAACTGGGACTAGCGAAAAACCAAAACCCATTGCAAGGTTCATTCATCATCGAAGAACTAACGGATCTGGTGGAAGAGGCCGTACTTTCAGAGTTTGACCGCATTACCGAACGTGGCGGGGTGCTGGGAGCCATGGAAACCATGTATCAGCGCGGCAAAATTCAGGAAGAATCACTCTATTACGAATCGTTGAAACACAGTGGAGAATTGCCGATTGTTGGCGTCAACACATTTTTGTCGTCCAAGGGCTCACCCACCAACATTCCCGGTGAGGTAATCCGTGCAACGCCGGAAGAAAAAGAATATCAGATATTTATGCTCGATCAGCTGCACAAAACTTATGAAAATGAGGCAAACCAAACCATAAAACTGTTAAAACAAGAAGCCATCAAAAACCATAACATTTTCGAACAACTGATGGAAGTTTCAAAATATGCTTCCATCGGGCAGATTACCAGAGCTTTATTTGAAGTAGGTGGACAATATCGCAGGAATATGTAATTTCGGTAGAATGATCAGTACAGAATTTTTAACAACTGTTTTCATTACCTAAACCTTGAAAACCGAATGATTTAATTAGTTTTGAACTTTCATACAAGATTTTAATTCCATTTTTTTAAAATTGAAAATGAGATGCTTACAAAAAAAATTTTAGTAATTTATCCGCAGGTTAACGATACAAAAATTG
>CALFEP010000208.1 GCA_937950125.1 uncultured Bacteroidota bacterium
TGGAAAGATGGAAGAATGGAAAGATGGAAGAATGGAAAGATGGAAGAATGGAAAGGTGGAAGAATGGAAAGATGGAAGAATGGAAAGATGGAAGAATGGAAAGGTGGAAGAATGGAAAGGTGGAAGAATGGAAAGGTGGAAGAATGGAAAGTAGGGGAAATGGTGAGGTTTGGGTGCGTTTTTTTATGATAATTCCTTTTTGATTTTATTGCTTGGCGGGTTTCGCAAAAAAATCGATAACATCGCCGTAATTATGGCTAATGCGGGCATTTTCGGATATGCTATAATGAAACCCGCCATTGGCGGAAAATTTTAAAGAGTCGTTGTTATAATTTTGAATGGTTATTTCCTGGTTTTCGCTGAAAGGAAATTCAAACTGGTCGCCATTAACCCATGTAACCTGCGATGTTCCGCCCAGTACCAAAGCCCGGATGAGGGTGTTTTGTAACGCCCTGTAATAACCGGTTGACAACGCAAACGCACTTTGGTAAATGATGATGTTCTCGATTTTCTCGTATTGTGTACCAGCGTTTACCCACAAAGGGTTCAGGGTTTGAAAAGGATTTAGCACCGAAAGAAAAAAATATTCTTTAGGAACATTCAGATAAATGCGGGGTGTTTCTTCGTTCACAGGAACGAACACCTCATCCCATTCCATTTTCAGTCCGAGTTTGGTTGTATCGCCGTAAATTCCTTGTGTGCAGGCGTAAAACACAAAAAGGTCTGGTTTCTGAAAATACCCAAACTGCGTGCTGTCGCCGGCGCTGATTTGTCTTTTCCACAATTCGCTCCCCGACTTGTTGAAAGTGGTGTCAACCTCGATGGTAATGGGTGTAAAAACGGGATTAATCACTGTGATCTGGTACATATCAACATTTAAAAACACTTCTATCGTGTGGGTTTTGCTGTTGGTGTTGAGGGTGACAATTCCGGAATACTGATTTTGGGCTAATCCGCTGCGATCGACAGCTAAAACAACAAAAGCTGAATCACCGCCGCCAATCTGTCCGGAAGTCACCGGGGCCGCGAGCCAGTCGATGTTTTCGTCCAATTGCCAGGTTAAAGTTTTCTGGCCACGGTTGAGAATCCTGAAACGGTTTTCGGTCTGGTCATTTCCAAAACTTACGGAAACCTTGTCAACAAATGAGTTTGCCTCGGTTTCACTCACATTTTTTCTGCACGAAATTGCCCCAACCACCACCGCAGCAAGTAAACCAAAAATCGATATTTTGAAAATGTTTCTCATGTTTTCGGCGTGAACCGGTATTTTTAATGAATCACAAATTTACCTGAAATATTGTTGCGCATCGGCAATCCAACCTAATTTTTGCATTCCGTAAATTCCGATCAGAATGGCTTCGGCAGCATCATTGTTCAATGATGTTGCGCGGTGGTCGCACAAATGGTGTATTGCTTTTTCTGCAAAGTTGAGGGCAAACATTTTTGCCTGCGTCCCTTTCCTCCGCTCCCTGTCGAAGAGCAGGCTGCTGCGCCATTCGTCGGCCATAATGCTGATTAGGTCGATGTTGCGTTTTTCCGTTTCGGTTTTCCATATTTTTAGCAAAGGCCCGCCTCCTTCGATAATGAGGTGGCTTAGTTCCTCTTCCTGGTTCAAAATCCATGGAATGGCTCTTTTGAGCCGCGAAGCATTGCCGAAGTTTTGCGACCGGAACCACAGCAGCCGCCCATCAGACCGGAACATGGCCAGACCCGTTTTTACACCCAGATCAACAGAAAGAAGAAAATGCATGCGGTTTTTTTAGCCAAAGGTAGAAAAGATGATGAATACAGGATTTTTGTACCAATGTCACAGAAACCTAATACGTTTTTCAGGGCATTCAAAACTTGCATTTTGTAAATAATTGACATTGTATGATTTTGTATTTGAATAGAATAACATCAATATTTCTTTTTAAAGAGCAACTTTCAAAAAAAGAGCTGAATGCCTGGGGTCAGGTAGAAATTTCTTTAATTTTACCTGCAAATTTTATTGTGATAATGATGCTGTGTAAAGCGAAGTTAAACACTTTATTTTTAGAAATAGAGCTAATAAAATGGCAATAGTATTGATAAATAATAAATTAGCTTTCTTCACGTGTTCAAGCTGGAAAATCCTGCTGAAAAATGATTAAAACATAATGGCCGCTTTTGAAAAGAAAGAAAACGGAAAAAAGTGTCATCAGAATAAACACATCAAAAACAGAAAACAATTGATAATTAGTTATGTGGGAAGATTTTTATAAAATTAATCAGCAGTACAAAAGCCTTAATTTGCAAAATGTTATCGATTATGAGAAATTTTGTATGATTTCGATACTCTGGCACTCAACCAAAATCGAAGGCTGCTCTTTGACCGAAACTGACACACGGGTTCTTTTGGAAAACGACATAACCGCTGCCGGAAAACCTTTAAAGGACCATTTAATGATTAAAGACCATTTTGCTGCTTTTCAATTCATTAATGAACAGGCAAAGTTGAAAAGGAAATTTTCAATTGAATTTATCCGGGAAATCGGTGGTTTGGTAATGAAAAATACCGGCAGTTTTATCAATACAGTTTCAGGAAATTTCGACACCTCAAGGGGGGATTTGCGCCTTGCACAGGTGTACGTGGAAAAAAAGTATTTCCCCGATTTCAGAAAAATCCCGGCTTTGTTAGATCAGTTTTGCATTTCTGTAAACGAAAGAATTGATTTGATAAATGAAACGGATATCCTAAAACTGGCGGCGGACGTACATTACAATTTTGTCAACATTCACCCTTTTGGCGATGGAAATGGTCGAACTGCCCGATTGTTAATGAATTATATTCAGTTGTATCACAATGAACCGCTGGTTAAAATATTTACTGAAGACCGGGTTGAGTACATCAATGCCCTTAACGAAACTGAAGAAAAGGAAAACCCGGAAATATTCAGAGAATTTGTTGGAAAACAACAGATTAAGTTTTTGCAGGCAGAAATTGAAAAATATAAAAATATCAATAAAGGATTTTTATTGATGTTTTAATTAACACCCCTGACACAAATGCGGTCAGCCGGTGATAGTCGTATTTGGCCTAACCGAAGTCCTGCTGTCTTATTTCCAAACCAAAAAGTTTGGCTGATGCGAAAATGTGGTAAAAAAGGGAATTTGCCAGCAAAAAAAATTTTGAACTGTTGTTGAGAATATCCCCCCATTCAATTACTTCATCCTCCGTTCGTTCATTTCACCAAACGGGAAAACAATGGTGAATTTCCAGGCGAAGTTATCAGAAATTTTGGGAAGATGATTGGCGCCGTAACGGTAAAAAGCGCCAACCCCCAGGTTGTATAAATTGGACATATTCAGCAGGTTGTTGATGAGCATACCGGATTCAAAATATCCTTTTTCCATCGTTTTGAAGGTAATGTTCTGATGAACTTCCGGATGATTGAGCCAGCCAAAACCAGCGAGTGTTGCCACCACAAACTCCGGACTGAATTTTGGGGTGCGCCATAGCAGTTTTCCAAAATTATGGTTGTAAAACAGGAAAATGTACCTGTCCGACAAAAACTCGTTCATCCTTTGTGTGGCAAAGCTTCCCGGGGCAAAAAGGGTGAAAACTCGGTACGAACCCCGCCCGTTGTAAAGATTGGTGTAAGGAATGGGTTTATCGACCCAACCCGCCCGGACATCGAACGACGATTTCCCAAAATATCTGATAAAGAAGGTTTTGCTGACTTTTATATCAATTTTGTTGTAACTGTATTCGCCGTCAAGAAATCCTTTGATCCCGCGTGAATAATTAAACCAAACCACCGGATATTTTGTGCCAAGTGAAATTTTGATGTCCGGCGACTGGATGAGTTTTTCCTTGTAAGCATAACGGAATCCGAAATTTAATTCTGTAAACCGGAAAGCACTGTCGGGCACAGGCATCTCAGCATTTCCGGCAACGGGCACATAATGGTACGAATTTGTCACCCTTTTGTAGTCGCTGATGAGGCCAACATTGAAGTTTCCGTATCTCAACGCCCGGAAACCAAAAGAAACTTGTCTGCGTTCAGTCCGGTCCATGCGGTTAATAAGATAATCCCGGAAATTTTCCGGCTGGAGTATGTTTTGGCGGTCGTCAAAAAACTGGGTTCCGCTGGTTTCTGTCACGTAATCAAACATGGCCAGCCGTAGTCTGATGTCGCGGTACCGGTCAATTGTGATTCCCAGATCGATACCATATTTTGAAGCCTTATCTCCGAATCCGTAACCCCAGAAACCGCCAAGGCTGAACTTTTGCGAAAGTTTTTTGCTCGTGAGCAAACCCACACCCAGGTAAAGTCCCTCATAAGTGTTGTAATGTATGATTTTTGAAATGTCGAGATCGGCCAAACCCAGCGGTATCCGTCCATCCATCACTGTTTTCATGGTCGCGGCAATCCGGTCGAGGTTGGCTTCACGGCCCAGGCTGTCGATCATTTCGTAGGTGCGCTGTTCGCGCCGTGTGAGCGAATCCTGGCGGTATTTCATCCAGTAATCCTCATCGCGGTCGCCGGCTTTAGGGTCAATGTCAATCGAAATTTGGTTAAATTGCCGCCTCACCAGGTCGGGATTCAGCTCAATATTGCGGATATAACTTTTCCCCCGGCCAACGGGAGTTGCATTATTTACCATCAAACCTTTGAATGTCAGGCCTGTATTCATCTGAACCGGAAACCAGTTTTCCCCGTTGATCAGCTCGTACATTTGTTCTATTTTAATGGTCGGACCACTTTCGTCACGCGCCGGTTCGGCCATCACATTTTGTATGGCCCAGCCAAACGAATTGATCGACAGCACCCCTTTCATCCCGTCGAAGTTGGTGTTTTTCATGGGCCTGAATGAAATAACGAAAACCGAGTCCCCACGCGCGGTGTAGGTTGTGTCTTCCAGCTGAAAAAAGTATTTTTTCAAGCTTCCGTCCGAAATTGGATTGATGTAACTTTTGTCGGCAATTTTGATGAGTTCCTTGTAAAAACTTGGCGACTGAAGCATCGAAGACAAGAATACAAACACCGGATCTTTCAGTCCCGAAACCCTGGAAGCAAGCACTTTTTCGTAATTCCGGTCAGGGGCAAGAAATTTCCTTTCCGAAACGGTTTCGAGCATAAACAAATCGCTCTGCTTGATGAAGTTTTTGAGCTGAATATCGCTGGAATCAGGCATCGGGGGCAATTCGTTGCTGATATCAACAATGCTGGCAGTGTCGTTAGTTTTTAAGGTATCGACGGTTACCACCATTTTTTCGTAAGAAGTATAAGAAAACGACTGTAGGTTTTCAGGGTCGTTCTTTTTCCGGTTTTCGATCACTTTTTTTATAATCCTGTGAGCCGGGTTTTCGCCTGCAACAATCACAACTTCACTCAGTTCGAGCGAAGTTTTTTTCATCCTGATCACTACATTGCGCTTGTTGGATTTTACGTCAAAAACCAGCGGTTCGTAACCCACGTAACTTAATTTCAGGAAATCAATTTCGGAATGCGAAGCCAGGCTGAACTTTCCGTCGATATCGGTGCTGGTTCCCGAAATGTGGTCGTTGGCAACAATGTTTACAAATGGAAGCGGACGGCCCGTTTCGATATCCAGCACTTTTCCATTTACATTATAATGTTGCGAAAACAACGGAAAAGCCAGCAAAAGCAAGGCAAACAAAGAAAACCCAGACTTAATTTTCATGCACAAAAATACCATTAAACTGCAAAATAGGCTTCCAGTTCTTTCATGGTATTTTCGGTTTTTATCAGGTCTTTGTGAACTTCACCCTGGTGTAATATTAAAATCCGGTCGCACACTTCGGTCACGTGGTTCAGGTCGTGGCTCGAAATGAGCATGGTGATGTCAGTTTTGGCTTTCAACTCGTTGAGCAATTTTATCAATCTGATCTGTGTGGAAGGATCGAGTCCGTTAAAAGGTTCATCGAGGATCAGAATCTGCGGTTTTGCCATCAAAGCCGCGGCAATACCCACTTTCTGCTGGTTTCCGCGCGATAATTCACGGATGTACTTTTTCTTGCCCAACACTTCACCGTTGAAAAAGGCTTCATATTCAGCAAAAAACTCTTCCAGGTCGCCTTTGGGCATCTTGTAAATCCCGGCAAGGAGGGCAAAATATTCTTCCGGAGTCAGGAAGTCGATCAGAAAATTATCATCCAGAAACGAGCCCGTAATTTTTTTCCAGTTATCCGATTTTGCAACATTTTCGCCGTTAATCTGAACCTCTCCGCTGGTAGCGCGGATCAGGTCGAGGATAAGTCTGAAAAACGTGGTTTTTCCAGCTCCGTTATTCCCGACAAGGCCAAAACTTTCGCCTTTTTCAATTTTTACTGAAGGCAGGTTGAGCACCGTTTGTGCATTATATGCTTTTGTGAGGTTGATGGTTTGTATCATGTTTTCTAAAATTTTTTCGGTTGATTTATAATTTTTGTCTGAATCCTTCGGCAATTACATAACGGTTTCGCGTAAAGCGTTTTATAGCAATATTGGTAAGATATTTATTAAAAAATACGGCAATCAGGCCAATGAGACCAACTGCAACGATGCCGGCATTGGTTGCTCCAAAAGCTGAAAAAGGCCAATAGATGAGTACAGGGCCAAGCATGATCGGGAAAGAAACCAGAAACTGTGTTGCACTCACCCCCTGGTAGTTGAAAGCTGACCCCTGATCGAGGTTGAGCCGCTTTTTGTTAAATGTTGACATGAGCATTACATACACCGTACTGATGCCAATGTTGAAAAAGAATGTGGCTGTATTTATCAGCAAAATTTTCGCTCCAAAAAGGCCATAGGGCAAGGTTAAGATGAAAATAGCCACCGACGAAGCCACCATGATGTAGTATTTGGCGCGGTAGTACATAAAAAAATCGTCGATGTGCGTGAGGATACCGTCGAAATAGCTGCTTTCCCAGCTAAGCATGTATTGTCCGTAGAGCATGATAACGGCTCCTGTCATGAAAACCCCTACAAAAACCAGCATCCCGGTCATTTCCATGTAAATTTCCTGTGGATAAAACATGAATCCGTACAGCAGGAATATGGGCATAAAAACCATGGTGCTCCTGGGGCGCTTGTTCCGCATAAAAAGTTTGATTTCCAATTGCATAAGCTCACCAATTGCCCCAAACTGTTTCAGGTATTTGATGTCGGACACTTCTTTTCGCTGCTTTCGGCGAAGCCGGAGGTTTTCTTCAGGATACAGACTGTTTACCAGGGTTTTGAAATTTACCAGATAAGCGCCTGCAAAAATGAGGAACGGAACAAGCACCAAACCTGGTTTTTCGAGACATGCCGTAAAAAGAACAGACGAAAGATCACCCAAAGACAGGATTTTAAAATGATCAGCCAGTCCCAATAAAACCAGGATAATGAAAATAATCCCTGAAATCCAGTTATTCCCAGAAAGGTTTCGCTTAAACAAAATAGCCAGGAAATTAACACTCATCACCGAGAATAGTATGCTGAAAATGTACCCGGTAATTTGTAAACCTGAATAATAGGGCGAAATCTGGAAAATGATGAACGGGGTAAAAATGACAACAGGAATAAAGTTGAAAAACGACCACATCGATTTTCCCGAGATAAAGTGCACCAACGTACTTTTCTTCACCGGCAGGTGCAGGTATGGCTCCACCGTTAACACAGGTACTTTTTGCAAAAGAAACCTGAGGAGGAAACCTAACGAAAATCCGTACAACAAGAACGAATTGAATTTTTCAACCGGGTCGTCATCGGGAAAAAGGGAGTCGAACTTATCCCCCAGATAAATACTCCCGACTAAAACTTCGAGGAAGAGGATGGAAAACAAAAAACCCAGGAATATCTTTATTCCCAGCGATTGTTCCCACATTGCCGAGCGCTTCATTTCGCGCCATTCATTTTGCATGAACCATTTTATCATAGTGCGGGTTTTTATGTTAAAAAATGAGTTTGCCTTCTGTCAACAATTATGCAACAGTTTGTAACTAATTGAAATGCTGGATTTAAAATTACTTTCTCCAGGAAAATTAAAAGCTGCTTGTCCATCGGCGAACACGTGTTTTTCTTTTACGAACATCATTTGAGTTTTTCATTGTTCAGGTGCCTCAAACGGTCGCGGTTGGTTTTTTTATCGAGGTTTCGGGCAAAGGCTTCTGTCAGATCAACGCCGGTTTGGTTGGCCAGGCAAATGAGCACAAAAAGCACATCGGCAAATTCATCGGCAAGGTCAACAGTCTTATCCGTTTCCTTGAACGATTGTTCGCCAAACCTGCGGGCAATAATACGGGCAATCTCGCCGACTTCTTCAGCAAGAATGGCCATGTTGGTCAGTTCGTTGAAATAACGAATGCCCGTGGTGTTAATCCATTCGTCCACAAGCTGTTGGGCTTCTTTAATTGTCATATTCTATCGGTGATTTTAGTTCTGACAAAAGTAATTTTTTGAAGAGGCTGAAAAAAGATATTTTGCAAAAAACAATTTCCCCTGCCATGAACAATCGTTAACATTTCAAAACACAAAAACATTTCACGCAACAATGCGTAATTTTGCCAAAAAAACAAGGCAATGAACTTCCGGAAGATGTATCCTTTTATGATGAGGGCAAGTTATTTTCTGCTCTTTGTCATCTTGTTTTTTTACATCATCATTGTTGCAAAGGATTTCCTTATTCCGCTCGCCCTGAGTCTCTTGTTCAGTTCGCTACTGTTTCCGGTATGCCGGTTTTTATGCAAAGCAGGCTTTCCTAAAATTTTATCTATCTCGGTTGCTGTGCTGCTTTTGCTCACGTTTATGGTTGGAATTTCGGTTATTTTCACCAAAGAAATAAATGTTCTTACCAATGATTTCCCAAAATTAAAATCGCAGGCAATCAGCAATGTAAATGAGCTGACGTATGTGATTGAAGAAAATCTGGGGATAGAAACTGCCCGGCAGAAAAACTGGCTAAAGGAAAAAGTAAACAATCTTTTTAGTTCAGGCAACGAGTTTATGAACAACATGTTGAATGCCACCGTTGGCACAGTATTTAAAATTCTGTTATTACCGGTATTCGTTTTTTACCTGTTACTCTATCGCGAGAGGTTCGAGTTTTTTATCCTCAGGATTGTACCCGATGATGAAAAAGAGCGCACCAACCACATTTTAAAGGAAATATCGTATGTTTCACAGCGGTTTTTTGGAGGAACATTTATCGTGGTCATTATTTTGTCCGTCATCAACACGCTGGCTTTGTATTTTATTGGAATAAAATTTCCGGTTCTTTTCGGCGTCATTTCAGGCTTTTGTGCTTTCATTCCGTATTTCGGAACCTGGATCGGGGCATTTTTTCCGTTCACATTCGGGCTGCTTACGGGCGAAACGCCCGATCTGGCTTTTTGGGTACTCATTTATTACGCCATTATTCATTTTATCGAAAACAACATTTTAACACCCAACATTACAGGTGGTTATGTTCGGCTGAATCCTTTTATCACCATCCTGGGCCTCATTGGCGGAGCCATGGTTTGGGGGATTGCGGGTATGTTGCTGGTTATTCCGTTTATGGCAAGCCTGAAAATAATTTTCGAGAATTTTGAAGGCACAAAAACACTGGCTTACCTCATTGGTAAACCCGAAAATGAAACCACGCCGAAAACCGGGCAAACGATCGTAAATTTTTTACGTTTTAAAAAGAAAAGAACCGAGAACAGTTTAAATAGCTGAATATTAATATCATAAAACGCATTAGCTTGTTAGAAAAAAACAAATTCAACATTATTGTAAAAACCGTTACCGGACTGGAAGAGGTTCTTGCAAAGGAAATTTCGCAAACCGGAGCTGAAAATATTGTGGTTTTAAACCGGGCGGTGTCGTGTACCGGTGGCCGCGAAGTGATTTACCGGATCAATTATTTCAGCCGAACGGCACTGAGGGTGCTGGTGGTGATTAAAACCTGCCGGGTACACAACGAGGAGGAGCTCTACCAACAGGTTCACCACATCAACTGGCAGCCTTTTATTGCCCCCGGACAAACCCTGGCGGTGGATGCCGTTACCGGAAATTCAGCACTCACCCATTCGCATTATGCCGCCCTGAAAACCAAAGATGCCATTGTTGACCAGTTTAGGGGTAAGTTTGGCAAGCGCCCCTCGGTGAATGTCGAAAATCCTGATGTAAGAATTAATGTTCACCTGGTTGGCGATGAATGTACCATTTCGCTGGACAGTTCCAACGAATCGCTGCACAAGCGGGGCTACCGGATGGCGCAGGGTGAAGCCCCGCTGAGCGAAGTATTGGCCGCCGGAATGATTTTGCTGACTGGCTGGAACGGGCAATCAAGTTTTTACGACCCTATGTGTGGCTCCGGAACCTTGCTTTGCGAAGCAGCACTCATTGCGAAAAACGTCCCCGCCGGCTTTTTCAGAAAAAGTTTTGGATTTGAAAAATGGAATGATTTTGATAAAAAAGCCTTCGAAGAAATTAAAAATGAGGGCATTAAAGGCATAAAACCTTTAACCTGCAGGTTATTTGGGTCCGACATAAACCAAATGGCCTTGCGATCGGCTCAAAAAAACCTTGCTTCGGCAGGAGTGGCCGAAGAGGTGAAAACTTTCAGAAAAGATTTTGAAAACGCCGAAGCCCCCGATTCCGCAGGAATTATCATTACAAATCCGCCTTACGGCGAAAGAATTCAAAAAGAAGATTTGAACGCCTTTTACAAAAAAATTGGCGACACGCTGAAAAAGACTTTTTCAGGATGGGAAGCCTGGCTCATTACCTCCGACGCCCCCGCCCTGAAATCGGTAGGATTGCGGACTTCGCGCAAAATAATCCTTAACAACGGCCCGCTGGAATGCCGCTATGTTAAATACGAATTGTACGAAGGTAGCCGAAAACAGGCTTCGAAAGTAGATGGAGGAACCGAGTAATTCGTTAAGAAACAGTAAGGAAAAAGTTCCAAATGTTTCGTTTGGTTCATGATTGTTACAACCCGTATGCTCGTTCGATAATTTTGAAACAATTATCAAAATGAGGCAACTACATTATAAATAATAGATTAACAACGATTTGCAGTTTGATTTAAAGTTATTTCCCCGCCCGAACCCCGCAAGGGTTGTTGCGGAAATCGTTTAATCTTGATCGAATCCTGGTTAATTACCTGTTTTGAAGTCTTTTTATAATATCTTTCACCGCATCCTCTGCTGTTATTGGTTTGTAGTTAAACCTTTGTTCAAACTTCCGGCTGTTGAAAAAGTAATCACGATCAAACTGGTAGGCCATTTCAGGAAATTCCTTTAAAATGGGAATAAAAATCCCCAGAATGGGCATCATCCAAACGGGTAATATGCTTGTGCGGGCTTTAACATTCATTTTATCGGCAAACAAATCAACCCATTGTTTTGCGGTAAGTTTTTCACTGATGGAAGGAAGGTGCCAAACCTGGTTGTAAGCGTCCGGGGTATTGCCCAGCATGGCGGTTGCTTTTCCTGCATCAGCAAAATGGATGAAATTGTGTATTTTATCAAACGATGATACCCAAACAGCTTTTTTTCCTTTAACAAGGTTTTCGTAAACGTTGATAACCAGCACGCTGTTTTTTGGGGCTATGAAATCAGGAGCGCGGGCTATCAGTGCCCTGAGTCTTCCGGCCTCGACTTCATTCATGATCATCTCAGCTACCTGTTTTCTTACCAACCCCTTTTTGCTTGTTGGCCTGATGGGTGTTTCTTCGGTCATATCCGACAAATAATCAGGGTCGTACATGTACATGTTGTCGAAAAAAACCAGTTTTGCCCCTGTTTTTTTACAACCCTCTATCACGCTTTTCATGAATGGTGGCCATTTTTCCTTCCAGACTTTTGCCGAATATTCGAAAGCGATGGTCACATAGACAATTTCTGAACCTTCGATGGCTTTTTCGATGGCTCCCGTATTGGTCAGATCAGCTGGAAAAAGCTCATCATCAGGATTTACCTTTTTTGGATTACGGCTTACAAGCCTGATTTGTTTTGTATAATGGGTGAGTGCCCTGGCTAATTCAGTTCCAACCGCGCCCCCTGATCCTAAAATTGTTTGCATGTTTACTGTTATTTTGTTAAAATGTTATCGATGGTCACTGGTGTCTATTTGCTGCAAAAGTATGTTTTTCAAAAGAACTTTCTTTCCCGGCGCAGCCTGTTGACAGCGCAGCGAATAACGGC
>CALFEP010000209.1 GCA_937950125.1 uncultured Bacteroidota bacterium
ATTTTCAATTAAGAATGATGTAAATTGAGGGGATGGCGGCCTTGAGCTTGCAAATTGCAAAGCGCAGAGGACAAAGCGGAAAAAGGACGCAAGCCCCGAATCCATAGACTTTCAATTAAGAATGATGTAAATTGAGGGGATGCCGGCCTTGAGCTTACAAAGCGCATAGCGCAGAGGGCATAGCGCAGATTGCAAATCGGAAAAAGGACGCAAGCCCCGAATCCATAGACTTTTAATTAAGAATGATGTAAATTGAGGGGATGGCGGCCTTGGCTTACAAAGCGCAGAGCGCAGAGAGTAGTGAGTCATATTTTCATCGTTGGGGTTTACAATCCAATATTCTCGAACGCCGTGTTCCTGATAGATTTCAAATTTCTCCTTAATATCCCGCTTTGCATTTTTTGCCGAAATAATTTCAATCAACCGGTCAGGAGCTCCCAAACAGCCCCGGTCATCAAGTTTTGAAAGGTCGCAAACGATGTAAAGATCAGTCTGAAGCACGGTGTAAACCTGCCAATCATTTTTTGAATCTTTCTTTTTTGGAAAACGCACATTCGAAGGGGCATGGTAAACTTCGCATTTTTTGTGTACTAAAAAATTACCAATCAGCCTGGTCAGGTTTGCTGATATTCTCTGATGTGATCAGGAAGGCGCGGGGTTAATCAGTTTTATAAAACCATCGTACAGTTCCCGCCGTACATCGTCCATTCAGGTATGATAGTCGGTGTACGTGTAACGTTTGTTGATGTCCAAATTCAGTATGTCCATTGTTTCTGCCTTTTATTTTGAAAAAGATAATTTTATTGAGAGAACTAAAATCCTACTTTTGCTTTAAACTTAACAACATGTCAAACATTGCCATTTTTCCGGGGTCTTTCGATCCTATTACTCGCGGACACGAAAATATCATCCTCAGGGCTTTGCCGCTTTTTGAGAAGATAATCGTTGCTGTTGGCCAGAATGCCGAAAAGAAGGGTTTTTTTACCATTGATCAGCGCATTGATTTTCTGAAAAAAGTATTCAGAGGTCACGCTGCTGTTGAAATTGACCAGTATAGCGGGCTTACCGTTGAATACTGCCAACAAAAGGGGGCAAAGTACATTCTGCGGGGCTTGCGTACATCGGCTGATTTTGAATTTGAACGGACGATTGGTCAGGTGAACAAGAAACTCTACCCCGAAATTGAAACCATCTTCCTTCTTACATTGCCTGAATATACTGCAATCAATTCATCAGTTGTCAGAGAGATTCTGAAATATGGCGGCGATGTTTCACAATTCATTCCCGAGGGTTTGAGCCTCAGTAACGGCGGAATTGATTGATATTGAACACCTGGCAACCATTGCATTTTCACCCGTTATGTCCTGCTTTCACGCCAGCCGAAAAAAATCAGGTTTAGCTTTCTGTTTATTTCACTTACTTTTGCAGCAGTAATGCAGATGGGTGACACAATGTCAAAAAAAAATCATGTTGATGATAAAAAAATCAAAAAGGCATCATTGTTGACATCCGGCTGCTTTCATTTTACAAATAAAAAATAGTTCGACATGTTTAAGAACCTGCTCAAGAAATTTGTTGGGACAAAATCAGATAGAGATATAAAATCCATCAATCCAATTCTTGCTGACACACTTGCAGCGTATGAAAAAATTAAATTGTTAAGTAACGATGAACTCAGGGAAAAGACTGCTGATTTCAGGTTGCAGATAAACAATTACATCGCCGGTGAGGAGAACAGGATAAAGGAGATCAGAGAGAGCATCGACAACAGCCCCGACATGGATGTTGACGAAAAAGAGAGACTTTATAATGAGATAGATAAACTGGAAAAAGCCAGCTACGAAAAATCACAGGAAATTTTAAACCAACTGCTTCCCGAGGCTTTTTCGGTGATGAAGGAAACAGCCCGCCGGTTCAAGGAAAACCAGACAGTTGAGGTTTCAGCCACGCAGTTCGACCGCGACCTTGCTGCCCGTTACGACAGCATAAACATTGTGGGCGACAAGGCATACTACGACAACCGCTGGATGGCAGGCGGTAACATGATTACCTGGGACATGGTTCATTACGATGTTCAGCTCATTGGCGGAATTGTACTTCACCAGGGAAAAGTTTCTGAAATGGCCACTGGTGAAGGAAAAACACTTGTAGCAACATTGCCCGTTTACCTGAATGCCCTTCCCGGTAAAGGTGTTCACGTGGTTACCGTTAACGACTACCTGGCCAAACGTGACTCGGAATGGATGGGAATGTTGTTCCAGTTTCACGGCCTGAAGGTGGATTGCATCGATAAACATGAACCCAATTCCGAATCGCGCCGGAGGGCTTACCTCGCCGATATTACCTACGGAACAAACAACGAATTTGGGTTCGATTATCTGCGCGACAACATGACCGGAAACCCTGATGAATTGGTGCAACGTCCACACAACTTCGTAATTGTGGATGAGGTTGACTCTGTTTTGATTGACGATGCACGAACACCCTTGATCATCTCAGGCCCAACACCAAAAGGCGAGAACCAGCTTTTTGACGAGTTAAAACCTAATGTTTCAAAGCTTTACAACGCTCAACGAAACCTGGTTACAAAAATATTGGCGGAAGCAAAACAACTACTTACCGGTGAAAATATTCCATCAGAAAATGAGAAAAAGGGCGGCGAATTGTTGCTTCGTGCGCACCACGGGCTTCCCAAAAACAAAGCCTTGATAAAATTCCTCAGCGAGCCGGGCATGAAAACCCTTATGACCAAAACCGAAGGATTTTACATGCAGGAACAAAGTAAACACATGCACATCATCAACGATGAGCTCTATTTTGTGATCGAGGAAAAAAACAATCAGATTGAACTTACTGAAAAAGGAATCGACCTGTTGAGTGAATCTTATTCCGATTCCAGTTTCTTCATTTTGCCCGACCTGGGTGCTGAACTGGTTGACATCGACAAAATGAATATTTCGGATGATGAAAAACTACAGAAGAAAAGCGACCTTACCCGTGATTTTGCAGTGAAATCGGAACGCGTGCACACCGTAAACCAGTTGTTGCGTGCTTACTCATTGTTCGAAATAGATGTGGAATATGTGGTGATGGACAACAAGGTAAAAATTGTTGACGAACAAACCGGACGTATCCTCGAAGGAAGACGTTATTCCGACGGTTTGCACCAGGCCATCGAAGCCAAGGAAAATGTGAAAATTGAGGCTGCAACCCAAACCTATGCCACCATTACCCTTCAGAATTATTTCAGGATGTACAAGAAATTGTCAGGGATGACAGGTACTGCTGAAACCGAAGCTGGCGAGTTGTGGGATATTTACAAACTGGATGTCGTGGTAATTCCAACCAACAAACCCATCTCACGCGACGACCGCGAAGATTTGGTGTACAAAACCAAGCGTGAAAAATTCAATGCGGTGATAGACGAAATTGAAAACCTGGTTAAAAACAACCGACCAAGCCTCGTTGGTACAACCTCAGTAGAAACTTCCGAATTGTTGAGCAGGATGCTCACCCGGAAACATATTCCGCATAATGTGCTCAACGCCAAGTTGCACCAGAAGGAAGCCGAAATTGTTGCCGAAGCCGGAAAACCCGGAAAGGTGACGATAGCTACCAACATGGCTGGCCGTGGAACCGACATTAAACTCGGACCCGGTGTAAAAGATGCAGGTGGTTTGGCAATTATAGGTACCGAGCGACACGAATCGCGCCGTGTTGACAGGCAGTTGCGCGGTCGTGCCGGACGTCAGGGCGACCCGGGAAGTTCACAGTTTTTTGTGTCGCTGGAAGACGACCTGATGCGAATGTTCGGATCGGAACGGATTTCAAAAATCATGGACCGCATGGGCGTGAAAGACGGCGAGGTAATCCAGCATTCGATGATTACCAAATCCATCGAACGTGCACAGAAAAAAGTGGAAGAAAATAACTTTGGAATTCGGAAAAGGCTTCTGGAATATGACGATGTCATGAATTCACAGCGTGAGGTAATTTACCGCAAACGCCGTCATGCCCTGTTTGGAGAACGGTTGGGCGTGGATATTTCGAATATGATGTACGACCTTTGCGAACAGGTTGTTCTTGATTACCAGGCTTCAGGCGACTTCGAAGGGTTCGGACTCGAAGTGCTGAAAGATATGGCTGTTGCGGCGCCTTTTACCGAAAAAGAATTTCAACAGGGCGAAGCTGCCGAATTGACCGAGAAACTTTTTGCTCAGGTTTACGGAGCCTACAAAAACAAAATGAAATTTATTGCCGAAAAGGCTTACCCGGTCATTAAAGACGTTTACGAAAATCACAGCAATTTCGAAAATATTGCCATTCCAATTACCGACGGAATCAAGACCCGGCAAATAATTGCAAACCTGAAAAAGGCATACGAAGACAAAGGCCGTGAAATCATTCTTTCCATCGAAAAAAGTATTACACTTGGAATGATTGATGATGCCTGGAAAGAGCACCTGCGCGAAATGGACGACCTGAAGCAATCGGTTCAAAATGCTACCTACGAGCAGAAAGACCCACTGCTGATTTATAAATTTGAGTCCTTTGAACTTTTTAAGAAAATGGTTCAGAAAATCAACCGCGAAATCACCTCATTCCTGCTCAAAGGCAATTTGCCTATTCAGGACCCGGGAACCGTGCGCGAGGCACAGATTCCACGACGGTCGGACAGGCGAAGGATGCAGGAAGGCCGTGATGATTTGCTTTCGCAGGCTCACAGCAACACCCAGCAGAAAGCCAAGCCTCAACCTGTGAAAGTGGAGAAAAAAGTTGGACGCAACGAACTTTGTCCTTGCGGAAGTGGAAAGAAATACAAAAACTGCCACGGCCAGGGGTTAGCTGAATAGTGTTTGCCACTGAATCAGCGCTTTTTAATATGTGTTCGTGCAGTAAAACGCAACAGGGTTTTGATATTTTTACCGACTTGCCTTTACAATAAATGAGATCAGTCTAATAAACTCCGAAATGCTGATTTTTAGTGTTTTTTACCCCTGTACCTAAAGGGTGGAACACAATAAATCGGCAGGTTGCAAAAGTCCTCTTTAGGGCTTGTCCCGATTATCGGGAGATTTAGGGGTTATAAACCTTTTTAGACTGTACTCACTGATGTTTTGCTTAGTAATCATTTCATTAAAAAGCCAACCGATTGAAACCTGATTTTCAGACAATCGTCTTCGATGAGGTTATAAAAAAGAACCAAATGATTTTTGATAAATCTGATCTTTTGAGTGTTGTTGACCACCAAACCAAAACACCAAGAGCGTTAAAAAGGAATTTTGCTTTTTAGCAGCTGCAACAACAAAACTTCAGAACTCCTGATCTGACCAAAAAGCCATTGTCGGAAAATATTGGATTCCTGCCTGCCGGTTTGTCTGCAAAAGGCAGTCAGGCAGGTCTCCCTTCAAAACTGCGCTCCGCTAATCATTTTGTCACGCTTTGCGTGAAGAAATCACATTTTAGCGACATAATGAACTTCGAAAAAGACCTTGTAATTTACTGATAATTAACATCGGGTCATGAAGTCTTAACTTTATTCCAGTTTCTCACCACAATGACTGCAATAATTGGCGTCATCATCGTTTGAAGCACCACATTGTGGACACACCTTCTTTTTTCGGCTGGCTTTGGTCATTTCTACAGTAATAAAGCCGGTTGGAACGGCTATAATTGAATATCCCAAAATCATGGTTACCGATGAAATAATTTTGCCTAAAACAGTCTGGGGAACAATATCTCCGTATCCTACTGTGGTAATGGTGATCACTGCCCAATAAATACTTTGTGGAATGCTCGAAAATCCATTTTTTCCACCTTCCACCACATACATTATCGTACCCAACAAAATAACTATCACCACAATGGCTGAAAGAAATATGCTGATTTTGAAAAAACTTGCACGAAATGCTTTAAGAAGCATCAGCGATTCCCTGTAAAAACGCAAAAGCCGCAAAACCCTGAATACCCTGAGCAACCGCAAAACCCTCACCACAAGCATGTACTGTGAACCCATGAAAATTAAACTCAGGTAGGTGGGCAAAATGGCCATTAAATCAATCAACCCCCAAAAACTAAAAATATACTCTTTTGGCCTGCGGATGATATAAATTCTTAAAAAATACTCAATGGTAAATAGGATCGTAAAAAACCACTCAACCAGGTAAAAAGCATTGTTTAAACTTTGATGCAGTTGAGGAATACTATCCAATACAGCAACCATTATGCTGATTAAAATACTCCACAACAACAAAACATCAAATAATTTTCCTCCGCGTGTATCACTCTCAAAAACAATTTGATAAAGTTTTTCTTTGTGTATCTTCATGTTGTCGTTTTTTTAGCCAGTTTTACTTTCCCGATCGGGTACCAATATGCTTTCTCAATCATTTCGTCAGCGCGTTCCCATCCTAAATTCATAAAATCGATAATCCTGTCTTCTTTAGGGAAAAAACCATGGCAATAACGCGGGAAGACAGTTTCGGGCACAATGCCGATATAATCTTTACCACTTACCATCCGCAGGATTTCATATGCTTCGCCAAGAATAAAGGGAACTCCGTTTTGAAATAGTGCTACCGCTATTTTCACCGTTTCGATAACCCTGCCCCGGCTGCTGCCCTGCAACCTCAGGTACCAGCCTTTTTCGTTGCAACCCACGTACAGCGAGATATGGGTTGAATTTCCACCCCTGCAAATTTCGAACGGATGGCCACCACAGTGGCTTTCTTTTCGAAACCAGTGTTCAAAAGCCTCCACTGAATTTTCATCAATTTTCGTCAGTCCATAGTCACGGCCATCAGCCATGCTGATGTATTTCTCGCGGGCAGTGAGTGGTTTGGGGTCTTTGTCAAAAAAACCGTTGGCATCATAACCCATTTCGCAAAAACGGAAAAAATCCCCTGCAGTCATGGCTGGTAAATACCTGAACGATTCAGTTTCTGATTGTATCTTAATCTTTTCCAGCAAATCGAGTGTCACCGGAAATATGTTTTCGTTGATATCCTCGCAGGCTTCCGGAAAAATCTGCCACAGATCGCTTCGTACAATTCTCCCTACTCTTTTCTTATGCGGCAGATTCTGCCTGATGAATTCGTTGTATTCATCAATATTTTCAGAAATCAGGGCAATGGTTTCATCAACCGTGTCCAACAACCATCCGGCAAGTTCCTTTTGAAAGTCATACCCTTTGTCGTTTACCTCATCCGTTTTAAACTGAAATATTAGTTTTGAATCAACATAGTAATAAAATACTTCGCGATACCGCGCCACCATGAAGCTGTACCATTTTTTTTCATCCGGGTATTCCGATTGCCAGTACTCAACAAATTCATCATAATCGGAAACCATTTCTTCTTCCAGATATTCGTTGTAATCGCCAAAATCCTCAATTTTACCCCGTTCGGCAGTAATCCAGATTCTTCTCATCTCATCATCACCCTGCTTTTCGAGCTTACACATCAGATTAAAAACCATGACAAGTTTTTCAACACTTTCCCTGTGTTTAATTTCGGGATTTGATTCACCAGCCCTTAGCAATCCATCTAACAGAGGCGCTTTCATTGATGTTTTTTATTTTTTAATAAATTTTGAAACCATCATTTCATTCTCACTCATCACATGCAAAAAGTACATTCCATCGGGCAATTGTGAAATATTAACCCGTAAAAATGCTCCTGAACAATGGCTTCCCGAATGGATAATTACACCATTTGCATTCTTTATGTGATACCTGAAAAATGATAACGGTTTATCAGGTTTGATTTCGATAAAATCGTTGGCCGGATTTGGTGAAATATGGAGCGTAGCTTTTGGGACTGACATTTCAACAACATCTACAAACTGGTCAACATCAATTTTAAACATCGACCTGCCATAAGTTGCCGCAGTCAGCATCCGCAATTCATCATGAAAAGTGAGGTCGCAAACCGGCACATTCGGAAGCCCAAGACCCAATAAACCCCAGTTCTGGCCGAGGTTCCAGCTTGCAAAAACGCCCACATCGGTAGCGATGTAGAGGGCGGAATCCAGTGTTGGATCAACAATAATGTCGTTGATGGGCGCTTCGGGAAGGTCGCCTGAAATGTCCTGCCAGGTTTGGCCAAAGTTGGTTGTGCGGAAGATGTGCGGAAGATATTCGTCGTAGCGATACCCTGAAAAAGTAACAAATGCTGTGGCTTCATCAAATGGATCAGCGGCAACGCGGGTTACCCACCGTTCGGGAAGTTCGTCGGAGACTTTCGTCCAGTTTGATCCGCCATTTTGGGTCACCCAAACGTTGGCATCATCGGTGCCGGCATAAATCACCTGGTCATTCAATTTTGAAACCGAAATGGTGGTGATGGTTCCATAAGTCTGGTTGTACTGCCCTGGGCCGTTGCTCAGATCGTTGCTGATGGCCGTCCAGTTTGCTGCATGGTTGGTGCTTTTGTAAAGCCTGTTTCCTCCATAATAAAGTGTCTGCGGATTGTTGGGATCGAAAACCAGGGGTGATGACCAGTTAAACCTGTCGGAACCGCTGATTCCGTTGGTAGCACCCGAAAAAGAATACCCGCCATTAGTCGATCTTCCCAGGCCGCCATATTGATATTCGGCATAAACGTATTGGTTATTCTGGGGATTTACCAAAACATAAAATCCGTCGCCGCCGTAAATATTTGTCCAGTCATTAAGGTTTCCGGTCATGGTGCGGTTGGTGCCGTTGTCCTGCGTACCGCCGTAAAGCCTTTCGGGATATTGGTAATCAACATCCACAGTGTAAAACTGCGTGATGGGTAAATTTACAAGAAACGTCCACGAATTACCGGCATTTTGCGAAATGTAAACCCCGCCGTCATTTCCCAACACCACAAAGTTTGGATTCATCGGGTGAGCGTACAAATCGTGCTGATCGACGTGCACCGACCAGCCAATGTTTGACCATGAATTACCGCCGTTTGTTGTTTTATAAAGATCGAAACCAATGGCATAAGCCATTTGTGGATTTACCGGATCAACCCGGATGCGCCCGAACCACCAGCCATAGGATGAATACATGCTTCCAAGCGATCCGTCGTTGGTCTGCGTCCAGGTTTCGCCAGCGTTGGAGGTCTTAAAAATTCCGGCAAAATAGCCTACTTCATCGGCATAAATAGCGTATAAAATATCAGGATTGGAAGGCGAAATCGAAATTCCGATGCGGCCCACATCAGAACCGGAAGGCAATCCGGCGGTAAGCTCTGTCCAGTTTGTACCGCCATCGGTAGTTTTAAAAATTCCACAGGATTGGCCGCCATAATGCCTGCGGTCGGGGGTGCGGGTTCGTTCCCACATTGCTGCGTAAAGGATTTCAGGATTTTCAGGATTTACAGCAATGTCAACGGCTCCGGTTGAGTCGTTCAGGTAAAGCACTTTTTCCCAGTTTTGCCCGCCATCTGTAGTTTTGAAAATGCCGCGTTCGGAATTTGTCGAAAACATCCTGCCCATGGCTGCAACATAACAAATATCAGGATTTTCGGGGTGAACAACCATTTTGCCAATGCTGCCGCTTTCGTGCAAACCCAGGTCAACCCAGGTGGCGCCGCCATCGTTTGACCGAAACACACCCAGTCCGTCATAGGCCACCGAGCCTCCGCCGGGATTGGCTTCGCCCGTTCCAACGTATATTATCTCAGGATTTGACGGCGCCAGCACAACATCGCCAATAGAAAGGCTCGGCTGCTCGTCGAAAATGGCGCTGAACGAAAGGCCACCATCTTCCGTTTTAAAAATCCCGCCTGAGGCGGCTCCGATGTAAAATGTCTGCTGATCGGTGGGATGCAAGGCCACAGCAGTAACCCGTCCACCAATATTCAATGGCCCTGCGAAGTCCCAGGATGCCCGGTTCTCATTATTTGCATATTTCTTTTTCATCAACTCAGCCTGCACGATGGCTTCGCTGTAGGCTGCGTGGTTGATTTCTCCGTAAGGAAAGGCACGTTGGATAAAAGCCCAGTCGTTGGGTTTTTTGGCTGGAATATCAGGTTTATCAGAATTCAGAAACCAGGAGTACGTTAAAATCCCTGTAAAAACAAGCAATACAAGTCGCACGTAAAAGCTGAAGGTTTTCATCTGGCAAAAGTTTAAATGAGGGGGTAAAGGTAGGGAAATTTTGGATGGATTGGCTGGGATGGCGAATGACAGGATTTCGATTTTAAAACTAATCTGCGGGCGCCTGCCCAATAGCTATCCGGGAAATACATGTAGAGCCCGCCTGGTGGCCTGCCTACCAGAGATACGAAGGCAGGCAGACAGGTTTTGGTGTTGTTTCGGCAGGCTCAAC
Organism: uncultured Bacteroidota bacterium; assembly: GCA_937950125.1. Classification (GTDB taxonomy): domain Bacteria; phylum Bacteroidota; class Bacteroidia; order Bacteroidales; family 4484-276; genus CALFEP01. The sequence continues at coordinate 10,301 of CALFEP010000209.1, forward strand.
ATAAATTTAGTGGTTAAAAATTTGTTTTTAGACTGAGCTCATAAATGAGGTGAAAAACCTCGTAGAGGTTTTAGAATTGTAGAAAAATGAGAGAAGATTGTTCAAAATCCTCGTAGAGGATTCAGAAAATGAAAACCATGGTACGTTTATGAATTATGCAACCCTGTCTGCCGCCAGGCAGGATCTACGATGTTGAAGGGGTGGTGGGATTGATTTTCTACAATTATGCAACCCTGTCTGCCGCCAGGCAGGATCTACGATGTTGGGGGAACCAATTTGAAAATTTCTACAATCCTGCAAAATCAACGATGTTGGGGAAATCGGTCATGAAAATTTTCTGAATGTAAATATTCTTCAAAGAAGTTTCTCTGATGCAGAGATTCAGTTTTCAAACATTTTGAAATGCGGAATTAAGGGTGCTTGTAGAAGATTTTCCCTACAATCCGCCAGCGGTCTTCAAATTTGTAAAGCATCAAATAGTCTGTAAAAATCCGTTTTCCGGTTTTAAACAGATCTATTTTGGCTACGGCTGCATCACCGGTGATGTCGATACTCAAAAACTCAACAGTCGTTTTTTCAGCCGGACCTTCAGGATTTTCTGATTTCCGTTTTTCAGTCATCTCAATCCATGTGTAGATGGGCAACTCCTGTAACTGGTTGTCTTTGTTTTTGATAAGCAGGTTGAAACCGGGATGGAATCCGTTTCTGACAGCCTCAATGCTGCCCAGATTGTGAATGCCATCAATGTACGCCGACTGAATCACTTGTTTAATACCTGCTTCGTCTGGTGATTTTGCTGATTCATCCTGAGCCAATGCAGCGTTTCCTAAAAGAACTGCTGTCATTAAAACCATTGCAATACAAAGTTTGCGAACAAAACCAAAATTTTTGAAAGTTGTCATGTCAATGCATTTATGTTTTTAAAATTCAATACCTTAAAACATTTACAAAAATAGAATTCCGGATCAAAGAAAAAAGAATCTGATATTTTTTATTAAAAACAAAATCAAAAATTAAACGAACTACACTAAAAATTCTATTGGACTATTCGATTTCAAAACGTTTAAACTGAAATTGAAAAAAATCAGCATTACATCTTGATTTAAAAAAACAGAAGCCCCCACCTTCGGATTGAAAGTGAGGGCTTTGAAGCTTTGTACGATAATTTACTTCTGTAAATTGAACGAAAACCTGCGGTTATTCAACAACGAGTTTCCTCACCACAGTTTCATTTTCACAGGTGATGATTACCATGTAAATCCCTTTTGCCAAGTGTGAAACATCAATTTTCACAACAGGTTCAGCGGTTTCGGTTTCGAGGCAGTTAACGCCAACCTGGTTCATGAACTGAATGTTCATTTCTGTTCCGCATTTGGAGGCAACCACCACAAATTCCTTCGTTGGATTGGGGAAGATGGTGATTTCGTCAGTGCCTGTAAAATCGTAATGTGCGTTGAGGCTGGCTTCTTTCATTGCCGACAATCCATGGTGATAAAATCTGCCGTCAGCATTGGGCAGGCTTTCATCCCAGAGAACGTTCATCACCTGCTCAAAACCATCAGGGCTGATCATCACAAATGTCAACATTTCGCCTTCAGAGGCGCCGTCTTTTACAGTTGTAAACGGATCGTCGCCAAAAATGGTCAGTGCGGTTCGGTTGCTCTGCGATTCAACAATTCCACAACAGTTGCCTTGTTCGTCGTAAGCAAGAATTTGTGTTCCAGGCTCAAACTGGAAACCTTCGGAAAAAGCGATGGTATGTGTGAAAGGTGTAAATCCTGTATTTTCTTTTGCAGAAAAATACATAAATCTTTCAGGAATATCCGCGTTGCCGGTTTTAAATTGTCCGGTTTCACAGTTGGGGAAGGTTATGCTGGCACTGCCCGGCATCCTCACAAAGTAGGCCTTTCCGGGATCGACCATTCCCAGGGTATTGATTCCCTGGCCGGGCCAGTAAACCCGCCATCCGGCAACTTCTTTTACAATTGTAACTCCCGTTCCATCAAAAAGGTCGTCAACATTTACCTGGCAACTGCTCAACACGGGAATCAGGTTCCAGTTTTCGTTCAAAGGCAAATCGTTGTCACCTGTCCATTGTCCGGCAAAATCGAGCTGAATTTCGTTTTCAGCCTTTATTTTGTAGCCCTCATTCCGGTTCCAGTTGCCGATGGTGTTCACGTTTTGACCCGGCCAGTACATTCCGGTTTCTGTCTGCAAAATCACCAGGTCGTCCAACACATCGCTGAACATGTTTTCGAGTGATGATTCATCGGGCTGCACAAATCCTGAAATTCCCGACCAACCGGCTGGAATCGTCAGATTCTGGCAATGCTTCACTGTAATTGTGAGGTCATCGGAAGCCGAAACATCGCACGGGGAAACCGGCAACGCATTCAGCGTAAGGGTTACCTGTCCGTTTTGCAAATCGGCATAGCCTGGTTGATAATTAGCTGAAAGACTGGCTGAATTGTCAAAGGTACCGTCGCCGGTTGTTTCCCACACCGAAGATTCCGAATTTTCAACGTTTCCGGCCAAAGCCACCAGTTCACCGTAGCAAACGGTTGCATCTGATCCTGCCGAAGCAGTTGGCAGGTAGCTTATTCCGACAGTAATTGCTGAAACATCGTTCAGGGTGCATGGTGCAACAGGTTCGGCAGTCAGTGTCAGCTCAACGGTAGCTGCGGCAATATCACCTGTTCCCGGGGTGTAAACGGCGGCTAACGAGCTTGTCGAACTAAACTGGCCGTCACCGGATGTCTGCCAGTAGAAAGAACCGGCATTTACAACATTTCCTGAGAGTTGTACAGTTTGATTTTCACAAATGTAAACGTTTTCGCCGGCATCGGAAACAGGCAACCCCTGGATTTCCAATGACATCGTGGCAACAACAGAAACCAGACAGGGAGCCACCGGAGTTGCGGTAAGTATCAGGTCAACTCCTCCTTCTGAAATATCAGAAGGTCCGGGAGTATAAACCGGGCTGAGTGAGTTTGTGGCACTAAAGGTACCGTCGCCAGATGTCTGCCAGTAAAATCCTGCATTGTTCTGAACACTTCCTGAAAGCTGGATGGTTTCGTTTTCACAAATCAACGCATCATCGCCCGCATTGGCTGCAGGTTGCTGCAGTAAAGTGACGGTTAACGATGACACATCGGGTAACTGACAGGGCGCAACAGGTTGCGCTGAAAGGCTGATTTCGAGTGATCCGGCAGCAATATCCAATGCACCGGGCGTATAAATTGGCGCTAATGAACCAGCCGAGCTAAAAGTACCATCGCCCGAGGTACTCCAGGCAAACGAACTTTGGTATTGAACACTTCCACTCAACTGAAGGGTCTGGTTTTCGCAGATCGTGGTATTCATGCCAGCATTGGCCACCGGTGCTTTTTTCACATTAACACGTGTTACTGAATAGGCTTTGGTATAACAAGGCGAGAGCGCCTCAACGGTAAGAAGGAAATTTACGTATCCCCGCTCAATATCCTCGGCTGAGAAGGTGTAAACCGGATTAAGAATGGTGCGGTCGCTCATGGTTCCCTGACCTCCATACCAGTAAACACTGTTGTAGTTTTGCGCTGTTCCCTGCAGTTGCACCTGGCTGGTTTCACACACATTCTGGTTAGGCCCGGCAAACGAAGAAGGCAATTTCTGAACCACAAGGTTCATGCTTGCAGTATCAGCCATCGTACACGGGCTTTGTGGTTCGGCAACCAGCGAAAGTACCGCCAGGCCGGCATCAATATCAATAGCGCCTGGGGTATAAACAGGTGTCAAACTTACAGGATTGTTGAAGGTGCCATTTCCTGATGTGATCCATGAAAATGACTGTGCGTGCGAAACCGTTCCAAACAACTGATACATTGTGTTCTGACAGATGGTTGCATCGTCACCTGCATCGGCTTCCACAGCATTTTTAATGGTTAGAACAATGGTGCTTGAAACTGCTGCAGCACATTCATTCAAAGGCTGGGCAGTAAGTGTAATTTCAACGGTTCCCAGTGAAATATCTGCCAGTGAGGGCGTGTAAACCGGGTTCAGAACCTGGTTGTTATTAAAAGTACCGGTTCCGTTGCTTGTCCAGACAAGCGCGCCTGCATTTTGCACCGAACCCTCCAACTGATAAGCACCACCAGTGCAAACCGAGCCATTATCACCAGCATCGGCTACCGGCAGAGGAATCTGACAAACCGTCCAGGCAACCGTCTGATCCAGCAATCCGGCAAGACCGGTTTCTCCCTGAATTTCGGTTACTTTGAATGTAAGATCGTAATCACCATCACCCGAAGTTAGCGCCAACAAGCCACTTATTTTGAACAAAACATTGTTGAAACTTTCGGAAGTTATGGTTAGCGTACCTGTTGGAATATTATTTCCGTCAGGTCCGGTGAGCACAAGCTGACTGGTCGTAAAAGTTGTTTCATTAATCGGCATGTTGAACAACACCAGCAAGGTATCGGTAGGTTCGCCATCTTCGGGCAGGCCAAAGAAGTGGTCGATGGCGGGCGTTGAAATGGCCTGAATCCACGAAACCTGTTTTCCTACCTGACCAAAATTTCCGATGAGGTCGGCGATACCTGCAGCCTGTACGGTCATCACATAGAATCCGTTGGCTGATGTTTTGGACGAAATATCCACATTGAAGGTAGTATCAGTCAGTTGGGTTACGATAACCGTTGAATCCATCAGGTTTGGTCCACCCTGGTTTTTGAGCGTCATATCGTGATAATCATAGGTGGCAGGATCGATGGGTTTATTAAAAATGACTTCCACATCGGTCACCGGTGTATCCGTAACACCTGTTGGAATTCCTGCAAAGGCTACCACTTCCGGGAAATTCTGGTCGATGGCCTCGAACACCACGGTGTAGCTGATTGGCGTTGCTTCATCAAAATAATCCAGCAAATGGAGTTTATTTTCATAAACTGGTTCGCCGCCATCTGGTATTGTTACCCAGGTGAGCCAAATGTTTTCGAGTGGTATTTGCTGGCCGTCTTCGCGGGTGCAGCTTACAATCCTGAAGAATCCATTTCCAGGGTCATCCAGTTTGGTATAGTTCCAGCCATCGGACGAAGGTGTAACCGTGAGTTCAATTTCCAGGTCGTTAAGACTCACCTGGCCATCCGTTTCTGAATCATCGGCTTCAACCACCTGTGCCACAATGCCATTTGAATAATACAGGGCATCGGGGATGTCGTCGGTATCCGGCACATCATTTACCAGGAAGTCGTTGATACTGTCGTAATGTACTCCGTAAACCGAAACGCTTTTTATCAGCTCGTGCAACTGCACATCGCTAACCAGGCTGAGTTCCGGATTTCCAAAGCTGTTCAGGTGGTTAACCGTTACTTCGTAAGAAATAAAATGACCAAGCAGGGTGCTGGTAAACCACCACTGGCCAACGGCAATGTCGCCACCGGGAATATCTCCGAAATTCACATCCAGCAATCCAAGCTGTTTTGGTTTTCCGGCAAGATTTGAGCCCACAATTTCGAAGTCGATAAGCAAGCCTTTTTCATTTTCGATAATTTCGGGCTGTGCCGACTCTATTTTCACACTGTAAGCGGTTCCGGCGCCCTGGTTGTCGATCATCACTGCAAGTTCAGCAGGAACCATGGGTTCGATGGGTTCGGTGAGTGCATCGTCACCCAAAATGTCGCGCTGCATGAAGTAATCGATGTAAAGGTTTGGACTTGGGTTTACCTGAAGTGTGACAGGGAATAACGGCTGTTCAAACATTTCGCCGGTAAAAGGATCGAGGTATGAAAGTGTTCCTCCAAAGGAGTAAAATTTTGGAACATTTGGCGCGGCTCCCCTTTCGGGAATAAACATGATTACCGCAGTTCCCTCGGTCTGCGAATTAAGCGATCCGTTGCCGTCAATTCCGGTAATCTGGTTCAATGCCTGAGTATTGATCTGGAAAAGATCATTTTTCAAGAAACCATCCTCATCCTTGATTTCCAGATCGAGGAGAATGTTTTGCATGGCATCGGTTTCGTGACCGTTGAAAATGGTGAGTGTGCCTTCAAATGCCTCACGGGTCATGGTGAGTTGTTGCGAAAACTGAACAGTAACCGTAGCGCAAACCGACGATGATGTTTCTTCGGTGTAACCTTCTACAATTTCGTAAGCCCAGTTGTACATTTCTTCGATAGAGCCAAAGCCACGCTCCAATGCATAATTGAAGGCAGTGTCGTAAGTGAGGCTATAGTTGTAAATCAACAAGGTGTCGATGATGTTGGGATATGCGGGTGTTGGCGAATAGATACCTGCATCGTAAGCCTCGAGTGAGGTGTTCCAGCGGTTTACAAAGCCAGTAATTTCGTCCTGGAGAATATCAGATTCATTGAAAGCATTCAACAGGTCGTTCAATCGCAGGCTGCCGATCGGGCTGAGGGTTTCGATGTTGTAGTTCACCGAATCATTAAATATCGGGAAATCAACGCGCTCAATCATGATCTCGTTGTTGTAAACTTCATAAATGAGGTTTTCGGTAGCTGTAAAGCCTTTGTCAACCATAAATAAATCTTCCTGTGCCTGGATGACTTCGGGTGGAGCGCTTCCGGCGGCAAGGGGTGCGTTGCCAATAGCCTGATTAATTTTGCAACCCAGCGACCAACCGATGTTGAAAGCACATTTCAGTTTGTCGAACAGTTTTTTCCAGGGTGCGAGTTTTTTGCCTAAATCCACCAATTTACTGAATCCACTTGTAGATCCACTAAGCACGGGGCCTTTTCCTATTCCGATATTCGGAATGGGCGAACAATCCCACAATGCGTTCAGGAAATCGGCCAGACATGGGTCGCAGCCAACATTGCTCTGCTGGTAGGGCGCTGTAGGAATTTCGAACGGAAATACTGGACCGGTTCCACCTCCGGGGCCATACCCAGGCCCGTAGCCTCCACAATCGTAACACCAGCCCCAGCCGCCGCCAGGCCCACCGTTACCACTTCCTGAACCACCGCAGTACCTGCCCTGGTAATAAACCTGGTCCTGGACAATCCGCATCTGGTTATCGGGGCCGCACTGGAATTTATAGCTCGCAATGGTGTAATCACTGCAATTTGAACTTTTTCCCGGTGCCGAAGTGGGGGCTCTGCGCTGCATAATAACAGGTATCTGAACCGAACTCTGCGGCAGAATATTCAACATGTTGACGTTGGCAATAAACTCGTACTCATCGTCCTGCGGAAATGTAACTTCAACATCCTCGGCAGTAATGAGTCCATGATTGGTCATGATGAGCAGAAATGGATAAACCTCACCAAAATTCAGCTGTGGCATGGTGTCGGGCATGCTCATCACCACAACCGGAGCTGGAACATTGGTCTCAAAAACAACCACCAGGTTTATTTCGTATTCATCCTCAATCATGGTCGGAACAACCTCCCACGAGTAAGTAATGGCCTGGAAGGCAAGGAAAGTAACCTGGGTATTTGTGATACCTTTCTCAATGAAAATTGTATTTTGATAGCTTCCGTGTTGTGGGGCAGTGACCCTCAGAATGTAGTAACCCTCGTTGATATCTTCTGCCAGAAAATGCCCGTTTGCATCGGATGTGCCCTGTGCAATGATCTGTCCGGTATATGGGTGGGTGATGACCACCGTTGCTCCCTCAAGATGAGGCGCAGCCTCGGTATTGTAGGTATATTCGTCCACAACATCCACCAGCAGGTCGCCTGTTTCGGTTGAAACGGGTTCGAACGAAAATGGCAGGGCAACACTGTTTGAATGGGTTCCTGACAAGGCTATCTGTCCGGTAATCGGATTGTTGAGTTGCAAATCTTCACCTGGTGTGAGCCGCAAGGTTACAACTGCAGTTTCACCCGGATCGAGCGAGGAAATGGTGTTGGATGTACTGGCAAGCGACATCCAGTTATTCTGCGGAAGCATTATGCTGATGATACCTGTCGAATCAAGGCCATTGTTTCTGACTGTAAATTCGGCATAGTTGGTAATTCCTTTCACCATAGCCTTGTTGAGCGACACCGGCTCAAGTTTCAGGTTGCCCATGGTAGCCTGGCTGAAAAACCAGGCACTGAACCGATAACGCGTTCCTTCGTCCGAAACAAGCTGCAGTTTCACCTCCTGATAAAGATTTCCGGTGGTAACTTCAGTAGCATGTACCGTGTACGAAAGGGTTGCAAAGGCATCGCCCGGCAGAGCGGCAATGGGGGTAAAGGTTACCTGGCAACCCGGAGGCCCCGAAATCACTTCAACCCTTACATTGCTGAGATCGAGCGGACTGTTGTTTTTAATTTCCAGGAAAAACTGCCTGGTTTCGTTCAGCCACATGGTCCACGTAATGTAATCGTTGATGTTGGTTCTTGCTCCCAGAATGGTAAATTCATCCTGAGGTTCATTTAAATTTTGCCCCGGATAACAGGCGCCAATGAAGTAGGAACCTGCCTCACCATTCAATGGATAAAAATTCACACTGAACTCACCATTGTTATCGCTCACCGCATTCAAAATTCTTTTTGCCCCGTTTACCACAATGTAAACATCCACCGGCTTGTTGGGCGCCGGGCTTTTTACGACGGTTTGCGTTGTACCGGTAATGGTGATGGGTGTTGTTCCGTTAAAAACATCGCCCGACACCGAAGCAGAGGCTGTATAATCAGGCAAAACGGATAGCGCCAGAGCCTGGGTTGTATTGTTGATGTTGAGCAGTTCATTTTTCCCCCCATTTGCGTTTACATTGGCAATGATGTAAAAATTGCCGACCTTGTCAACAGGCGTATAAATGAGGTCGATTTTGGCCGAGTCGCCAATATTGAGCACATTAACAGTATATTGTGTCGAAAGAAGTACATCGCCGGCGCCAATAGTGGCATCATCCGACCTGTAAATTTTTACCTCAACACCGTCCGATCCCAACGAAAAGCCTTCATTTACTACATAAAAGCTGATATCCACCGGGTCGTTTATCAGTATTGCATTCTGCGAAAGCTCAAGCCCTCTGGCCACATAATCGGGCAGGTTGCGGTCGCTCACAATAACCCAGCATGAACCTGAACTGTATTCGGGCGATGAAACGGTAACGGTAACAATCTGGTCACCATCTTCGATGCCATCATCCAGGGTATTGAAAGGAACATTTACTGAGGTAGCTCCCTCCGGAATTGTTGCTGAAGTGGCAATTTGGATTTCATCTGCGCCATTGTGCTGAATGTTCACGGTTATTTCATTCCCGCCAAGGGTATTTCTGGTAATGGTAAGATAGCCGGCATTAACCAAATTTTCATTTACCAGATAAGGTGTTGAACCCACCGTAAGGGAGGGGCCGTCGTTGTCGAGAATGGTGATGTTTTGTGTGACAGCCCCGCCGGTTTCGGGTGGAGCGCCACATCCGCAGGACGAAATATACACCGCGGCAGTAACTGCCACAGTCCTGTCGCCATCAAGAATTCCGTTGTCAACCACGCCGATGTTGAACTGCTGCTGCAGCTGGCCGTTGGTGATGGTAATCTGGGATGGGAAGAAAAGCTGACCCGCCGGGCTGGCCGAAATCATAACCTGTACATTTCCGCTGGCTGGTTCGTCAAGCGTCACTGTTCCCCAGGCAGCGTAAGTTCCACCACCTTCTGAAACCGTTGCCGGATTTATCGTCAGCACAATTTGGGGTAAATCATCGTCCAAAATTGTCACCTGAGCCGAACCGGATGTATAACCGGCTGATGAAGCAGTTACCGTAACTGTTTCGGTAAGTTCAGGAGTTGTGTTGTCAATTACCGGAACATCGATTGCAGCCGAAGCTTCATTGGCCGGAATGGTCAGTGTACCGGGTATGGTTATTTGGTTGGGTTTCATGGTAAAAAGGTTTACCGTGAGCGGATTGCTAGTTACCAGGTCGCGCGTTACAGTAAGTTGAAGTATTGCACCCTCGTCGGCTGTAGCCATGTTGAAGGAAGCGCTGAGTGCCGGTATTTCATCATCGACAATGGTAAGATTGGCCGTTGACACCGGGAATCCTGCGCCAGCAGCCGAAATCACCAGGTTGATATTTCCTTCGATGATGCCATTGTTGATAGCAGAAATGGTGAATGGGGCACCCGCCTGATTGGCTGGAATGGTAACTGTTGCCGGGATGGCGATGCGGCCATTTTCGGAAACACTCAAACTTACCACCAATGGCTGGCTGAGGTAACCACTTCTGAAAATCATGCAATTGAGCGGATATGAGGCATTTTCGGGCAACGAAGCCTGTGGAATTGAAAGGGTGAGCCTTTTTTCAAGAAGCACAGCAGAAGATGACAATGCTGTGTTGTTTTCGGTACCGTTTGGCTTTTCAACCAAACCGGGATTTGGAGTCAGCCTTACCTGAACGAAAATATCTCCTTCAAAATTAATCTGGTTTGGAACCTGGAAACTGGCACTTCGTGCAATCATTCCGGCAGGATCGAGGCTTTCGGTATTCTGAACATACCCCAGTATCTGAATCTGGTTACCCTGAACCAATGCCACACGCTGGCTCCAGCCGCCAATGGCCGGGGCATCGCCAATGTTTTCCACATCCCAGCCTATCGTTACAGTTTGGCCTGGAATAATGTTGCCTCTCAACGACTGGATGTTTCCAACCGTCAAATCCGGATAAGGTGGAAGGTTTACATTCATGGTGTTTTCAGCATCATTCACGTTGTTTGTTTCATTGGTTTCCTGAATGATGTTGTTGGCGTCGGTAACCACAAACACCCAAAATTCACCCTCGAGGTAATCAGCCAGCTTGATGCTGGCAGTATTGGTATAACTCTGACCCTGATTAAGGGCAGATTTGTTGTTTACAGTTGCAATTTTTACCGCGGATGCCGGGCTAAAAACCGGGGATGTCGAAATGTAAATGTCGTCTTTCCAGGGAATAATCCCGGTTCCACCCGTTCCTGTGTTGGAAACAGTAAAAGTAATATCCACATATTGTCCTGAACTTGCCGACATTGGCGCTGTTACCTGCGTTACCGTCAAATCAGAGAAAACATTGAAAGCAAAAAGCTGAACATCGCTTTCGCTTTGTGAACATTGGTTGCGGGCAACGATCTGCCAGTTGTAGAGATAGTTTTTGTTCAGGTACTGCGTGTAGGTGAACGATGTGCCCGTAATGCCGGCTACAGTTGGAACAGTTGGTTTTGGCTGACTTGTTCTCCATAAATAAAGATCGTAAGCCGTGGCATTGGGTGTTGGCGCCCATGAGAAACTTACAGGCTCAACCACACCAAAAGTGCTGTCGGCAGGCAAAAGTCCTGAAACCAACCCCACCGAAGGAAAGTTTGTGATGGTTTGTGTAAGCGTATCATTCCAGGTGTTCTGGTCGTTGCCAAGCAATGTAAACACTTCGAGGTTGTACGATTTCACCACCGAAAGATTCAGGGTCTGACCAAAGGTGTAAACCATCGACTGACCCGAAGGAAGTGTTCCACTGATGTTTTCGGTCACAACCGCTCCGTTGTCAAGCCTGAACCCGACATTAAAGTTGGATTGCGGAAGCACGCCAAAGTTTTTCACCGAAATTTTAAGCACCTCAGCATTCGATAATCCGCAATCGTTTTCGGGTGTGATGATGCCCGTTACCGAAAGATCATGATCGGGAGGAACACCCGTTCCGCTGAGCGGGATCGAAATCAGGCCAATGTTTGAACTGATAAGCATTTCAGCACTAACCGGATCATAATTTACGGGTGCAAAACTGATGTCGAACTGAATTTGTTGATTATACGAAATGGTTTGTGGCAATTGCAGGCTCGACGAAAACAACGGCGAACCCGGGATAGAAAATGAATTGACCACCAAAGCCGAGTTTCCGGCATTCGAAAGGGTAATGGTCACCTCTCCCGTATGACTTACCACCACATTGCCAAAATCTGCCGCCGGCGGGTTCAACACCGGGATGGGCGGCGTAACGCCAAGACCAGACAGTGGGATGATCAACTGTGCTGATTTGCTGTTTCCCAGCGAAATGGTTAGCGAACCTTCAAATAGTTGTGCAAGCGTGGGTTCAAAAACAAGTTTCAGCACTTTTTGTGAAAACGGGAAAACCTTGTTAACCTGGTTCAGGCTGCTGAATACCGGCGAACTGAAAACGATGTCAGAAACCGGAACAGCCTTTGCGCCTGCATTTTCAAGCACAAGTTCAAAGGTATCTTTCAGGCCAATAAAGGTATTTTCAAAAGCAACCTGTGTGGGGTTTGCCGCAACATTGCCATCACCATCAATGGTAAGGCTCAACGAAACCACTGCCGATGGGTTGGAAGGTGCATTGCTGTTCACAGCGATCTGACGCTGGTAGGTTTTCGCAAAAAAACCCGTTGAATTCAATCCCAGGTTTACACTCTGCTGCTGACTGGCATTCAGATTACCGTTTCCGTTTGAAATGGAGAGGTAATCAGCGAAAGGAACCGTTGAAGCCTGACGAACCGGGTTTCCGTACAAAATGCCGTTGTGGCCATAGGATGATCCATCGGTTACAATATTTCCCGACGCATTTGCAAACGGGAAATACAGCAGCAATTCCGGTTCTGACCCCAAAAGCGCCTGATTCATGGCGCTTTGTATTTCGCTTTGGTTGCGGGCAATGTTCCAAATCCTCACCTCATCCATCAAACCATTGAAATAGGCAAACTGATACGAACGTCCAATCCTGAGGTTGTCGGTGTTTGGCTGAATGGTGAAAGGGGCAAAAGTGTGCTGAACATCCAGGTTACCATTTACAAAAAGGCTCATGGTGGATCCATCGAATGTAGCGGCCACATGATACCACTGGTTTTTGGATGCTATGAGGCTGGAAGTCACCATAAACTGGTTGTTCAGTTCAAATTCGAAGCGGTTTGAGCCATTTACCAGCAACCTGTATTTTCCTTCGGTGGAGTTTTCTTTTCCAATGATAAATTCGTTGGTATTGTCGTACAGGTAAACCCACGCTTCTAACGTAATTTCATTGGCCGGGTTGAGGTCGGGCGAATTTACCACATTAATGTAGTCGCCGTTTCCATCCAGTTTTAGCATGAACGGATTGATATCATTGGCCGATGAGGTAAAATTCAACACCTGTCCACCCGTATTTTTCACCACAAAAGATTTTTGGGTTGAATTTCCCGACTGAACTGTTGCATTCAGGCTGAGCGGATTCACCGACAAGGCTGGCGGCTGAACGCCTGCAGCTGAAATGACAACAGGAATAGCCGCATTGGCTGGATCATTGGAATTGATAGTAATGATGCCTGAATATTGGGCTGTGGCGGCAGGAACAAACGAAATTTCAAGTACCGAAGCCTGCCCGGGCTCCACCTGGAAGTTGGGATTGTTTACAAAAAACACCGGGAACTGGCTCTGAACCCCGACAGAAAGCACCTCCAGCACATCACAGCCACTGTTTGCAATGGTGAGTTGCCCCACAAGGGTATCACCTACAAAGGCAGTTCCAATGTTGATGAAATCGTTGCAAAGAATGGCCGGATCGCCGGTGATGGTAACCGAATAGATAACCTCCGTCACGGGATTTTCAGGATCGTTTGAAGCAATGCCAACGGTTGCAGTGTGCAAACCGGCAAACAAATCCAATGTTGAGACTGTGACAGCTATTTCGGTGCTGTCGCCACCGGCAATGGTTGCCATTGCAGGAGAAACCGTCAGCCAGTCTTCACCGGGGGTTAAGGAAACCTGAAGGCTGTTCTGCCCCAGGTTTTTTATTTTCATCCCATTGGTAAACTCGTCGTTACAGGGAAGTGTGTATGTAAAAGCACTTTGAGGCAGGAAAATTTCAGGTGGTGTTATGCCTTCTCCGGTTAATGGAATTGTGAATACCGGATAATTGCCGGCGTTCGATTCCACAACAAGGTCATCCGAAACCTGGCCGGGAGCAACTGGTGTAAAATTCAAAATTACCTCAGTAGCCTGTCCGGGGTTGAGTGTCAGCGGAAATGATTTTGAGGGAAGTTCAAAATCAAAGCCGGTAGTAGTTCCATTACTGATGCTTATATTACTGATAATCATGTCTTTTGTTCCGATATTCTTCAAAAGAAGCGATATTTCGGAAGTTTCATTTACCACCACCTGGCTAAAATCAACAGAGGAAAGAGAAGATGAAATCTGTGGATTTCCGGTGACGTTCAACACTAAAGGCAGAGAAATCAGTGAATTTTCGGGTGTGTTATTACTGATTATCAAATCAGCGCTATAAATGCCATCAATCAAACCTGTTGAATTAAATTCGAGGAGAAGTTCGGTGGTGCTTCCGGGAGAAACCACATTTGCAACTGGGCTAACATCGACCCAGCCTGACATCGGAGAGCTGATATTTGTTAATGAAGATTCAAACTGAAGCTGGATATTGCCGGTATTGCTTATGGTTACTACCCTTTGTGTACTGTCCGGTTCTTCGAGCGAGACAAAAATCTCTTCCGGTTCAACCGATATTCCGGCGAAACCGAATTCAAGGTCAACAACCGAAAACTGGCCAAAACCAAAATTGCCGTTTCCAACAATGAAGGTTGGCGTTGCTGAAAGTTCTGTTGGAAAACCATTGATATCAGTCCAGAGTTTGAAGGACATCGGGTGACCAGGCGTAAAACCGGGAAGTCCGTTTGCCGGATCAGCCTGCCAGGCCGTAATGGATTGGTTTGCCGAAAGAATCCATTCAGGAGTCACTGAGGCATTTCCAACAAATGTCCCGTGATTTCCGTTTTGTGAAAGATCGTTGGCAGTGTTTGAGTCAAAATTCCAGTACCCGGCCAGTCCTGATTCGGTTCCGGTAAGCATTTCGTCCATCGAAGCCTGAATCTGCGATTGCGAACGGGCATAATTCCACAACCTGACCTCGTTAAGTTTTCCATCGAAATAATTGGGGTCTGACGACCACCAGCTCCCGATTTTCACAACCTGGTTGTTTTGCCTGATGTTGCCCGAAGCTGCAAGGCTGGCAACCTGCAAACCATCGATAAAAAGCTTTATCTGACTACCATTGTAGGTGGCAGCCACATGATGCCATTCATTTACAGGTACTGCAACGGGACTGTTAACCGGGAAACTTGTCCCGGCAGTATTGATAAAGTTAAAATGCAAGGCGCCGTTATCGGTAATGTGAAAATTGTAGCTCCAGTCACTGGAATTTGACCAGCCGATTTTCCCGATGATGCAACGATAATCTCCTGCAAAGGAATTAACCTTTATCCAGGCCTCAACCGTCATCTGGTTTCCATTGAGATCGAGTGAGGGAGAATCAGGAATTTCGACATAATCTCCATTTCCATCAAGATTAAGAACCAGATTTCCCGTAAAGGGTGCGTTTAACCCGACGCAAACTGGTCCGTCGAAAACACCCAGTTCGTCGCCGGGTTGCAACAAATCTCCAAGATTGGTTTCCCTGACGATGACCGTGTATGGTAATCCGGTAGGGCCGACAACATTAAAATGGTTGTCGAAACCAATACCCGAAAGGAGTACCTGCTTCTGACCAGCGTTCGAGTTTATGGCCATAGTGGCATCGAAGGTTCCTTTTTCATCAGGTTGAAAAGTCACAAAAACTTCCTTCAGATCGTTGGTGTTTTGAAGTGAAAAGGATGCAGGCGAGGCTGTAAAAGCAGCATCACTAAAAGTGATTCCTGAAACCGTAAGTGGCGTTGTGCCTGTGTTTATTACAAAAAGGGAAAGGGTTTTTGATGTTCCTGTTTCCACATTTTCGAAACTTATTGCATTAACAGAAGTGGCCATGTTTGCTGCGCCGGCAGGCAGGGCAAAGCCCTCAAGTCCGATGGCTACCTGCGGTTCATCCGGATCGTTGCTTTGTATGATGAGCTCTCCTGAATAACCTCCCGGAACGGAAGGTGAAAATGTTACCTGGAAAGTAAGCGGATTGCCCGGCAAAACAGTTGCCGTGGTAATGCTGGTGCTGAATGCTGCTGAGTTGTCACCAAGAGTAATGTGTAAAGGAGCATTTCCTTCGTTGGTGATCTGTACACTGTTTACCACACTCGAACCAACGGTAACCTGCCCAACATATAAGTTTTGAATGGGAACACTGATATCGGGCTGCAGCCCCGACGTACCCTCAAGCGTGAGGACGCTCATCTGACCAAAACCAAAATTGCCATTACCGACCAAATATTCAGGGGTAGCATTCACTTCGACCCAATTATCATAAATCTCGGTCCAAACCTTGAAACTCATGGAATTGCCAGAGGTGAAGCCTGGCAAGCCCAGCGCCTCATCCTTTTCCCAGGCTGTAATAATCAAACTGGAAAAAATCTGAGGGTTCTGTGCCCCCTGAAGGCTGGCGCCACCTGACAGCGAGCTTGGGGTTGACCCCGGAACAAGGTTGTCGATATTGCCATTGTTAAAATTCCAGTAACCCACAAGCCCTGATTCTGTTCCATTTAGCTCATTGTACATGTCCGATTCTATTTCAAAAACAGAACGGGCATAATCGTAAACCCTTACTTCGTCAATATTTCCATTGAAAAAATAAGAATGACTTCCCGTTCCGCCATAGGCGCCAATGATTTGTCCGGCCTGGCCGGTAGTAAGGGTGGCAGTGTAAGCCTGTGTTGCTTTCAACTGTCCGTTTACATAAAGCTTTTTTGAAATACCATCGTAGGTTGCAGCAATATGATTCCACTGATTGTTTTGAATGCCTGCCGTGGAAAGACTTACGTAAAAATCGTTGTATCCGCCCGAGGTGGGCATGGTCCTGAAATTGATGTTGTTTCCTTCGAAAAACAACGAATATTGCGAATTAACAGGTCCCTTTTCAAAAATAAAACCATTTTGCGAAAAACCGGTTGAATACACCCAGGCCGAAATGGTCATCTGGTTCAGATCGAAGGCAGCAGAGTTTTCGTTGATAACAAACGAATTTGAGCCATTGAGCGCAAGGCTGTTGCCATTGCCACCCGAAATGCCGGTTCCAACACATAAACTCCCGTCAAAAACAGCAATTTCGTCACCCGAAAGCGGTGTAAACCCATCAATATCAACATCCTCAACAACAATGGTGTAGGGCTTGCCTGTGGGCGAAACACTCGTAAAATGCCCCTGCGAGGCAATTCCGGCTAACGGGATGGTCTTGTTTTGTGCATTGTTCGCAATGGTAAGCTGCCCATTGTACACGCCCGCCTGTGTGGGAGCGAAAACAACTGAAACATTGCGGTTTTCACCCTGTCCGAGCGAAAATGTTGTGCTTCCAAAAACTGTAAACGCTGGGTTTGACGAGGTGATCCCTGTTACATTCAGCGTTCCGTTGCCCGTATTCAGGACATTGAGCGACATGGTTTTGGTGGTATTTTTGGCAATACCGCCAAAATTGAGGTTTGATGGGGTGACTATGATCTGCGGAGTTGCCTGCGGCAATCCCGTGCCGTAAAGTGGCACCGACATCGAAGGTAAATCGGGGTCGTCAGTCACAAAAGTGAGAACATCAGAATAGGTGGTGACTGAAGTGGGTGTAAAAGTAATATTCAGGGTTGCCGATTCACCAGGATTTACCAAAAATGCAGTGGCTGACTTCACGAAATGGGTGGATGAATTAAGCATCGAATTCACCGAGAGAATGGCCGTGCCAGTATTTTCAAAAACAAGCGGTAACGTAAGACTTTGATTAACAATAACCGTGTTAAAATTTAAAATTTCAGCCGAGATATCAAAAGCAGGCACCAGGCTGGTGGTTACAGCCAGGTTGACAACACTGAAACTTCCATAGCCGAAAGTTCCGTTTCCTTTCAGCATGGTCAATTCGGGGTCAAAAACCCTGACTTCTGCGTGCCAGGGTGTACGAACCTTGAAAATCATGGCGTTTCCTGCGGTAAATCCTGCGAGGTTTTGGGTTGGATCGGCTTTCCAGGCAACCAGGTTTTGGTTTGGATTTCCTGTGTAAAATGCTGATCCAACGCACAATTCTCCATCAAAAACACCTATCTGTGCTCCAACTGGCAACTCAGATCCGTTTATGGTAAGGTTGGAAAGAACAATGTTGTAAGGCAAGCCAGTGGGAGGAACTGGTTCAAAAGCCTCGGTTCCGGGCGATGGAGGGTTGATGGGCGCTGCAGAGGTGACAAAAGCCGCATTGCCGTTCCTGGTTCCGTTGATGCCATTCGAGGTTTTGTCGTAAATGGTATTTCCTGAACCTTCATCAAAAGGCCAGTAAGCAGCCAGACCGGTTTCGCTCCCGGTAAGGCTTTCGTCATAAACAGCAGCAATATCGGAGTGCGTCCGGGCTACGTTCCAGATTCTCACTTCGTCAATCCTTCCATGAAAATCGCTTACATAACCCCGGCCGATGTAAAATGGCAGGGTTCCAATCTGAGCGTAGGTGAACGAAGCGGGTGTTTCGGCCACTTCAATACCATTAAAATACCAGTAGAGTTTCATGGCGCTCAGGTCACGTACCAGCGCCACGTGCGTCCAGGTATTTACTGGTAGTTTACTTCCGGATGAAAATCCCATGTATGGGGTGTTATTTCCGCCCCCAGTTCCATAAAAGTATGATAAAGTACCATCTGTTTCAATGGTAATGGTTCCTTCTCCGGCGTAAGCTTTTGCCAGCGGATTTCGCCTGGCACTCAATGATTGGGGATACAACCACATTTCTATTGTCTGACTGCCCGCAATCTGAAGTCCTGCCGGATTTCCGAAAGCAACATAATCGCCGCTTCCATCAAAACTCAGGGCATAGTTTTGCGACCAGGTTGTTTTTGCAATATTCAGGAAAATACCCAAAAGCAGGATAAACCTGAATAGTCTGTATATTTTAAAATGATTCGCTTCCATAATTCAATGTCGTTTTGATTTTTATTAAATATCAAACAAAACCTGAAAATCTCAGATGGTAAAAAGAGCACCGAAACTGCAGATTACTGCAGAATCACTGCTTTTTGGGTGATTACCAGTCCGGAAGTTTCAGCAACAATATGATATACACCCGGATTGAGTTTCCTGCCATACTGGTCTGTTCCATTCCAGTTCAGGCGGTAGGTGTCGGGTGGAAGCTGTTCATTGGAAATCGACTTAACCAAACGTCCCGTATTGTCGTAAATATTAACCTTCAGCAGACTTTCCATTTTCAGATCGACAACAATGGTAGTAACATCCTTGAACGGATTTGGCTGAACATCAAATTCAAATGGCTCTTCACCGGTAGGTACCGGCTCAAGGATCACCTTATTGAAATTTCCTTCACCAAAATAGGGTATTCCACCTGTAAATTTCTTCAGATCGTGTCGCGTGTTGTTGAGGAAATTTTCGCGATAAACCTGAGCCTTGATAGGATGTCCAGGCGTAAATCCAGGAAGGTTCTGGCCTTCATCAGCCTGCCAGGCCACGATCAGCAATTGATCGCCGCCCTCGTAAACCGCTGCACCAACACATTGATTTCCGTCAAAAAGTCCTATTTCGTTGCCTGGTACAAGTGTGAACTGCGATTCAGCAGGTTGCTTTAATTTGACAATAACTGCATAGGGCAATCCTGTTTCTGTATAACTGAAATTACTTGTTTGTCGAGTTGATTTCAATGCTTTTGAATCCTGTACATTGCTCGCAAGGGGTTGTTTGGCTGTTGCCGGATAATTAAAAGTTATCGGGCTGGCGCCTGAAAGTGCGATTTTGTAACCTAAGCCCGGCTCCATGTTCCCAATTGTATTTATCCCCTGTGAAGGAATCCAGGAATCACCCGATGCCTCCTGTACAATGCTGATGTCATCTTCAAAGCCGGCAAAAACCTCGGTTATCGCAACCGGATTCCGGTCGAGCATCGAAATGTAATTCCATTTTCCAGGTTCAACGGTGATGTCCCAGTCTTCGGGTTTGATAAAAGTACCCTGGTAACTGATGGTTTCGCTTTCATCGCTGAAAAGGTAAAAACCATCCAGGAAGTTGATGTCGCCAATGGTGTTGATGTTGTAGCCGGGAATGAGCACCTGCCCCAGGTCGTTGTAAACAATCTGCAGGCCAGTCAGTTCGCCAAAAACAACCGAAGCATTGGGATAACGCGGAAACAGGTTAAATGAAACAAGGTTGAACTGGTTTGCAGTAACCGCTACGCTTTGCGTATTGAATACCGAAGCTTTTAACGAAAGTGCCGAAAAAGCCCCGTATCCAAAGGTGTCGTCGCCAATGTAGTAAGTCTCCGTGGCTTCGTTGGTTTCCAGGTCGGCCGAAGTGTCGTATAATTTGAAAGTCATGGAATGTCCGGGTGTGAAACCTGGCAGGCTCTGATCCGGGTCAGCCTCCCATGCAGTGATTACAAAATTGTACGTTCCGTTAAAAATGCCAGCCCCGACGCAAAGTTCTCCGTCAAAAACACCAATTTCATCTCCGACGGCTATGTTTGTCCCGTCAATTTTTGCATTGGTTATCGCAAGTGTGTAAGGCTTTCCAGTTGAGGCCACCGGTGTAAAATAAACCGGTGTTGCAGGGACCGTTTCACCATACTGAACAAAAAAATCGAGACCGAAGCCTGATTGTGATGGATCATCTGAGATTAAGGACGTTGTAAAAAATTTCGACGACATGTCAGTACGGTTATAAAGGGTCACCGGAATGACCTCTGTTTGACCAGGCTGAACAGTGTAATTGGTTTGTGGGACAGTGAAAAATGTGTATGGCAGTCCGGTAGAGGTCTGCAGGTTGACATTACCCTGCGGAGAACCCGAAACGCCATAGGATGAATGATCGTTGAAATCGTCCTGCAATGGCCAGTAACCAACAAGTCCTTCTTCATCCCCTGATAGCGAATGATACATATTTCCGGCAATTTCTTCGGCTGACCGCGCAACATTCCATAAACGGGCTTCTGCCATTCTGCCCTGGAAATAGTAAGCATTTTCACCTGCTCTTCTGCCCAATTCGAAAGCATATAAATGAAAATCAGGAATTGGAGTTGAAACAGCATTGGTAGTTTCCCAGACAAAATTTCCATTTACAAACAATTTAACCGAACTTCCCTCCCAGGTGATTGCCAGGTGATACCACTGGTTGGCGGTGATGGTCTGGCTGGTTTGCCATTCCTGGTAACTATAACTGTTGATGGTGCCGTAGCCTTTGTAAAAATAAACCCGGTTGCTGCTGTTGATGGCAAATTGATAATTGCGGTAATTTTTACCCATAAATTCAAAATGTCCGCTGTTTTGCCTGTAAAACCAGCACTCCATGGTCAAGGCACTCATTGCGTGCCATTGGTTCTGATGGCCATAGGAAACAAAATCGCCGCTGCCATCGAAATAAGCATAAGATGGGTTTGGATCGCCTTCGGCAAACTGCAGGTTCAGGTCTCTCGAACCATTGTTGGTTACCGTGAAATTTTCATTTTTATTAGCCTGTCCGGCAGGAATGAGCACACTGAATGAACCCGGATCGTAGGCTAATGTGGTTACACCTGGCTTTTCGCTTACTTTTGGCGCTTTTGGCGATTCGTAGCTGTCATAATTCCCTGAAACAGAAAAATCATAAAGCTGGTTGTTGACAAGCCCTGTAACTGCCAATGAAGTATCTGTTGTTGAACCAAAATAGGTATAGTCAGTTTTTGCATCAGAGGCTTTGTAATAAACCTTATAGCTTACCAGTGAATCGTTCGTAACCGGCTCCCAGGCAAGTGAAACCTGCTGATCATCAAACCCAGAAGCAATGATGCGGTGCGGGTTTCCAAGGTCAAATGCAAAGGCGCCTATATCAGAAACCGAACCATCAGGATCGCTGACACTTACCGAACCTCCGTTGATACATTTTGATGCAGCCGTTAACGAAAAATCATCCGGACCGGCAAATTTTGGATCTTCATTGATGTTGCGGTAAATATCGCAGGTTGCGTTGTTGTTGGGATTAATTGAGATAAAGTTCCAGGTTGCTGCCGGAACATTTGACAAATTGTATATTGCCCCTGAAGTGTTTGAATAAACATTGTTGTTTTCAAAAGTTTCAATAGCCGAAATATTGTAAAGACCATAACTTCCATTTTCAGCAATAATATTGTTGGTTATCACCTCGGTTCCAGGCCTGTCGATGTACAATCCATGCCTGCCGTTGTTAACAAGGGTGTTGTAGGTAATGGTTGGATTTGTTACCTGCCCGCTGTAACTGTTTTTGTGAATGCCGTCGTTGGTGTTGTTGGCAATAAGGTTACCCGTAATCAGTGTTTCACAGTAATGACTTGAGGTATTGAAAACGATGCCATAGGAATTGCTGACGATTTCATTGTCCTTCACAGTAGCATCACAATTGTAGTAATATTCAATTCCGTTGGTGTTTTGGGTGATAAGGTTATTTGAAATTACTGGACTTGAGTTATAATACAAATAAAGGCCTCTTGTGTTGGATTGCAAGGTTGAATTTGATACAGTTCCTCTGCCCCACATATCCTGACAATACAATCCCTGTTGGCTGTTGTTTGAAATTGTGCATGCGTCAACATTAAAATCAGAATTATTATCGGTATAAATCCCTGATTGTCCATTTCTGATTGTTGAATTGTTGACAGTTACCTTCGAATAATTGGTAAGATAAATACCTTCATTGGCATAATTGGATATCAATGAGTTATTCACGGTAAGGTATGAGGCTGCCATTTGAATGCCGTCATCTCCCAGGTTTCTGATGGTTGAGTTGTTCAGTTCCACACCATAAGCATTTGACAGGTACAAACCATAGCGTTGTTGCCGTTGAATCAGACAGTTTGAAAATTCGGGAGAGCACCATTCGCAATAAATTCCGTCGTTGGCGTATTCAATTTTGGTGTAATTCAGATAAGAGTTATCATCCGATGAATCGAAAAAGCGAAGCCGCAGCCACTGATTGGGCTGTTGAACCTGGTTTGCAGGACCCGAAGTAAGAACCACCGAGTCGGTTTCAACACCATTTGCAGCTAAATAGCCATTGATGGTGAAAGCATAATTCCCCAAAAACCGGATGACTGTTCCGGCATCAATAATCAATGAATCGCCGGCTGGTACGGTAATATCACCGGTTACACTGTAAAAACCACTCCAGTTTCCCGAAACATTGCCCGAAACCGCCGTTCCCATATCGTACAAAGTGGTATTCCCACGGTCGGTATCGCTGATGATGGTTAGGTTTTCGTGAATATATGGCGTTTGAAACCCGGTTTTACTCATCCTGATGGAATAAACGCCGGGAATCAGGTTGTGTGTTTCCCAGAATCCAAGTGCATTGGTGTAAACACTGTCGGCAACAGCACTTGGCGAGAGCGGCACAAATTTTACCTTAATGTTTGCATGATTGTTCCTGGCCTCAAGAAAAGCATATCCTTTTACGGTTGTTTGTGAAGTGTTGTTTACCAGAATCTGTTCAATCCCTGAAAAGGATTCGGTTAGGGTTCCACCAAAATTGTAATTGGCTGAGACAATATAATAATACCTGTGAAAATCCTGAACGGAAAGGTCGAGGTAGGATGTGTCATTCAAACCAGAAGCAATCAGGTTGAAGGCTCCCGGGATAAAATTTTCCTGTTCACTCCGGTAAACTTTATATGCTGTAAAATTGGTTAACTCCAGGGGTTCGTACCATGAAAGCCGGACGGAACCGTTCGATAAATCACTGATATTTAATCCGTATGGTGGACTTGCTGTGATTGAGAAACTGATAAGGTCGATGGGAGCATTCGCTGGCATGATGTAATTATCGGTTCCATCAGTTGCCGTAATGTAATAGGAAATAGTCGAATTGATGGCTTGTCCGGGGATATTGCCACTAAAAGTTTGCAGGCTTTTGTTTTCTGACAGGCTTACCTGATTAAAAGCACCGCCGTTCACACTGTAAAACACACTGGCCGAAGTAATCGGGTCGCCATCGGTATCGATAATTGTTGCAGTTATTGTGTACGGACCAGCCTGGTTTGAAGTATTTGATAATGGCTGGTGGTAAATATTGTCGAGCAGCCCGTTGTAAGGACTGGGATTGATGGTTGCAGTGTTGTTTAGGTTTTGATAATCGATGCGGATACGGCCACTGCCGCCGGCGCCGCTGGGATTGTTGTAAGCGGAGCCGGCTCCCGAACCTCCTGAAGCCACCACTGTGTTACCAAGATTCATGTCGATGGCCTGCAGGTAAATAGAACCTCCTGAGGCGCCACCGCCAGCACCGCAAGGGTAATTTCCGTATCCGCCATTTCCTCCTTTGGATTCGATTACCCCACTGTTTATTAGACTATTGGCAGATATGCGTAAAAGCCCTCCGCCATTTCCACCCAATCCCGGCGCGTAACCGTCGTGACGACCACCACTGCCGCCGCCGCTTCCAAAAAATAATCGGGCAAGGTCGGCTGTACCGTAGGTACCACCGCCGCCACCACCGCCACCGGTATAATTTGAACCTCCATTACCGGAAAAATTTTCACCACCATTTTGTCCATTGTTGCTGTTTCCATAGCTGTTGCCGCCAAAACCTAAAGTTCCATAACCGGCGCCACCAGCACTTCCGGCGTGGCCGCCACCGCCGCCACCAGCTCCGCCACTGTTTGCCGAACCCAGCCCTACTGATCCATTGGTAGCACCGCCGCCACCACCGGCTAAACCATTGCCTCCGTTGTAACCAGCGTAAGCAGAACCGCCACCGCCAGACCCTTGCTTGCCATGAGGATCAGAAGTATAAATACCTCCCAAACCACCCAATCCTACAAAACTCTCACCACCTTGACCGCCTCCATGTGATGCCCCGTACTGTGTTCCACCACGGTAACCCTTACCCGAAGCATTAACTATTCCTGTTGCACCTATCTCGGTAGTTCCGCTTGATCTGAAAAACAAGACACCGCCTGTTGTACCATCCCATGCAGGACAAGTAAGTGTCCCATTAATATTTACTGTAGTAAAATTTGGTATTTTTACCATCTGATGTTTTGCACCTGTTGTGCTTAGGTAGGAATTTTGCAAGGGTGTCTCAAGGATAATTACCTGAGATGTTACCGAAGAAACATAATGCGTTTCCCATTGTCCGGCAACATTTTGTTCTGTGTTGGCCTCAGGGTCAGTAATGGTGATGATCAAAACCTCATCCCCAGCTTCGATACCCCCTGTGCCCTGAACCATAACCGTTTTTGTTCCTGAATAATTGGTCCCGGTGACAGACGTTTTTTCGGTATTAATTGTCACGGTTTGCCCGTTATTAACCACCAAAGCTCCATCGGAGCCATCCCCAAATGGGTTTTGTGCCTGTATTAAGCTAACCAGCAAAACCAGCACAGCAAAAATTGTAAAGTACTTCTTCATTGTATGAGTTTTTAAATTATTGTTTTATTTTTATATTTTAATTACTTTAATATCAATATGTTAAATATAATTGAAAAAATTTCACATTAAGCTTACCGCCTTGAACGCGGTCATTTTATTCAAATCCAGTACATAAATTTTATTTACCGTAATGAGTCAAGTCTAAACAGGTTTTATCCCCTAAATCTCCCGATAATCGCGACATGCCCTAAAGGACACTTTTGCAACCTGCTGATTTTTAGTGTTCCGCCCTTTAGCGCCAGGGGTAAAAAACGCTTAAAAACAGCATTTCGGAGCTTTTTAGACTGATCTCACATAATTATTGTTTAACTGATTCAGCCAAATAGTTGTGAAACAAACGGATATTTTAAATGTTCAAGCCGGAAAGGTCCTCTGCGAAACCCACATGATGCGCATTTGCTGCGAAAAATGTGGGAAGATTGCAAACTTTATACTGACAAACAAATATTTAGACTGATTTTGTTGGGTAAAATTCGGGGAAAGCCTTCACCTTTTTAACAAAACATTAACTCATTTTTATCTGAATTTAACATTTTGTCAAGAAATGAGGCAGTGTGATTAATGGGTTGGGTGTGGGGGTGTTTACTGAGAATTAATGAAAGTTCATCCATCTGAAAACGTGGATTATAGGTCGGGAAACAAATTCGTAAAATGAAAAACACCGGGACTTTTATTCCCTGATAATTTTTCGTCTGAAAGTAAGCGGAATATTGTCGTTGTTTGGAGCGCCAATTTCAACCAATTCCCAGTCTTGGTCGTATGAGGCAATTTTATGTTTCAATACGGTGACCTTGTCGGCAGGCGGAACTCCGGAACCTTCCCAGTTTATCAGTTCCACACGGTACTGCATGGTATGTTTACGCCCATTGATGCTCACGTCAATTTCCACATTTTGTTCCGGTTCAATTTCAGGTATCAGAATTACTATTTCTCTCATATCAGGCTTGTTATTTTGTACTACAATGATTTTTTTTAACCAATTCAAATTTTCATTTTTTGTGCCAAATAATCTATGCCTCTAAATATCATCTACTTGGCCACAGCCGGAATATCAAATCCTTTGAAAAGTGTTCGGATTGAATGGCTGCTTGTTCAGATGTGTACATGAATGAAAGCAACAACATCAAGTACGAACTGTAAGGGAGTAATTAAAATTTTAATGGTGGGAAATGAATTGCAAAAAGAACCTTATTTGGCTATTTTCATCCATAAATTCTGTTATTTTATTGATATTTATGATTTTACAGCCTTTATGGCAAAAGCACCCAGCCACTACCACGCGAAGGCTGCAAAAATCAGGAGTTTTATCAACCCTTTAATTGGATGAATCAAACAATACAAGCGTTTGAAAATAAAATACAAAATGGTAATTTGCATCTGATCAGGTTTTTCACCCAACCCAGTTTAAACTGGAAAAGGGATGGCCGACATTCATGTGCAGATGATGGATTCGTGCGGATTCTTTTTGATTTCTTTCGTTTTAATTTTTGGTGAATAAACATAACCAGAAAGTTTATGTTAGTCAGTAAAGCCTTTGACCCTTTTTTCGGAGCATTCTGCATGAATTATTCGCTGGCCAGGAAGTATTTCGCCGGCTTTTGTACCCTGTCTAAGATTATGGTTTTTCAGTGCTGTTTAATGACAACCATTTTACCAGCTCAACAAATTCCGTGTAGTCAAGCTGCTCAGGCCTTTTTTGGAAAATGGGGAATTCATCGGGATTGGTTTCTTCCTGCCAATATTTTCTCAACGAATTGCGCATTGTTTTCCGTCGTTGGTTGAAGCTGGTTTTTACGACATCAAAAAACAGTTTTTCGTCACAGCCGAGGTTGAAGTTTTCTTTCCGTGTTAGCCTGATTACCGCCGACTTAACTTTTGGCGGGGGGGTGAACACATTTTCGGAAACCGTAAACAAGTATTTTATTTCGTAAAATGCGCCCAACAACACGCTGAGGATTCCGTATGTTTTATTTCCGGGGGGCGATGCAAGCCGCTCGGCTACCTCTTTTTGCACCATCCCCACCACCTCGTGAATTAAAACACGGTTTTCGATGATTTTAAAAAAAATCTGGCTCGAGATATTGTAGGGGAAATTTCCGATGATGGCAAACTGGCTGTTGAACAACGAAGAAAGGTTGAATTTGAGAAAATCGGCGTTTATGATGGGTGAAGCAAGTTCGGGGAAGGTTTGATGAAGAAAATCCACGGATTCACGATCGATTTCGATCAGTTGGAGGTTTGAAATCCGGGTGAAAAGATATTTTGTCAGAACACCCGTTCCAGGACCGATTTCAAGGACATTTCCGGGTTCGGTGAGGCAATCAACAATTTTCCGTGCGATGTTTTCATCTTTCAGAAAATGCTGGCCAAGATGTTTTTTAGGTCGGACAGGAGGCATGATTTTTAATTAGTCGTAAGTCGAAAGTCGTAAGTTGTAAGTCGTAAGTTGTAAGTCGTAAGTTGTAAGTCGTAAGTTGTAAGTGGGCATTCTTAAGTCGGCGATTTTTAGGTTTGCAATTTTCAAATCTTCTAATGCAGAGGCGGGATTTCGGCTAAAGCATCAACATTCCACCCTATCAATTTTCCATTATTCCACCCTTCCAATTTTCCATCATTCCACCCTATCAATTTTCCATCCTTCCGCCCTTCCAATTTTCCATCATTCCACCCTTCCAATTTTCCATCATTCCACCCTTCCAATTTTCCATCATTCCACCCTTCCAATTT
>CALFEP010000210.1 GCA_937950125.1 uncultured Bacteroidota bacterium
GGCGTTTACGCCCTTTTTCCTAAACAAAATCAATAAAAAATATTCTATTTCCCAACAAATCATTAGTTTGGCCGAAAAAACAACCATGGATCATTCATCAAAAAATGCAATTATCACCGGAGCAACCGGCGCCATCGGCCAGGCTATTGCCCGCCAGATGGCCGAAAAAGGTTTTTCAGTTACTCTTGTTGCACGCGATGAAAATAAAGCCGGAAGAACTGTTTCAGAAATCATACAAACAACCGGAAACAAACAGGTTGCCTACCTGTTGGCAGATCTTTCGCGGAAGCAGGAAATCCAGAAAATTGCACAAAGCTGGAACAAACCTTTGTATGTACTGATTAACAATGCTGCCACCACGCCCCGAAGACGTGAAGAAACCCCGGAAGGCATCGAAATGCAGTTCGCTACAAACGTTCTTGGCTATTTCTGGATGATTCAGTCATTCCTTCCTTTTCTGAGTTTGGGAAAACCAGCAAGAATCGTTAATGTAGCCAGCTATTGGGCGGGCGACCTCCGGATGGACGACCTGGAATGCAAGAAGAGAAATTATGACAACGACACGATTTACCGTCAGTCGAAACAGGCCAACAGAATGCTCACGGTTGCTTTTGCCGAAAGGCTGAATAATGACGGCATCACTGTAAATGCCGTTCATCCGGGTGAAGTCAATTCAAAACTGAGCAATGACCTGGGTTTTGGTGGTCACGAATCCCCCGACCTCGGGGCTGATACGCCCGTTTGGGCTGCTTGTGCACCCGAACTTGAAGGCCTGACGGGCAGCTATTTCGAATACCGGAAAGAAGTGAAATGCAGGTTCAGTCATGATAAAAAGGCCATCGAAGAGCTTTTTCGCATTTGTTCCTCGTATTAAAAATTGCGACAACCTTCAGATTTTTATACGAAAAAACCCGCTTCAGGGGCGGGTTTTTTCGCATGTTACAAGTTTACAAGCCTTTTCAATGCTGTTGAACCAAAATCACCTGTCCCGTTCGGGTAAAGATGGCAGGTTGTCCATCACAAAAAAATTCATCCACTGTTTGTAGGTTCCATAAATCTCGACAGTGTTTTTTCTGTATTTGATTTTTACGCGGTAGATGCCCGGGTTTTCATAATTCAGAAACGACTGATCTATCTGCCTGTACATTTCAAAAACCAGACCCCGGTCTTTTACAGCATATTCTATCGGAATTTTTATCCCAAACTGTCGTCCTCTGTGTTTTTCATCAGAAGCAAAACTCAAAACCGTGAATGAAATCATCACGATCAACATTGCAAACCTTACTGCTTTCATAACAACCTCCTGTTTTTATGGTTAATGGTTAAAATTTCTCGTGCCGTTTTAAAATCAACTTCGTGATTACCAAACAAAAGTAAGTTGGCACAAAAGCTCAGGTATGGCAGAAATCAGTGATAATTTTTTTTGGTTTAAAACCCTGAAAAGAAAAATGCAGGTTAAAGGTCAGTAAATCAGTTTATTAATTAAATCTGAAGCTAACAAATCCGATGTATATTTGAAAACGGTATTAAAAGGTCTTTTTATGGACAAGTCCTTAAAACTGCCTGGCGGCCATCCTGCCAAAGGCACGAAAACCGGTTTTAGTAACCAAAACCGGCTTTAGGCTTGGATCAGAAAAGCTTTGTATATCAACACAATACCTAATACAAGCAAAACTACATGTACCGTTGTGTAAAAAATCCCGGCGTTTAGTTTTTTGTAAAATCGTTCGCCAATAAAAAATGCAATAAAAAGAGCGGGGAGTGTGTACAAGAAGTAAATGACAACTTCTTTGTCAACATTACCAGAAAGGAAATGACCCGCAACAACCCCAATTCCTGAAAAGAAAAAATAACACTGTAGCGTTGACCTGAAAATGGCCGGTGACCACCTTTTTGATGAAAGCAGTATAATGACCGGTGGTCCGTTGGTATTATAGGCTGCAACCAATATTCCACTCACAAATCCTGTGAACCAGACCAGAACACCGGGTGTTTTCACCTGAAAAGTGAATCCCGACAGTTTGTAACCTGAAAAAAGGATGATGATTATGCCAAGCACCAGATTAATAACCTGTTCGTTGATGTGTTGCAGGTAATACAAACCAAAAGGCACGCCTGCCAGCGAAGTCAGGACGAGTTGAATAGCAATTTTGTAATCAACATTGCTGCGGTTCTGGTAAAAAACAACGAAGGCAATGATGAGGGCAAGCAATGCCATGAGCGGAGCAGCAATTTTAATCCCTGCCACCATAACAAGCAGAGGCATTGCCAGCAGCGCATCGCCAAAACCGAGGGTTGCACGCACCAGGAAGGCAATAAAAACGATGAGGATTACAAAAGCAACTGTCATGTGCCCCTGAGTTGTTATATTTTCCGGCTCATTTCGTACTGGCTCAGCAGCTTTTCAAAACCGGTTTTCGCCAGCAGCGATTGCATGGAAAGGTCGGAACTGTCAACATTGATGGCTTTAATTTCTTTGGTTTCGGGAGTCAGGTTTAATAAAAAATGGCATAGCAGCGCCGAAGCAACACCTTTTTGGCGAAAATCAGGATGTACGGCTAACAGGTTTATCCAACGGATAAGAGGGTAATAAGCCAGAATACCAACTGGATTTTCGTCAACAAATGCTCCCAGCACAAGCAGTTTATCAGGAATCCGCAACAACGACGAGATGCTGTTTTCCCATGAGGGGCGCCAATCGAAAAAAACTGAAACCTGATTGAGAAAATCCTTGTCCATTTCATTGATATTCAAAAAAATCGCCTTGCTTTCGTTTAATCTTAAATTTTCAGTTTTTGCTACAAAGCATTCGAAATTCCTGCAAATTTCAAATCCTGATTTTTGATATGCCTTTACAGCCGGCTCATTTTCCTGAATCGCTTCAAGAACAAAATTCCGGATGCCTCTCTGTCTGATTTCCGGCAATGCAAAATCAAACATTTTCCGGGCAATTCCTTGTCCGCGGTATGGTTTAATAATGCCCGTCATAATATCGAATGCTGATAATTCCTCCTGCCAAAGGTCAACCCCAACCAAAGTAAATGCCACCAGTTTCTCATCATCAAATGCACCGACTGACAGGCTCAGATCGATGCCGTTTTTGGCAGCTCTTTTTCGAAGTACATCTTCGGTCATGTAACTCACATCCGCAATATAATCGGCAAATGCTTCAGCCGAAGCCTGGTAAATTTGTTCAAAAGGAACGCTTTCAAGTGTTTTAAAAACCATATTTTTTTTGATGTTAATTAAAATTTCAGGCGAAATTAGAAAAAAGGGGCAACAGTTTCTGCATTGTTACCCCTTTTTTACGGACAATGGTCACCGGGTAAAATTTTATGATTTCACCCGGCTGGATTTCTTCTTATTATTTTACAATCAACCTTTGAGTATCCGAAAATTCACCAGCAGATACTTTACAAAAATAGATGCCGGGGCTAAACGCCGACACATTCATATTGAGCTGGTTATGGCCTTTTTGCATCGCAACGGCAGGCATTTCAACCACTTTTTGTCCGGTGAGGTTAAATATCTCTACCGAAACACTGGTTTCCGAATTTAATTGAACTTCAAGATTGCAATTGCCTGAAGCAGGATTTGGGTATATCTGTGATACGATCATTCCGGAGGTTTCCTGATCAGATAAATCTTTTATCCCCACAATTGTACTTTTTTCGACAGCATTGAAAATCGTCCGGTTCAAAGAAGGTTCAAGCTGTTCACTTTCTTCAAGGTAAACCCCAACGAGTTCATCGGCCTGATACATAAGCAGAAAATTTTCAGCGGTAGATTTGGGAGTAAACTGTGGATAAATACATTCATCGTACATGTGGAAAATATTGTCAGCCTGAATATCGTAAAAATCGCCCCAGGTTATGCCACAATCAGGGGATGTTCTTACCCAGGTATGCCTGTAATTGTAAAGCCCGCTCGATGTTACGAAAGTTTCGGTGACGGATGAATACGCTACTGCAATCACGCCATTGTCGTCGATGGTAATGGTTGGCATGGTAGATAGACCAAGCTGACGATAGTTGGCAAACGGGAAGTCGCTGGGAGGTCCGCCTGTGCCTTCAAAGCTGAGTTCCCCATCACCATTTACATCCTGCGCCCAGCCAATCAGATTTCCCAACGAATACATATAGTCTGGATCGAGGGTAAAATAGCGACCAGCTGGCGGTTCAGGCAAAGGCCAGTCCATGTTCTCGTTCCAATAACCTATACCGTCGTAATAAGGAAAGGATGAAAAATAACTGGGTTGATTGCTCAGATCCCTTAAAACGCGGTTAATGCCAAACACAACATGGGCTACGCCATTTGGATCGATGGCCACCTGAGCTGAATTGTCGGGCACATAACAGGTGTCGATGTATTGCGTGGCGATATCATAAAATGGAATTGGATGTTCCCAGATTGTTTTCTTCTCCCAGGTTTCGCCATTGTCGTCCGATCGTAGCATAAACAAGTCGAACCAGGCGCTCGCACAAAGCAATATGACCGTGTTGCCTTTGGATGCCAGCACATAGTCGTCTGCACTTATACCCAGGTAATAATCGCTGTTGAGTTCATCCAGAATGACATCCTGAATATCCCAGGTATTTCCGCCGTCGGTGGATCGGGAATAAAGCAAGGCCTGTGTCTGGCCTTCATAAGCATTGTAGGAGTTGAAAAACATGTGCAAATATTCATTGGTTTCACCGGAAGCGGTGATTCTAGGCCACGAAGGATCACATGTTCCGCCGGGACCATTATAATCGGGTAATTCCTCCCACGAACCTGTCCCTTTCACTGCTCTGCGGTTAATTCTGAGTGTGGTGGCGGTGTGCGAAATGACAATTTCACCGTTTTGTCCCCAGGGGGCAATATTTGGCCAGCCACATCTTGCTGATTCGATCCGTACCGAGGGTTTGGCGCCCCAGGCATTACCATCAAAATAGTTGTAGCCTGTACCTCTGTCGGGCCATCCACCGGTAGTTGCTGGTTGCTCAAAACCCCGCGTGCTCACAGCAGCAATTGTTCCGTCATCCCATGCCCAAATGCGGTTCGATAGATTAGCATTGCTCTGCAAATCGTAGAGCGATTCGATAATTTCAGTTTCATCCCCAAGCAGGGTAACACTTTTGGGATTGAGTGGCTGGTACTGGTAGTCTTCCTGGTTTTCGTATGCCTGATCGGCAGGCAGTGTGTATTTCCTCTCTATCGAGAGGTTTTTCAGTTGTTTCGTGACTTTTGCACGCTGCTGCGACATCCCTGTCAGCGCTATGCAAATGGTAAGCATGATCAGTAATGTTTTTTTCATAGCTTTAAAATTTTTAAATTAATACTTGAATTATTTTAAGTGATCAGTCATTCATTTACAATCAATTAACCACTTACACCACGATCAGGTGCTGTCGAAAAAAAAGAAAATTATGGAGAAAGGAAAATTCGCATGTGGCAACCTGATGTTTTGCCTTGCAACATGTTTATGCTATGAAATAAACAGCCAATCCCGGAAATATAAATCTCCTTCTTCATACATTTGTGCATCGCCTGGTTAGTGTTAGAAAACTGAAGCAGTCACCCTTCAGTTTTCATTAAGTGTATTTTGTGGTCGAAGTATAAATCACCAAAATCGTACCGATAAAACCAAAACTTTCTTTTTCAACCAATTAATAACAAAGGGTGTTGTGGGGGTTTTGGTAAGTGTTTTGCAACGGAACACCCAATGTACGGATGTGTACATGGTGAAACGCCGCTACCTTTATTTAATCATCGAAACATTTACGCTTCGAACTATCGAATCACCCTCTTTTAATGCCAAAAGGTAATTACCGGCTGCAACCTTTTGACCGTTGTCTTGCTCGCCATACCATACAATTTCATGGGTTCCGGCAGCATACTGGCCAAAATTTTTCAAAATTTTCCCGTCCAGGCCAATCACAAGCAGTGTTGACCTTTGCAGGATTGTAAACACAATATTCGTAAAACCGGAAAACGGATTAGGCGAACAGGTAACCTGCGATTGGGTTTTAAAAAATGCCGATTCCGGTGTTTTTGTCAATGGGTTTTCTATTTTTCCCGCCCAGGTATCGATTTCGCCATTATTCCATGAGCAGGATTGTCCTGCAAAAACAAAACCGCCATCATTCGTTGCCACCAATGCGGTTGCCAGTTCTGAAGCAGTTCCTCCGTAAGCATCCGACCATAACTCGTTGCCTTCGGTGTCGATAATTAAAAGGTAAACATCGTTTTGCCTTGAACCCGGGTACTTCACCATCGAGCAGACCATAAAATTTCCATCAGTCATCTGGCAAATCGTCCGGCCATAATCGTAATAATCGGAAGCACAGTTGAATTCTTTTGCCCAGATTTGGTTGCCGTCAGCATCGGTTTTTACCAGATAAATATCCAAAAAATCAACTCCGTGAATATCGCCCGAACCCAGAATCATCAATTCATTTTCATTCGTTTCGATGATGTCTGAAGCGCATTGGTAGCCACTGGTTCCGTATGTTTTTTCCCATAACTGGTTGCCGTTGGTATCGGTTTTTATCAGCAACACATCACGGTTGCCGGCGCCGATTGAACCGGTTGTTCCTAATACGAAATAATTGCCATCGCCCGATTGCAACACTTTTTGTCCTGTTTCTGAAGCACTTCCGCCAAATGTTTTCTGCCAGATTAAGTTTCCGTTCACATCGGTTTTCAACAACAGGATATCATCTTCACCTGCACCAAACGAAAAGGTAGTTCCACAAATTAAAAGATCATGTTCAGGGGTTAAATAAATGCCCCTTGCAAAATCGTTTTCGCTGCCTCCGTAACATTTTTGCCAACCAATGTTTCCTGAAGGCTGGATATTAATTACCAAAAAATCTTTCATACCATGTTGGGCCGGCGCTGAATAACCTGCAACAAAAAGGTCGCCATCAGTGCTCTGGCACACGCTGTATGCGTAGTCGTTGCCAGGTGTTCCTGCAACAAACCCCGAATATTCTTCGCCATCGTTGTTTAACCATAAACATCTTATGTCGCTCAAACCATTGGATTGGCCAAAAGTATAGCCCGTTACAAAAAAACCGCCACCGTCAAGTGGTATCATTGCGCTTGCACCGTCTGATAAGCTATCGCCATAATTTTCAGACCAGATCATGTTTCCCGAATCAGCGGACTGGGGGGCTGTTTTTTCAGTCTTTTTAAACTGGAAAGGCAACTGACCCGGTGCTATTTTTGATTCAAGAGCCGTTGCAATGGCCTCGATGTTCTGGGTGTGAAAATACATTCCACGCGTTGTGGTAACGATGTTGCCATCAATCACGGGTTGAATGCCGGTTCCCAGGTAATTGGCCCCAGCCGCCAGGTATTCGGACTGGTAGTTTTGGTGCCCGGTAACATTCACACCATTTATAACATCGGCTGCTGCCAATACCCTTACTCCGGCGCAGGTTGCCCAAACAATCAATCCATTTTCCACCGCCGAGGCCACCAAATCCAGTGTTGGCCGGTTAGACAGAAAATCGTCGTAGGCGTTGCCGGTATATGCTGTTGCAGGCATAATTGCCAACACATCCCAGTATGTAATATCTGCAATTTCGGTAATCAGTGTATCAACAACAATTGCCGAATTTCCTAATCCCGACGACCAATAGCACGATGTTACGACCTCTGACAGCCCGGCGAGGGTTAAATCCCATCCAAATTCAAGCATATCATCCATGTTAAAATTGCTGTTTGCACCATTTTGCGATGGAATTAATACTAATACCTTTACTTGCCTGCCTTTTGCTTCAGATGGATTATTTTCGGGTGCGATCAGTTGCCCGGAGGTGGTTTTTAAACCTGCCGCGAGTAGCAACAAAAGTAAAAATCCATTGTGAAAAACGTTTCTGAATGATTGATTCATGGTTTTTGAATTTTTTTTCAAATGTGAAAATATCATCACGCTTGACAAAAAAAATCAGACAGAAACCATAATAATTTGTTTTAACAGCCGGATTATTACGACAAAAACAATTTGACAGCGATAAGCAGTCGTTGGTAGCGAAAATCAGAATGTTAAGTGGTTGAAGCCCGATAATGCAAAGAAGTGATGGATAATTATTTCGATTTTCGCCACAGCTGCGGCATCGGATTTTTTACAAGCGACGAGGAGCCCTGCTGCCTGAAAACCCCTTTATTCACAGCTTTTACCTCCTCGATGGAATAAAAAGCATTGGGATTGAACTGGTTGATAATTTTTACGAAATCTTTGATCTGCTTTCGCGGAATGATGGATAAAATCACTTTTGTTTTGCCGCGGCTGCCCTCTGCGTCCATTGTGGTGAGCCCAAAATTATGTTCGCTCAGGTATTTTATCAATTCGGTAACATCTTTTTTGGGCATCACGCGGATAACCACAGTTCCGAGCGAAATTTTTTCTTCAAGCAGAATTCCGATAAAATTACCAGCGGCAAAGCCTGCACCGTAAGCAATGTAGTACAAAAAATTGTCAAGTTGTTTAAAAATCTGGCTAACTGCCAGCAACCAGATGATAACTTCGAAAAAGCCAAGTGCAGGAGCTATATATTTGTAGCCCTTCGAAACGAAGATTAACCGAAGGGTTCCAATGGTCTGGTCGGCAATTCGGGAAATAAAAATTAGCAAAGGCAAAATTACCCAAACAAATACCGGTGAGCCATTTTGTAAAAATTCAAATTCCATGTGTTTTTGTCTTGTAAAATCGGTGCAAAGGTAAAAAAGTTAAGTGTTTTTGGGGTTACTTAACGTGTAAACCACACTCTTTGTGGTGTGGCATTTCCCACCACCAGCGCCCGGCACGCACATCTTCGCCCGGTTCCACTGCCCGGGTACAGGGCTGGCAACCAATGCTTGGGAAGTTTTTATCGTGCAAAGGATTGTATGGAATGTTTTTTTCGCGGATGTAATCCCAAACCTGCTGCTCGCTCCATTCAATCAGCGGATTAAGCTTTATCAGGTTGAAATTATCATCCCATTCCACCAGTTTAAGGGCTGTTCGTGTAACCGATTGTGACTTTCTCAGCCCACTGATCCAAACATCCAAACCCTGCAATGCCCTTTTTAGTGGTTCAATTTTTCGGATGTGACAACAAAGTTTCCGGTTTTCCACACTTTCGTAAAAAAGGTTCACCCCCTTTTCATTTACCATTTCTTCCACCTTCTCCCTTTCGGGGAAAAGCACCTGAATGTTGATTTTGAAACGGGCATTGGTGCGCTCAATTAATTCGTAGGATTCCGGAAACATGCGTCCTGTATCGAGGGTGAAAATTTTGGTCGTGCGGTCAATATTGCTTATCATTTCGGTAAGAACCTGGTCTTCTGCGCCAAGGCTTGACGAAAATGCAATTTTTTCTTTTAACAGGTTGATAAAAAATGTCAACACCTCCTGAGGGGTGGATTTTTCGAACTTTACATTTAACTCATCAATCTGTGGCTTATCGAACTTCATTTGAATATCAAATTTTAAAAGTGAATGCAAAAGTATGAATATTCAGCAGCTTATTTTCGAAAATCACCAGACATAGATCTTCCTGTGTGTTAGTTGAAAGTTTCATGTACTTTTGGCAGCATTAAACAACCGAAATCATGATGAATAGAGTATTTTTCTTTTTATTTGTTCTTGGTATGATTGCTTCATGTTCGCATCCTGAGCAGGAAGTGAAAATTGCGTGTGTTGGCAACAGCATCACCGAGGGCGCAGGCCTTAAAAAACAGAGTCGTAACAGTTATCCAGTCATTCTCGATAGCATTTTTGGTAACGGATATTCGGTTTTAAACTGCGGCAGAAGCGCTGCAACCATGCTCAAAAACGGAAATCTCCCGTACTGGTACACCAACGAATTTTCGAATGTTTTTGCCTTTCAACCTCACATAATTGTGATGAAACTGGGAACGAACGACACCAAACCCGAAAACTGGAATCCATCAAAGTTTAAAAATGATTACCAGGCCATGATTGACACTTTTAGTACCATTTCTACACAACCAAAAATCTTTATTTGTCTTCCGGTACCAGTTTATGAAGATAAATGGGGCATCAACGATTCCATTCTTCAAACGGGTGTGTTGCCAGCCATCAGGCAGGTGGCAGCGGCAAATCATTTGCCGCTGATTGATTTGTTTACGGCGCTGAGCAACCACCCTGAACTATTCCCTGATGGTATTCACCCTGATGAAAAAGGAGCAATACTGATGGCGGAAACGGTTGCCAAAGCAATCGCCGAAAACAAATAAATGCCCGACCAGCGCCAGTTTCATCATCGAAAATTGGAATATGTAATCGTTGGTAATTAACTGGTTATGGTAAATGTCGGAACAATTTCCACATTATTCCTCAGCATTGCCCACACAGGGCAGGATGAACTTTCGGTGAACTTCATGATTTTTTCGAAACTTTCCTCATCTGTATTTTTGGAAGTGAGCTGAAAATGGATGTAGATGGTATGAAAGGCTTTTGGCAACTCCTCATTTCTGATTCCCCGTGCGTGGACGTGAAATGCCCTAACCTCTTTTTCAGCTTTTCGCAGCATATAAACGATGGCTGTGCTGCTGCACACCGAAAGGCTCATCAGCAGCAGCTCGAGGCCGGTGTAACCTTCCGCATCGCCGATGGGCGGAAAATAATCGCAGCGGATTTCGGGATTCGTGCGCGAACTCCCCCTAAATTGCACCTTGTTGTTGATCAAATCAACCTTTACTTCCAATTCGTTTGTCATATTTAATTTTTTTTGTGCTGCAAAGTAAAGCCTGATTTTGATATCCTGAGAATTATTGTGGCAATAAAAATGAAGAGTGAAACTGCCAGATATCAGTAATTTTAACTGCAAAAAGAGCTTACAGAAAGCTGGTGTTTTTTATCTTTGAATCATGAAAAAACTAAAACTCAGCGGAAAAGAAGTCAAGCGCCTGGGATTTATCCACGATCAGGCGATAAGCCTTGCCATTAACACTGTGGGCAAGCATTTCAGGAAGGATGAAAAAAACAAGGCACTGGTTCAGCTCGAACGGGTGCTGCTGGATCCGGGAAAGTTTGATAAAGATGAGGTTTTCAGCGAACTGGCGCAATCGCTGTTAAAATCGAAAATCCACATTGCTGAACCCGACAAAAAGAAGATTGATTTTAAGAAACACCTCCCGGATTATAAGATTTACGGGCTGGATGGCATCGATGCCGAAACGCTGAACCAAATGGCCACTGCCATGAAACTGCCCATTGTGGTAAAAGGCGCTTTGATGGCTGATGCCCACGTGGGTTACGGTTTGCCCATTGGCGGTGTGGTTGCGGCTTACAATGCAGTGATGCCTTACGGCGTAGGAATGGATATTGGCTGCAGGATGTGTTTGTCTGTTTACCCTGAATCGCCCAAAATCCTGAAAGGACAACGCGATCGGCTTAAAAACATCCTGACCGAAAACACCCGGTTTGGCCTTTCGGAATTTAAGGACATCGGCGACCATGAACTGATGGAACGTAGCGAGTTTAAAGAAATTAAATTCCTGAAAACACTCCAGAAAACCTTTTACGAACAGTTGGGAACTTCCGGACACGGAAATCATTTTGTTGAAATGGGCTATGTTGTGGTTCAGCATTTTACGCCGGAACTTGGCCTCAACCCCGGCGAATATTTTGCCATTCTGTCGCACTCCGGCAGCCGTAATTTTGGTTCCGAAATTGCCAAACATTATACCCAGATTGCCCAAAAGAAACTTGGCATTACAGGTGAAGGCGCCAAATTAGCCTGGCTCACGCTCGACACAGAGGAGGGGCAGGAATACTGGCAGGCCATGACCCTTGCCGGGGATTATTCGGCAGCCAACCATCGCATCATCCACAAAAAATTGTCGAAGGCTCTGGGTGAAAAACCCATCAAAATCATCGAAAACCATCACAACTTTGCCTGGAAGGAAGACCTGACCGATAACGAATCGCTGATTGTTCACCGCAAAGGCGCCACACCGGCCAAAATTGGCGATGTGGGGATAATACCGGGAAATATGGTTTCACCAGCATTTATAGTTTCGGGCAAGGGCAACGAAGAATCGCTGCAATCGGCCTCACACGGCGCCGGTAGGCTGTTTAGCCGTAAAAAGTCAAAAGACACGTTTACCCAAAGCAGCCTGAAAAAAATCCTTGAAAAAGAGGGCGTTGAACTGATAGGTGGCGCTACCGACGAATCGCCCGGCGCTTATAAAAATATTCTTGAAGTGATGGAAGCCCAGAAAGACCTGGTGAATGTGCTGGCTCTGTTTTATCCTAAGATTGTGAGGATGGAGTGAGACTTACTAACCCATACAACAATCGTTTCCATCCTTCAATTCATTATTCGATATTCAATATTCAATATTCGATATTTTTTGAATGTTGAATATCGAATCCTGAATATCGAATGTTGAAGTTTTTTACTCCACCACAAACTTCACCCTTCCAACAGCCCCGCCATTGCTGAAAATAACCGCAAGGTAAATCCCTGCCAGCCAGGCTGTAACATCCATCTCCGCCGCTTGCTGGCTTCGGTAAATCCGTTGTCTGCTTATTTCGCTGCCGAAAATGTTGTAAACACGTAGTTCCATGTTGGGATGATGGTCAGTATTCTCAAACTCAAAGGTTACTTTTCCTTCCTTTACCGGGTTGGGGAAAACTTTTATCGGTATCCACCGGATACTTTCATAGTACTGTTCGGGGGAAGGTGCATCATGAATGCTGGTAACCACCAGGCAATCTGTTAAATCCACCGTCCCCGACTGGATGGTGTGCGGGCACAGGCTGTCGTAAACACGCTGAGAGGTATCGAACGGAACCGATTCGAGGTTTGCGTTAATCTTGAATAAATAAATGTCCCAGTTGGTGGGACTGGTTTTAATATTTGTTGATATAACAAAATTGTTATCAAAGGTTTTTACCATCCTGGGTTTACTTTGTGTATTAGGCCTTGAGTGAAAATTGTACAGGTTTGCAGCCGTGTCAATAATAAATTCACCAATGGGATTAAGTGAAGTAGCTGTGCCAAAAGGGGCAGCAGCTAAGAATTGTGTTTCATTTATTCTTTTAATATCCTGTATATAATTGTTTAAAATGTTTGTGCCAATTTGTTCATTCGTAATCTGGTTATACCCCAATTCTTCGCCATTGGTTTTGAAAAATGCCAATAGTGAATAATCCTGATTATCGTAATATTTACGAATACCCACTCCCATTATTACAGAATCATTTAACGGTATTATTCTTTCAGCCCAACCAAAAATCGAATCAAGTTTATAAAAAGGTAAAACCCATTTTTCCTTAAATTCATTATCAATGCCAATAAACAAAGGACGAAGGTAAACATGGTTGGGATTGTTGGGAAAGGGGTAATAGCAATACCCGGCAATATAATATTCATTATTTAGCTCTAACAGATCGTAAGGTACGGGATTTACCATAAGCGGATAATTCTCCTTTTTAGCGTAATGCCTTTTCCACAATACATCTCCATCTTCGGACATACCAATTAGATAAACATTAGCAGGGCCAATATCATCAGTATATTCTGCCAGTAAAATTATTTCATTATTTTCATTGATTAGAACATCCATTGCCCCACCACCATGACACTGGTAATCCGGAAAGTTCCTGCACCATAGTTTTTCACCACAGGAATCGAATTTTATTACAAACGGCCACGATGTGTTATTGATAAAGATTGGCCCTGTAAAGTAAACATTGCCTGCCGAATCAGCTGCCACAGCCCAGGGACGGAGGATTGCATTATTATGAGAAAAATATTTTGTGTAAAGTGCATTTCCGTTTATGCCGGTTTTAATACTCATCCCATGATTATCATTTCCTGCAGCCAAAACATACCCTTTATCATAGTATTCAAGAATATCAGACGGAGATTCATCAAGGGTTGATGTTCCAATATAAACTTCCCAGTCTTGGTTTTGCGCCGGTAACCAAAGAACAATTATCCAATTTATTAATAAGAAAGTTATTTTTTTCATATTCATGTAAAGTTTTAATAAAAGTCTCCGGAGCAATTTGTCCGGAGATTGTTTTCTTTAGTTGATAATGGTAAAAGTTACACTTCCCGCAACTCTTCCGTTCACGGTAAGCGTTGCAATGTAAGCGCCTGCCTTCCAGCCGTTGGTAACAACAGTTAGCTGATCCTTTGGTTCGGTTACCCGGAGTGTTGTTACAAGTTTGCCTTCCAATGTCTTTATTTCAATGGTTCCATAAGCAGTTATTACATCAAGATTAAAGGCCAGAATTACAAACCCATTTGCCGGGTTGGGAAAAACCTCCAGAACTGAAGGCTGCTGGATATCCAGCAATGTATTGTATTGATCAATTTT
Organism: uncultured Bacteroidota bacterium; assembly: GCA_937950125.1. GTDB lineage: Bacteria > Bacteroidota > Bacteroidia > Bacteroidales > 4484-276 > CALFEP01. The sequence goes on from CALFEP010000210.1 coordinate 14,329, forward strand.
GCGGGAGGATTTTAAAAGATCGGGCACCTGCACGGGTTCATTGTATTCGATTTCACCTAGTGCAATCAAAACATTCCGGGCATAAACTGATGCAGGAGCGGTTGCGTCGGCTAATTGATAAAGTTGCCCTTTTTGTGCGGGCGTTGCCTGCTGCCAGCCTCCCGATGAAATCGCTGCTACTGAAAGCGTATAAAACTCAACCATGTCCTGGTGACTTTCCAGGTCATCTCCATGTAGGTTGTAGGCTGATGGCAGGCTGTCCAGCAAATCTTCACCCTGCTGGTACATTCCTTTATCCAGGTACAACATGGCCAGGCGATATTTCGATGGCAGGCCGTTGTCCCGCATATAGAGCGCTACCAGGCTATCCATTCCTGCTGCGCCATAGCCTGGGGCCAGGTAATGATGCACCAACCCGTTGAAAGCACGCGCTTTATACAACTTTTTTCTTGCTATCTTCGATTCAAGTTCCTCTTTTACACTCACCAAACTACGACCGGCAAGGATCTGTGCTTTCATATAGTCTGGCAATGGGTTTTCGCGTTCATCCAACTTATCCATGAGTATATCCGATTTTGAGGTATGAGGATTAGCTACCATGATATCACGAAGCATAGAACCGGGGATCACTTCTTCCTTTTCAATTGTGGAACCAGTAACGGTTTCCGACAGGTTGGGCGACTCTGACATCAGTTCATTATACAATGCAAGGGCTTCAGGAGGAAGGCTTGTTAATACTTCATCATTCAACAATTCCGTTTTGCCCCCGTCAACCATTACGGATAGCGTTATTTCCATCACTGTAATTTCCTCATCTTTTTCATGAAGTACTAAACGCATTTCTTCCTCGCCGCTTCCTCCGCCACCATTTTCATTGAGTGGGCAACCATCATTATAAGTCCATCCATTTTGAAGACTAACAAACACTGGATAAATTGTCACCGTATTATATGTGTAATCAATTGGTCTTACATCATCATCTTGTGTATTAATTGGGTAATAATATGTAAAATGGCCTCCCTCGTTGTTGATGTCGTCGAAATCGCCATCTGGAGTTGGGTCTTCAATAAAGAACAGGTTTCCTGCCATATCTGTGGCATCGGGACTATCAGCGCCCTGTTCGGGGGCAATTCCCCATCCTTTGCGCGATGGTTTTGGAACAAGAATATCATTATCGCAATTTGTAAAATCGCAACAAAGGATTTGCAATCCCTGCGCCGGATCGTTAAAACCACGGTTCAGTTCCTGTGCTGAAACACCTTGCTGTAGGTATGAAAAACTATTACGGTACACCTCATTAGGATCACCACCTGAATTATTGACAATAAGACCAATTCCAATACGATTTTCATAAGTGGGAGAAAAGAAATTCTCTTCAATGGTATAGGCTGTGCAATTATCAAGGTACAAACCATACCCGCCGTTCGTTTCAAAAGGAGTATTTACTACAAATTCGCAATATTTCACCAAGGCATTGGTAACACCGCTAATGAAAATTCCACGGTAGTTATCATTGAAAAATGTGTGTTGTATCTCTGGATAGTTGGTAGTGTTGGAATTGGTAACATAAATGCCATATTCGAGATGGTAAAATTTACTTTGATCCCACAATAAACAGCTATTACCACTGTATTCTATACAATCTCCATCTACCACAAGTATCGAGTTATTGCTCCAGATGCCCCACCCGAAATAATCACGGTTGGTATGATTAGAAAATGTACATGAGTTGAAATCCACAAAATCCACATCCTCCAGCCTGACAAAAGTCATATCCGGTTCGCCGGTGATGGTTTTATCATAATCGAAGGTACAGTTTGTAAAATAGCTTTGATTGCTTGGATCGTGGCTGTATGGATCGAACTTAACAGCCATATCGTTGTTGTAGAACACAGCATCCATCACCATTACCATTCCTCCGCCCTTACCTGTATAATAGTGCGAACCTGCACGAACTGCCACCTCAGCATTTTCAATTTTTCCTCCGTTTTGTATTACAAGCACCCCCTGGCTAAAAGGATTTTGAGGGGCATTGGGGTTGCCCCATACTTCTATGCCTTGCCAGATGTCACCGCAGGCGTTGGTGAGGGTGCCGCCATCAAGAATGAGTTTGCCGCCTGTTTTTATAATAAACTTGCAACCTTCGGCAAAACTTACGGTTGATTTTATTGTCAGAGCGCTTTTCCCTTCGACGATCAGGTCGGAAGAAACTGTCATTGACTCGTTCCATGTCTGGTTTTTGGTAATTCGCAACTCATTTCCTGATGCAAATGCAAAAAACTGTGTAGTTAAAATCAGTGGAATGATTAGGGAGTACTTCTCTTTCATCTTACAACCATTTTTAAAGTTTGTTTAAACATCGAATTACTCACAATTACAAAATAAACACCCTGTTTTTCAGGGGCATAAAAAATAAAATCGGTTTGTTTAGTAGCTGCTGATATTAACCGGCGGCCTGTAAGGTCGAAAACCTCAATGGTAGAAGGTGCATCAGCGGTAGCAGGGAGTCCTGAGATTCTTACCGGGTTATTGGCGAGCGCTGGATTGGGAAAACAGTTGAAATGGCATGGAAGGATTATTTTTTGAACTCCTGTTAAATGCGGATAATAACATTCATCGTAGAAATCATTAATAAAAACCAGTTCATCGTTTTCGTAAAAACACAGCAATGCGTAATTGATTCCTAACAAAGTGTAATTACTGAAAGTTAATCCTTCAAGGCTGCCAATCCCTTCAATCCATGTTTCTTCCCATCTTTTATCAAACCAGGGATTCAACCAAAGTACAATTAACCTGGTTCGGTAATGTCCTCCAATTATCACTGAATCTTTTTCCTCAATAACCACATCTCCCGGCGGATTTAAATGAAGTGAATTCCAAAGATGAAGTGTATCGCCAACATTTGCCGAAAAGTCATAGATCAAACCTTCTTCCATTTCAGGACTGATAAAATAACATTGCTTACTGATGGTATCTTCACTGATGTATCCGGCCAATGTCCACGCATCCTCAATACCCAATGTATCATAAGTTTGCATTAGTTTGTGATAATCTTTTCCGTTTATCACAACAATTGTGGTGTCGGTTTTCAGGTAATAAGAATACACCTGCAATCCACCTGCTGAGCCATCTGCAACTATGCTCCAGGTATTGTTATGATTAATCAAAGGAATGTAGGAGCTGTTTTGCCCATTCATTGCCAGCCCCAAGATCATCAGGCTAGCAAAAAGCATCAGTTTGTTAAATATTTTCATTTATTAAAGTTTTTATTTTTAATTCATTGAATCTCATAATTATAAAAAGAAACTATTCATAAAATCGCTTTGTGTACAAGAACAGTAACAAAAAATGGCATCATGGCGGGCTTCTCCCTGTTTCAGCTTTCCGGCAGGCAACCAGGGGTCTGATCTCTTCTCTTCTCTTCTCTTCTCTCTACTACTTTACCCACCGGCAAAAAGCCCATTGACAAAAGCACAAGCAGGCCTGAAGGCAGGCTGTAATCTGAAAAAAGCATCGGGACAATATGGAAGCAGGGATTTTGCATAAGGGAAAGAGGTTCGTAAGTTTTTATTTCATGCAGTTAAATTTTTCTGCCAAAGATAGGCTGAAGAGAGGCAAAAAGCAAGTTTTATTTCAATTGGTTGTCTGTTCTTTTATCAATACAAAAACCCAAAAAGCCACAGCGGAATTTTATTTTGATGGGCGAATTCAATGTTATCAGCAGCAATAAAAACATTTTGCAACCCTTCGATTTGTTTTCGCTTTTTGTTCATTCCACCTACTTCGATGGTGTAAGTATTGGCTACAAAAAAATCCCCTTGTCCGGTGTAAGAAACCTGGTGCATTTGTTTTAGCTGGTTAAAAATGAAAGTCTCCCTGGTTGTTCCGGCATTCACCGTGTTTGCGGTAAGTGCAGCCATCAGATTGGCATTGTTGAGATAGACTTTTTCAGGTTTATTCATTTTGCTTATTCCGAAAGTGTCGGTTTCGAGCACCATCAGCAAATCGGCTTTTGCCAGCAGGTACAGGTATTTTAGCAGCGTTTCGCGGCTAACGCCCACCTGCTGACTGAGTTTCGACAGATTGGGTTTGAATGGAACCATTTCAGCAATAACTGCCAACAATCGTTTCAGGTTGTGAACTGCCATAAAATCAACGGTTTCAACTGCAGGTAAATCCACTTCAAGAACATGGTTCACGATCTGCCTCAACCGATCATGGAAATTGCTTTCATCTTCCATAAAAAAGGGGTAATAACCTGAAAATAAATATTCTTCAAATAGTTTTATTGGTTTTATCTGCTGAAGAATGGGTTCGATGGCAGAAGCAGCATTATTTAAAACAGAATCGAGCGTAAGAACCGGAAATGAATGGCCATATTTGAGCAACAGAAATTCACGGAACGAGAGTCCCGGCATTTTGTAAAGGAGCGCCCGCCGGCTCAGATCTGCTGTTCCTTTGTAAATATCCAACGCTGAAGAACCCGTTACAACCACCTTTAATTCGCCGAAATAGTCGTAAATATTTTTCAATTCCTGCGACCAGTTTTTGTATTTGTGCACCTCGTCCAGAAAAAGAAATTTCCCGCCTCTTTTTGTAAATTCTCCGGCAAAATCAACAATCGTGTTTTTGGAAAAATACAAATCGTCGAGGCTTACATACAGCACCTCGTCAGGCTTTTGATTCAGGTTTTCGCGGATATACTGCAAAAGCATGGTGGTTTTACCAATCCCCCTTGCTCCGGTGATGGCTATCAAACGGTTATTCCATGCGATCTTATCTATTAAATACCTCTTAAAAACCAGGCTTACCGTATTAATTCTTGATGCTGAATATTGAAACAACTTTTCCATGATGTCGTATCTTTTTTACAAAAATACTTTATTTTGCAAAATGCATTCGATAATTTTCATTAAATTTTGCAAAATGCATCTGACAAAATATCTATAAAATTGTAAAGTGGATTTTACAATTACACAAACCAGGCATCGGGAAACAAGTTAAAAATCTGTTGTTGAAGTATTTAAATTTGCCTAATCAGCTGATAAAGTCTGAAATTTAAAAATGAAAAACCTGAAAGATTTTTTCGTCTAATCCATTTCATCGAGCCCCGGCCTGATAAAGTTGCGGGCATTGGGGAAAATGATTTCGGCCTCAAAACGAATTTCTTCCAGCATTTTCCTGAAGCTGACGATGGCCGTCTTTTCGCTGCGAAGGTGGAGGTGAAGGGTGGTAAAGGCTTCGATACATTCGTCCATACCCAGCAGTGCCACCTTGGCCGAGCCGTTCATATCTTCTTCGGCAAATTCATTTTCTGCCATTTCATAATGGCCGTTCATGGCGCGTTCGGTTTTCGTAAACAAAAACAAATGATACCACCCGATTACTTCTAACGCTTCGAAAATGATGTCGGCTGAACCTTCGGCCAACAGTTTATGAAAATCTTTCTTTGTGTTGGCCTCCTGCCGCATCAGCCATTCCCGCACCAGGTCGGAGTAATCCCTCACTTTCAACACGAGGGGGTGGCGTTCGGCCTGCTTGCGGGGCGAAAAGAGGTCGTTCTGTTCGTTTTCGTATTCTTCCTCATCCTCAAAATCCATGTCAAAATCCGGAAAATCGTCCGTTGCCTCCCCTTCATCAAAATCTTCCTGATCGAAATCGTCGAACCCGAAAATGCGCTTTTCCATTTCATCAATCATGCGTTGACGCTGGTCTTCGGAAGCATTGGCTATTTCCCGCATTTCTTTTTCCGAAGCAAAAACGCTGCATTGGTCGGTAAACGCGCATCGTTCGCACCAGCGGTTGCAGTAGTTGTAAATACCTGGGATAATCTTTTTTTCTCGTTGGGCTGAAGTATGCTTTTTTGGGTGATTGTTAAAATCAAAACTATTCATTAAGGAGATGTTATCCGCAAGCGGTTCAAACAAATCAGTAATCATGCTTTCGTCCAGGGCAGCATTTTCCTCCATTTCCAGCATTTCGTCACAAAATGTACAGTGGTCGGGGAAGGGACATTCGTCGCGGTCGTAGCTGCAAAACTCGATGTGCATGGTGCCACTTGCCACGTAAACCACTTTATCATCCCAATGATCCCTGATGGTTTGATATTGCAGACGGACAGGCAATTTGCAGGGAAACTCCGGCTCAAAATTCCAGGCCCTAAGCATCAGGATCAACTCCTGACAGAGCCATTTAACCTGCCTGTCGCTTAACCGCTGGTGGTCGGGGAGGGCTGATTTTGGCAACCCGACAATGGCCGAGAGGTTTAATTCATCACCCCGGATGAACTTTTCAACGTCATCAAAATATTCAGTCTCCGTTTCGGACGAGGATAAATAATTCTTACCGGCTGACACATTCGGCGGGTTTTTGGCAATCGCACGGATATCTTCAATCAATTGTTCGACATATCGCTGCATAAATGTTGTTTTCGATTAAACGCTTACATTTAATTCCAAAACTAATTTATTTTTTTTCCTTACATGTTTTTTTTTCTGTCATTGTAAGAAAACTATATTGAAAAACTGGTTATCCGCCGGAACAAAAAAAAGTTGTAACCTTGCATATTCTAAATTTAAAAAATGAAACGCAAACCTGACTTACTCAACCGGCTCTTTGCCGAAACTATTAGAAAAAACTGGACATCGCCCGCATTTTCCGATTACCAGGGCGAAAGCTACACCTACCGCGAAGTAGGTAGTAAAATCATCTTCCTGCATCATTTTTTTGAAAAAGCGGGTATCGACAAAGGCGATAAAATTGCGCTGCTGGGCAGCAATTCGTCGTTGTGGGGAATTTCTTACCTGGGAATTCTTACTTACGGGGCTGTGGTTGTGCCCATTTTGCCCGATTTTTCTGCCGACAGCATTCACCATATCATCAATCATTCCGAATCGAAGGTATTGATAATCAGTAACTCCATTTATGAGAAAATTGATATTGAAAAACTCCAGTACCTGTCGGGCATATTGAGTTTGAACGATTTCAGCCTTATCTGGAGCAAAAACAACAAGGTGATTTCGGCGCTCGAAAAAACCAGAGAAACTACCGGAAAACGTGAAGTAAAGCCCGAGGAAATTCATTTCCAGCCGTTTGATGCTGAAGATTTGTGCATGATTTCGTACACCAGCGGCACTTCAGGATTTACCAAAGGGGTGATGCTTTCGAGGCGAAGTATTGCTTCCAACATTCAGTTTGCCCAGGATAACATGCCCCTGCAGGCCGGCGATAAAATCGTTTCTTTTTTGCCAATGGCGCACTGTTACGGGCTGCTTTTCGAGTACCTGTTTCCGGTAACGTTGGGTTGCCACATCACGTTTTTAACACGCGTTCCTTCGCCGCAGATCGTTACCAAGGCTTTTCAGGAAATCAGGCCGCACCTTATTCTTTCAGTTCCGCTGGTTATCGAAAAAATTTACCGGAAACGCATCCTTCCCGAACTTGAGAAACCCATTATGCGCGCCCTGCTTAAAACACCAGTGATTTCGCAGGTAATACAGGGTAAGGTGCAAAAAAAACTTTCCGACACGTTCGGGCAGCGTTTTCACGAGGTGGTCATTGGCGGAGCGCCATTGAGCGAAGATGTGGAAGCTTTTTTCAGAAAGATTGGTTTCCGCTTTACGATTGGTTACGGAATGACCGAGTGCGCACCGCTCATCAGCTATGTTGCCTGGGATAAATCGCGTTTTCGTTCCGCCGGAAAAGTGGTTGACCGGATGAACATCCGAATCCAGGGCAAAGACCCTGTGACCGGGATTGGTGAAATTCAGGTGAAAGGCGAAAATTTGATGACGGGTTATTATAAAAACAAAGAAGCTACAAATGATGCCTTTACCAAAGATGGCTGGTTGAAAACAGGCGATTTGGGCTACCTCGACAAAGACGGTTATCTGTACATTAAAGGCAGAAGTAAAAACATGATTTTAGGACCTTCGGGGCAAAATATTTACCCTGAGGAACTTGAAGCGAAAATTTCGGCACTTCCCTGCGTTCAGGAATGTGTTGTAAAACATCACGACGATAAACTCATTGCCATGATTTATCCGGACCCTGAATCCATTTCGAGCGGCAAAATGTCGTTTGACGATATTCAGAAAATGATGAATGAAAAGATTAAGGTTCTGAATAAGGAATTGCCAAAATACGAACAGATTACCGACGTGGAAATTACTGATGTTGAATTTGTTAAAACACCCAAACGAAATATCAAAAGGTATCTTTACACTTGATTTTTGATGATAGATCATAGTCGTAAGTCGTAAGCCTGTCCCGCCTTAAGAGGGGTCGTAAGTTGTAAGCCAGCCCCGCCTCAAGAGGGGTCGTAAGTCGAAAGTCGTAAGTCGAAAGTCGTAAGTTTTATGTTGAAAGTCAAAAAGTGAATAAAACACCTTTTCCGAAACATGCTCTCCGATTTGAAAGTTGTTGAAATCAGGGACCGAAGCCGGACCAGAAAACCGAAACTAAACAAACCCGAAACAAAACACGCGGTTAATCAATGAAACATCGTCCGCTGTATTTGCAAAACAACATGCTCATCATTTACTCAATAACCTTAATGGCTGTGATGGGTGTGGTTTCGATTACTCCGGCATTTCCGGGAATCAAGCACGAATTTGGAATCGACAACAACCAGGTTGGATTGTTGATTACAGTTTTTACCCTTCCGGGAATTTTTCTGAGTCCGTTTCTGGGCATCATTGCCGACCGGCTTGGACGTAAAAAGGTGCTCATTCCTTCACTGTTTATGTTCGCGGTTTTCGGGTTTGCCTGCAGCTTTACCCATGATTACGAGGTTTTGCTGATGCTCAGGTTTTTGCAGGGCGTTGGAGGCTCGGCCATCGGCTCGCTCAACATTACGCTTATTGGCGATCTGTATTCGGGAAAAGAACGAGCCTCGGCCATGGGACATAACGCCAGCGTGCTAAGTGTGGGAACGGCTGCATTTCCGGCCATTGGCGGCGGCCTGGCATTTTTTGCCTGGTATTACCCTTTTTACCTGTCACTGCTTGCCATTCCCGTAGGTTTTTACGTTATTTTCAGGCTGAAAAACCCTGAGCCCAAAAACCGGCAGCCCATCTTTGCCTACCTGAAAGGCGTTTATTCTTACATCAACAACCGCAATGTCATGGTGTTGTTTTTCCTCAACATCCTTACTTTTGTTTTACTTTATGGGTCATACCTCACCTACCTTCCGCTTCTGATGAACGAAAAATTTGGCGCCGTATCGTGGCAGATCGGTTTCGTGCTGTCGTTTGCATCCATCACCACAGCCATCACCTCATCGCAACTCGGAAAACTCATACATAAATTTGGTTACAGGCCGATTCTCAGTTTCTCATTCATGCTGTACATTGTTTCGCTTGCCGTAATTCCAAATACAGGCTATTTGTGGCTCATGTTGTTGCCGGCAGCCATGTTTGGCCTTGCCCAGGGGCTGAACATCCCTATTTTGCAAACACTGCTTTCGGGTAGTGCACCCATCGAATACCGGGCTGCGTTTATGTCGCTCAGCGGCATGGTTTTGCGGCTTGGGCAAACCCTCGGACCTATTTTTACCGGGGTTGTTTTTGTGGCTTTTGGCATGAAACCAGCTTTTTACGCCGGTTCATTCATCGCACTCATCATGATTTTGCTGGTCGTTTTTGTCATGATTAAACCAGATCAGAAAAATTGAAAAGTTCCACACAATGTTTTTTGTGTCAAAAAGGTTAATCTTTTGCAAAGAAAGACAAAATGGACCATTGGCAACAAATAGCTGAAGAGCGACTTCTGGACAACGAAATAAGTTTTGCTGCCGCACGCAGCAGTGGTCCGGGCGGGCAAAATGTTAACAAAGTAAATACAAAGGTTGAACTCCGGTTCGACATCACGGCTTCAGCGGTTTTGTCGGATGAGGAAAAAGAAATCCTGCTCGCCACGCTGCGCAAAAAAATTACCACCGAGGGCGTCTTGGTGCTGACCTCGCAAACGGAACGTTCGCAACTGAAAAACAAGGAAGTGGTTGTTGCTAAATTTTATCAGCTCATTACCAAAACATTAACCCCTTTAAAAAAGCGAATTCCAACCGGAGTTCCCACCGGAGTAAAAGAAAAACGCCTGGAAGAAAAACAGAAAAGAGCTGAAAAAAAAGTATTGAGAAAACCCCCGGAAGTTTGAGGTGGCAAAGCGCAGAGGCCATCGCGTTAGTATTGCTTTCAGCGATGCTATCGCTAAATTTTCTGTAGGCGGACTATTGCCTTTGACGAAGAACTACAAAGCGAGAATTCATTGCATTTTATGAAATAAACAAAAAATGGACGCAGAAATTTTAGCAAAACTGGTAACCGAGAAAATGCCTTACGGCAAATACAAAGGCACGCTTATTTGCAATTTGCCCGAATATTACCTTGTTTGGCATCACCGGACGGGCTTCCCGAAAGGAAACCTGGGCATGTGGCTCAATACCATGTACGAGATAAAGCTGAACGGATTGGAGTATTTACTTGAACCTTTTAAGCTGAAAGCCAGAAAAAAAGACTAAAAACTGAATCCTTTTATTAGTTTTGTTGTTTAATATGGACTATGAAATTTCTACAACTTCACAACAAGCCGGCTTTAGCCTTTAAAAACCAGATTTACAGCTATCAGGAACTGCTACAGCACGCAGGCGCTTACGCCAGTTTACTTAAGTCATACAATCCCCGTAAAGTAATAATCTACTCCGAAAACCGGCCCGAATGGCTTTTTTCTTTTTTCGGATCATGGCTTCAAAAGGCCATTGTTGTTCCTGTAGATGTTATGTCAACAGCATTGGAACTGAATTACATTATCGGCGATTGCCAGCCCGATGTGTTGTTTTGTTCGGCTGAGAAGAAAAATGTAGTTGATACTGCATTAGAAAATCTTTCGGTAAAACCAGAATGTCTGGTATTTGAAAACCTGCCGGAACTTGCTATGCCTGAGCAAATGGCTGAGGTAGAAGTTGACGATCTTCAAAAAACCGCCCTCATTATTTATACTTCAGGAACTACCGGAAACCCCAAAGGGGTCATGCTATCTTTTGAGAATCTTTACGCCAACATCAAAGCGGTTTCCAGCGATATTCACATTTTCGGACCCGAAGAAACGGTCATGATTCTGTTGCCCCTTCACCATGTCCTGCCGCTGGTTGGCTCTATGTTAGCGCCGTTTTTTGTAGGTGGCCGGACGGCCATGTCGCCTTCGCTCAATACCGAAGATATTCTTTCGACCCTGCAGCAGCACCAGGTAAGCATTATAATCGGAGTGCCGCGGCTTTACACCCTGATTCGCAATGGTGTTAAAAATAAGATTAACGCCAGCAAAATCGGAAAAGCCATGTTTTGGCTTGCTTCAAAACTAAATTCAAGGTCTTTTTCACAAAAAATATTTAAGGCTGTACATCAGAAATTTGGTGGTCATGTAAAATACATGGTCAGCGGAGGTGCAGCACTCGACCCTGAAGTGGCCCGAGACTACAGAACCCTGGGGTTTGAAATCCTTGACGGCTACGGCATGACCGAAGCTGCTCCTATGATTTCCTTTACCAGGCCCGGGCACTGGAAAATTGGATATCCGGGTCAGGTGATGCCAGGCGCCACCGTGGAAATTCGTGATGGTGAAATTGTGGCTTCAGGAAAAAACATCATGCAGGGTTATTATAACCAGCCACAGGAAACCGCTGAAACAGTTAAAGATGGATGGCTTTATACAGGCGATTTGGGCGAACTCGACAAAAACGGTTATTTAAAAATAACTGGCAGAAAAAAGGAAATAATTGTTACCTCCGGTGGAAAAAAAATAAACCCCGCCACCCTCGAAACCGAGCTTGAAGAAACGATTTCGGGGATAGCAGAGGTGGGGGTTACCCTACACAAAGAAAAGCTGCATGCAGTTGTTTTTCCTGATTTTGAAAAGCTAAAAAGCGACGGAATAACTGATTTGACGGCCTATTTCAGAGATCAGCTTACCGAAAGGTTCAACAACCAGGTGGCGCCTTATAAAAAAATTCTGGCCTTCACCATCGTAAATGCCGGATTACCCCGCACCAGGCTCGGAAAAATACAACGTTTCAAACTTGACGAATTGATTGAAGCTCCTTTGCGAGAAAAAGCAGCGAAAGCGCAACCCGATTTTGAGGAATTCAAAATCATACAATCCTACCTTCAGGAACAAAAATCGGTGGATGTTTTGCCTGATGACCACCTCGAATTCGACCTCGGGCTCGATTCATTGGATAAAGTCGGGCTGCAAACCTGGCTCGAAAAATCCTTCGGAGTGCATTTAAAGCCCGAACACATGATGAATTTTCCATCGGTGCAGAAATTGGCCGAATTTATCCGCGAGAAAAAGAACAGACTGCATTTCGAGAAAATAAACTGGTCGGATATTCTCAAAGAAAAGGTACACTTTAAACTTCCCGGAAGCTGGTTTGTGAGCCAGATGATCCTGAAGTTTTCAAAATACGTTTACAAAGTATATTTCCGGCTTAAATACAGCGGATTAAACAATATACCCGATGGCCCGTGCATTATTGCTCCAAACCACCAAAGCTATTTCGACGGCTTTATTGTAGCGTCACTGCTCGAGAGGCAAACCTTTAGCCGGACATGTTTTTATACAAAGGAAAAGCATGTAAAATGGGGCTGGCTTAAATATCTGGCTCATCACAACAACATCATTATTGTTGATCTGAACAACGACCTGCGGCTCTCCATTCAAAAGATGGCAGGCGCACTGCAGAACAACCGCAACATTATGATTTTTCCGGAAGGAACGCGGACAAAGGATGGTACCATTGGGCAGTTTAAAGACACCTTTGCCATTTTGAGCCGCGAACTGGGGGTTCCGGTTGTTCCGGTTGCCATCGACGGCACCTGGCATGCCCTTCCAAGAGGAAGCTATTTCCCTAAACCTTTTAAGGAGATAAATGTGACTTTTCTGGAGCCCATTTACCCTGCCAGCGAAAGTTACCAGTCGATTAGCAGCGTAGTTCGCAACAAAATCATGGGGAAGCTTATTGCATGAACCTGATGTGATCAGCCGTGTAGAAAATTTTGTTGCGAAAACCCTCGTAGAGTTCTGTCTCAGGCCGTCCTTTCTTAGGTCCGCTGTTGAAATAAAATAACCCCCTGCTGGTTTTCACAGGAATTTTTATTTTCGTGGTTTCAATTTCTGCTATGAACAACGAAAACAAATTTAACTTACATGAAGTAAAAAGTAGCAAGGACATTAAGGAATTTCTTGATTTTCCGGCTATGCTTTACAAAGACGACCCAAACTGGATTAGGCCGCTTGACCAGGATGTGGAGGCGGTTTTTTCTCCTGCGAAGAACAAATTGTTCAGAAATGGCGCCGCAATCCGCTGGCTACTTAAAACCAAGCAGGGAAAAACCATTGGAAGAATGGCAGCTTTTTATAATCAGGCTACGGCAAGGGTTAACCAACAGCCCACCGGAGGGATTGGTTTTTTCGACTGTATAAACGACCATACAGCTGCTTTCATGCTTTTTGATGCGGGCAAAAACTGGCTTGCCGACAAAGGTATGGAGGCCATGGACGGACCCATCAGCTTTGGCGAACGCGACAGTTTCTGGGGTTGCCTTGTTGATGGTTTTCACGAACCGGTTTACAACATGCCCTACAATTTTGGTTATTATAAAGACTTTTTTGAAGAATACGGCTTTCAAAACTATTTTAACCAATATACCTACCACCGAAAAATAATACTCGAAGGGTTGCATCCGGCTGTTCAACAAAAGGCTGAAAGGATTTTCAAAAATCCTGAGTATGAATTTAAAATGATTTCGTGGAAGGACAACGAGAAGTTTGCCGACGATTTTATGGTCATATTCAACAAAGCCTGGGCGCGGTTTCCAGGTATAAAAAAAGTGAGTAAGATGCATGCCCTTGCTTTGCTCAAAGCCATGCGCCCGGTGATGGACACACGATTGGTATATTTTGCCTACCACAATGCTGAACCCATCGCTTTTTTTATCATGATGCCTGATATTTATCAAATTATAAAAAAATTTCGCGGCAGGTTTCATGCTTTGAACAAACTACGATTTCTATATTTTTTAAGGGTAAGAAAAATCTGCACCCGGATAATCGGGAGAATTTTTGGCGTGATACCCGAATTTCAGGGACGCGGAATTGAGGCGGCACTTGTTCTCCGCTTTGCTGAAGAGGCGCTCAAACCCAATTTTCAATATACTGATCTTGAGCTAAACTGGATTGGTGATTTTAACCCTACCATGATGAAAATGTGCGAACAAATTGGCGGGAACATTTATAAAACTCATGTTACTTTCCGCTACCTTTTCGACAGAAACAAGGAGTTTGTTCGCGCCAAAAAGGTAAGCTGATGCCAAATATCTGGTATGAAATTAATTTGATGGTTGGATTTTCAAATGTCGGAACGAGGTGTTTTTGCCTTAAAATCAATGCGCTCATTACAGGTTTTGTGGCGACTTCCAAAACACAACCTTTTCAGACCGGACTTAATGATTATATTTCAAAAAAAGAGTCCGCCCTTTCAGCTCCATATCAGCCGTCTTTTGGGCGACAAAAGGATTTTTGCAAGCAACTGTGTCGGATTGATCCGCTTTTTACGGCATAAGGTTAATAACCATGTAAGTTATTGATAACCGGAAGCGTAAACCAACAAGTGGTACCCAGGCCTTCCTCTGACTCCAGCCAAATTTTCCCACCATTTTTTGCAACCAGGTCGTTGCAGATTATCAACCCCAACCCGGTACCTTTTTCGTTGGCAGTACCTTGGGTAGTGTAATTTTCGTCGGCACGGAACAATTTTTTGATGTGTTGTGAGGGTATCCCTTTTCCTGAATCTGCGACATAAAATTCAACAAAATGTTCATTAAACAGGCGTGCTCCAACATTTACTTTCCGTCCGGGGTAGCTAAATTTGATTGCGTTGGCGATGAGGTTTCCCAATATTGTGTTAAACATTTCAGGATCAGCAACAACCTCCTTGTCGGGTTGCAAAAAATCACTCAAAATTTCGATTTCCTTCGAAAAAGCGGCATTTTGCCAGCTTCGTACATTTTCTTCGATAAGTTCATTGGACGAAAATGCTTTGGGATGAGTCTGGATATTGCCGGTTTGAATGCGCGACCACAACAATAAGTTGTCAAGCAGTGCAAACGATTTTTTGGCACTGTCGTAAATCATGGCGATAAAGCGCTGTCGGTCTTTCATTTCAAAGTGGGCATCCTCGTCCAGCAGCAGCTCAAGCAGGCCAAGTTGTGCATTGTACGGGCTTTTGAGGTCGTGGGCAATGATCGAAAAAAGCCGGTCTTTGGCGGCATTAAGCTCACGAAGACGGCTTTCGCTTTCCATCATCAGGAGTTCAGCATTTTTTTGTAAAGTAATGTCTGAAATTACCCCATAAACCTTGTATTCTTTCTCGATGATGCTCATGCGGATTACTGCCCAAAATGCGGTTCCATCCTTTTTCTGACATTCTACTTCAACCGGTGATGTGTCGGTGTGTCTGAATTTGTGCAGAAAAAGCTTCCTCACCTTTTCCCTACATTCAGGTTTCACAAAATCCCAAACTTTTTTACCAATTACTTCCCCTGGTTTGTAACCAAACATATTGGCCAGTGGTGTGTTTACCATTTCAATAAATCCATTGCGGGTCATGTAAATGCCTTCAGTAATGTTTTCGGCAAGTTCGCGGTATTTCTCCGCATCTTCTGAAAATGGCACAGGTCTATCATTTCTTTCCATGGCTCAAATCGTTTTCTATCCTCATCATCAAAAAAAAGTTGTTAAAAATAGTGAAGAAATTTTTTATGAAAAAAATTACCAGCGGCATTTGTTTGTTTTTTTTCGCAATCAGCCTCTTAAGATGCCGGATAAGGCACTTCAATGGAATTTTACACAGGGAAAATTTCGTGAATTTTAAGTACCCCATGTTTATCTTTATCTTACTTTTACGTCCGGTTTGTCTTTTTCGAACCTCAAAATTCTGAAAAAGCAACTACTTTTGGGGGTGAAGCTTAAAACTAATTTGTACTATGAAACAACAACTTTGCAGTATTCAATGCTGTATTTGTGTGATTTTTATCATTCAAAATCCTGAAACCATCAACCTGTGAAGCCGTTAAATACGATATTTGGCTGGTTTTCGTACCCCAGCGACGAGAAGGAACTGTTTCAAGCCGATATCCGGGGCAAAAACGCAACCCGTTTGTATTACGCAAGTTTTCTGCTTTCGTTGCTTTCATTTTCTTTTTTGGTTGTACTGGGGTACACACTACCCGAAAAAGGTGTTGGTGATTATTTGTGGAAATTTAATCTCATAGTTGCGCATCTCGTCATTTTCGCAGTGACAATCATCAGTGGAACCGGGCTTCACTTCATCATCAAATTCAAGCTTACGCATGCCCGAATAACCGACCTGGTAAGCTATTTCGTTTTTTTGTTTGTATTATTGATGTGTGTTGTTATTTCGGCTATCGACCAGTATGTTACCACTGCCATAAATCCCCTGATGATAGGCAGTATGGCAATACCGCTTGTTGTGATGATACCGCCTGTTTTTTCATTTGTATTCTTTTTTGCCGGATTTGTTTTATTTCTGATAATAATACCCTGGGTGCAGTCCGATACTTCAGTTATCCTGTCCATCAGCATCAACGCTGCCTCTGCTGTATTTATCGGATTACTTATTTCGATCATCTTGTGGCACCTGAACAAAGTCAGGTTTAAGCAGTCGAGGGTGATTGAAAGGCAGCAGGCCGAGTTGCAGAAACAAAATGACGAACTGGCATCGATTGCTGATGAACTGCACGCAGCCAATGAATCGAAAGACAAATTGTTTTCGATAATTGCCCACGATTTGCGGAGTCCTTTCAATGCATTCCTTGGTTTTACAGAGTTGCTTACTGATGAAAAAGAACTCATGGGAAACCCCGAATATCGTTCAATGATACTGGCATTGCGGACTTCGGCATTAAATTATTACCGACTTCTCGAAAATCTCCTGGATTGGGTACGAATCCAGCGTAAAGTGTTTGATTTTCATCCTGTTGATTTCCGTCTGAAATCGCTGTTGGATGAATGTGTTGAAATTGTTGAGGAATCAGCCGATAAAAAAGAAATCAAAATAGTGGTTGTTGCAGATGAAAACCTGGTGCTGCATGCTGATAAGATTATTCTGAGCACAATAGTGCGCAATTTGCTTTACAATGCCATCAAGTTTACTCCACGTGGTGGCATGATTACGATAGCAGTGAAAACAGACCAGGAGGGTAACCCGGCAATTTCGGTTGCGGATTCAGGAATAGGGATGACCCCCGAAATAATTGAAAATTTATTTGAAAAGGATGCAGACACAGGCAGAACAGGTACCGAAGGCGAACCAAGTACAGGTTTGGGATTGTTGCTTTGCAAAGACCTGGTGGAGATGCACAATGGAATTATCCATGTTGAAAGTGAGGTAGGTAAAGGAAGTATTTTTACTTTTACAATCGGAAAAACAGGGCAAATGCAAACGTAATTTGTCGTCAGTAATTTTTACATCAGATTGAATGTTACAGGACTATTTAATTGGCCTTCAAGCTACTGTTAACCAGGGTGATGCAAGAGAAGAAAGTTACTACCATCACCTTGCATCACTTATCAGAAGGTTTGCGGAAGCCAATAACCTGATGAAAACTGACATTACCATTCTACCCAAAAATACCGATGCCGGAAATCCCGATTTTCGTATTTGGGATGGCAAAAACCATATTACCGGCTACATCGAAGCCAAAGACCCTTCGGTAAAAAACCTTGACAGGATTGAGGAAACCCAACAATTGAAGCGCTATCGCGATACTTTTCCAAATGTAATCCTTACCAATTTTTATGAATTCAGGCTCTACCGCAATGGCGAAATGATTAAAAAAACCACCGTTGGACGGGCTGCTATTGCCTTGAAACTTAAAACTGCACCGCCCGTTGAGCATTTTGCTGAGTTTGAGGATTTGTTGAATACTTTCTTTTCTTTTTCGCTGCCGAAGGTTACAAACGCCCGCGCGCTTGCCTCCGGATTGGCCAAACGTACCCGCTTTTTGCGCGATGAAGTGGTAAGCATCGAAATTGCAGATGAAGAAAAAAAAGGTAAAAAGGACATTTTGGGATTCTACAAGGCCTTTAAAAAGTATCTCATCAACCCCCTGACGCAGAAGACAGTCGCC
Source organism: uncultured Bacteroidota bacterium (assembly GCA_937950125.1). Taxonomy (GTDB): domain Bacteria; phylum Bacteroidota; class Bacteroidia; order Bacteroidales; family 4484-276; genus CALFEP01. Next base: position 32,535 of record CALFEP010000210.1, read on the forward strand.
GATTTGTATTCACAAACCATTGCTTATGGCCTTTTTGCGGCCCGAACCCGATCTTTAAATGGCTTTAACCGCAAACTAGCTTTCGACTATATCCCGCAAACCATTGGCATTTTAAAAGACATTTTCAGATTCATTTCGCTGGGCGACCCGCCAAAATCGTTGCAGGTGATAATCGACGATATTGCTGAAATCTTGAATGTTACTGATGTTAACAGCATTCTTCAGGTCTATTTTTCAGAAGGAAAAGGTGATGACCCGATCATTCATTTCTATGAAACATTTTTGTCGGTTTACGATCCTTCGATTCGTGATAAGCGTGGCGTTTATTACACCCCCGAACCTGTTGTAAAGCATATTGTAAGGGCGGTTCACAGGATATTGAAAACACATTTTGATATTGCCGATGGACTTGCTGATGACAAGGTTACCCTTTTAGACCCGGCAGGCGGCACACTTACCTTTCCTGCCGAAGCAGTAAAAACCGCTCAAATCATTGGAGATGAGAAAATTTACTGTAGAATTATAACGGCTATTTTTAAAACGATTGAAATGCAAAACACCTGGACGAAATTTTTACCAGCATTGAAGAATCTACAATTTAACATTATCTGCCAACACCATGGAAAAAACTAACAACAAGTTCGCGCCTCCCAAACCTGCAGCTGAAATTGCAAACGGCCAACAAGCTCAAGACTTATTTCAATCGGATTTTACCCTTGCCGAAATTATTGACATTCCATCGGTGCAGGTACTGATGGATGATGTTTACAGCCAGACAGGAATTGGAATGGCCATTCTGGATAATTCGGGTGAAATATTGATTTCGACCGGATGGCAGGAAATATGCAGCAACTTTCATCGCATTCACCCCGAAACACGGTTAAACTGCTTCGAAAGCGATACCATTCTGGCAAGGGATATCGAACCCGGAACTTTTAAAATGTACAAGTGCAAGAACGGAATGTGGGATGTTGCAACACCCCTTATGGTAGGTAATAAACACATGGGGAATTTGTTTCTTGGTCAGTTTTTTTTCGATGATGAAGAGCCTGACCGGCAATTCTTCAAAAACCAGGCTTCCAGGTATGGTTTTGATGAGGAGGCCTATCTTGCTGCTTTTGACAAGGTGCCAAAACGAAGCCGCGAAAAAGTAGATGGTGTTATCCGATTGTACATCCATCTGGCACAGCAAATTTCTTCGTTGGGATATTTGAATCTGCAATTAAAAACCACCCTCGAAAATCAAAATCGGCTCCTCGAAAAGCTCAGGCAAAATGAAACATTGCTCAACGTAACCCAAAAAATAAGTAAAGTAGGCGGCTGGGAATGGAACATCGAAAAGCAAACCATGTTCTGGACCGAAGAAGTGTATCTTATTCACGACTTCGAACCGGGGAAGTTGATTAACGGGGACCCCGAACTCATCAACAAAAGCATCGAATGTTATTATCCCGAAGACCGGCCGGTTATTCTGGCCGCTTTCAACAAATGCGCAACCGAAGGAACACCTTACGATCTTGAATTTCCTTTTATTACATCAAAAGGCCACAACCGGTGGATTCGCACCTCAGCAAATGCAGTAGTTGAAAACGGAAAGATTACAAAAGTTGTCGGTAATATTATCGACATCACCGAAGAAAAAGAGTCGGGTATCAAACATAAAATGCAGGAAGACAGGTACCGCAATTTTTTTGAAAAAGACATCACCGGCAACTACCTTTCAACACCCGAGGGTAAGCTGTTGGACTGCAATCCGGCGTTTGTGGAAATGTTGGGGTACTCCTCGAAGGACGAACTCTTGTCGGTTGATACGTGCAATTTCTACCCGATGCCAGGCGACAGAGCCTCTTTTCTTGAAAACCTTGCAAAAAACAAAACATTGTTCCATTCTGACATTGTGATGGTTCGCAAGGATGGCAAATTTATTCAGTGCGTCGAAAATGTGATTGGTTTTTTTGACGAAGCGGGTAACCTGAAACAGTTTCAGGGCTACATGATCGACGAAACCAAATCGCGGGCATCCGAGCGTCAGGCAAACCTGCTCGCCCAGGCCATAAAAGGCGTATCGGAATGCATTTCGATAACCGGTCTCGACAACAAAATAATATACATCAACGAAGCTTTTACCAAAACTTATGGCTACACCCAGCAGGAGTTGTTGGGAAAACACGTTTCGATACTTCACGCCGCAAAAGATAAAAAAATACTTGAACGTATTGTTAAATCGACTGAAACTGGCGGCTGGCGGGGTGAATTGATAAACAAACGCAAAGATGGCACCGTTTTCCCCATCGAACTTTCCACTTCAGAGGTAAAAGATATTGATGGAAAAGTATTTGCTTATGCTGGTGTTGCCAAGGATATCACACTTATCAAATCGGCTCAGAAGCAATTGGAAGAAAGCGAAGAAAAGTTTTCGATAGCTTTTAAATCATCACCCTATGGAATAATTATCACCCGTGTTGCTGATGGAAAAATTATTGATGTTAACGAATCCTTATGCAACTATAGCGGCTATACCCGTGAGGAAATTCTGGGTGATTCAACCATTAATTTAAAGATTTGGCTTCATCCGGAAGATCGTAACAAAGTTGTCTCAGATTTAAAAAATAAAGTACCTGTCACGGGGCGCGAATTTCGGTTCAGGCGAAAAAATGGTGAAACCATCGTAGGATTTTTTAGTGCTGAAATCATTACCATTAAAAACGAATTGTGCATATTATCAAGCATAAACGATATTACATCCCGTAAAAATGATGAGGAGAACCTCCGAAAAAGCGAAGAAAGGTTACGAACCATTATCAGAACCTCGCCCGATGGTATAGCTATTTCCACCATTGATGGCATAGTAACTGAATTGTCGGATGTGGCCGCTACAATGTATGGTTACGACAAACACGAGGAAATTTTGGGGCGGAACATTCTTGAATTTATTGACGAAAGCTATCACGAAAAAGCCAAACACCGCATGAAACTATTGTTTGAGGGCGCTTACACGGGTGTTGGCGAATATTTAGCCATTAAAAAGGACGGCAGCCGGTTTTATGTCGAGATTAATTCGGAAATACTTCGCGACAAGGACGGGAAACCAACAAATCTGCTTTTTATCGAGCGCGATATTACCGAAAGAAAAAACGTTCAGGAACAATTGCGCAGGAGTGAAGAGCGGTTTCGGCTGCTTATCAAAAATTCATCCGATATTGTTGTTGTGATCAGCCCCGAAGGAATTCAGAAATTTGTAAGCCAGGCGGTTGAAAGAATTACAGGTTTTACACCGGAGGAGGTTTCAAACATTCCGGTCACCGATGTTGTACATCCCGACGACATTCCCGAAATTAACCGCATTTGGACAGAGGCATTTGCCAATCCTGATAAGCTGTTCAAAGTGCAATACCGCCACAAACACAAAACCCGCGGATGGGTGCACCTGGAAGCCATTGGCCAGAGTTTGATAAACGTTCCTGAAATTGAGGCCGTGGTGGTGAGTGTGCGCGATATGACCGAACGCATGGAATCGGAAATTGCATTGAAGGAGAGCGAAATGCGCCTTACCACACTCATCAATGCTTCGCCCGATATTATTTGCTTTAAAAATGGCGAAGGCAAATGGATGATTGCCAACCAGGCCGACCTCGAATTGTTCGAGCTGACAAACATCGACTTTTATGGCAAAACAGACGCTGAACTTTCAGAATATTGCAAACCAGCTTACAAAGAGGCGCTTCAAACCTGCACCGAGACCGACGAAAAGGCCTGGCTGGCAAAAACAACCACCGTCAGCGAGGAGATCATCACCCGGCCCGATGGTTCAAAAAGAATTTTGGAGGTAATCAAAATACCCATTTTTCACAGTGATGGAAGTCGCAGAGCATTGATTGTTCTGGGAAGAAATGTTACTGAACGAAAACGCACCGAGCTGATTCAGAAAATACAGTACAACCTCGCCAATGCGATGGTAGATGCCGACAACCTGAACGAACTCTTTGAAAAAGTCAGGGATGAATTAAAAGTACTGGTGGATACATCAAATATTTTTATTGCCTTTTACGACGAAAAAACCGATAACCTTACCTCGCCTTTCATTAAAAATGAAAAGGGTGACAACATACAAACGTGGCCTGCCGCCAATTCGCTGTCAGGGTTGGTGATAAAGCATAAAAAATCTCTCCTGCTTTCAAAACAGGATATTGCCTCATTAGCCGAACAGGGAAAAATAAGCCTGCGCGGATCGCGAAGCGAAAAATGGCTGGGAGTTCCCCTTGAAAATGCAGATAAGGCTTTTGGCGTCATTGTGGTTCAAAGTTTCGACAATCCAAACGCCTACGACCAGACAAGCCTTGAAATACTCGAAATCATTGCCCATCAGCTGAGTGTTTACATCGAACGGAAAAAATCGGAAGAAATGTCGCGAAAACTCTCCGCTGCCATTGTGCAAAGCCCTGAATGTATTGTTATTACCGATAATAATGGAATTATCGAATACATTAATCCAAAGTTTACCGACCTTACCGGATATACCATTGAAGAAGTCAAAGGCCAAAACCCGCGGATATTAAAATCGGGAGAACATCCCAGGGAGTTTTATCAAAATCTGTGGAACACCATTTTATCCGGAAAAAGATGGACCGGCGAATTACACGACAGGAAGAAATCGGGTGAATTGTACTGGGAAAGCGCCAACATTTCTCCAATTTTTAATGAAGAAGGTGAAATAACCCATTTTGTAGCGGTGAAAGAAGACATCACCGAAAAGAAAAAAATGATTGAGGAACTGATCAGCGCCAAAGAGAAAGCCGAAGCAGCAAACCGATTAAAAACCGCTTTTATGAACAATATTTCCCATGAAGTGCGAACTCCCCTGAACGGTATTCTTGGATTTGCCGAGGCACTTTGTGATCCTGAAATTACCGAAGCAGAGAAACAGCACCATTTGAGAATTCTCAATGCTGGCAGCGACAGGCTCATCAATACCATTACCAGCTACATGGACCTTGCCTTGATTGCCTCTGGAAATATGGAGGTGCACCCCGGTAAAACTTCACCTGCGGAAGTGTTACAATCGCTGTTTGCCGATTTTGAAACCCGGTGCAAGAACAAAAACCTGGAATTTAAACTACTTTTTCCACCCGAAAGCCATAACCTCGTGATCGACACCGACCCCGAGTTGTTTAAAAAAATCCTGGTTCAGCTGCTCGATAATGCTGTAAAATTCACTTCCAACGGGCATATTCATTTTGGAATGAAGCTGGAGGATTCAACCATCGGGATTTTTGTTACAGACACCGGAACGGGCATTGGCAAAGAATTTCAGGGAAGGATTTTTGAACATTTTTCGCAGGAAGACACCACCATAACCCGCAAGTTTGAAGGTAGCGGCGTTGGTTTGGCTATTGTGAAAGGCCTGTGCGACCTGTTGAAAATTAAAATTCAACTCACCTCTCAAAAAGGTTACGGAACCACTTTTCACCTGAATTTTACATCCACCGAAACATACCCGGGCCCGAAACCTTCAGGACTGCCTGTCGCTGAAATTTCGAAACCCCTTGTTCTTGTTGTCGAAGATGAAATTGACAATTATGCCTACATGGAAATTGTACTGCAAAAATGCAACTCCGGCATCCTGTGGGCTCAAAATGGGAAGGAAGCTGTTGATCTTTGTAAAACAAATCCTGATATTAACCTGATTTTTATGGATTTGAAAATGCCGGTGATGAATGGGTTGGAGGCTACACAAATAATAAAAACATTCAGGCCTGAAACACCAGTGGTGGCGGTAACTGCCTATGCCATGAGCGGTGATGAAAGGCTTGCTTTGGATGCCGGCTGCGACGATTATGTTTCAAAACCGGTTAAAAAAGACACCATCATTGCAAAACTGCGAAAATTTGGATTGGCGCAGAGTCTTGAATCAACCCCGCGATAATTGAAGACATTTTATGCCTGATCTTTCTTCCAGGTAAATAATTTGTTGCCTTTGCGTGGGTCTTGGTGTGGTTCTTCCGGATGGCATTTTTGCTTTATTGAGCGCTGTGTAAAAACTATTTTTAGCCACAAAAACCTGTTTGCCTCAGGCAGGTTTTCGTGTTACTTCCGCTGACTCAGCTGCGGTTTTGCGGCAAAATCAAAAATCTGACCATTTACCGGGCGCTGTCTTGCTGATAAATCGGTTGAATTGCTGTTTTTAACTTATCCTATTCATAAACTTTGGGAATCCCTGCCTGCTGCAGGCGGGTTTGAGCCTTTGGTCCCCGCCTGGCTGACGGGCAGCCTGCCTGTTGAAGACAGGGTTACTGGCAATTTTAAATTTTTGCCACAAGGCTCTAAGGTACTAAGAATCAAAAAAATGATGGATCTTATGACTTTTTCAGGTTAAGTGCCTGAGCAGCGCGCTTTAAAACATTTTACAATTGATGTTTCCACATTATTTTGAATACTCGTAAAGGTTCAGCTTTTTTTTCTATTTTTGGAGTTGTTCAAAACAGTAGGCTGTCACGAACGGGGGAACGGGATCATGAAGAATAAAAAGGTGGACAAAATCATAAAAACCAGGGCGTACTTTTTGCTGGTGGCAATTGTTGTACTCATTCTGGCAGGAGCCTGGTTTACGCATTACCGTGGCCATATTGCCGACTTGAAAATGAGAAACAGAATCCTTTCGGAAGTTGTCGAACTGGCTCATTCACTCAATATGCAGTATGTTAAAAGCCTCACCTTTACGGCTTCCGATAACGATTTGCCTGCTTACCGCAGAATATGTGAACAAATGCGGGCCTATAGTACACTTATCCACCAGCGGGGCATTTACAGCATGAAGCTTATTGACGGAAACATATTTTTTGGCCCCGAAAGTTATGCTGAAACCGATCCGTTTGCCAGCCCGCCAGGGACTTTGTACGAAGAGCCCAGTGAAATGGATTTTGAAGCGCTCCTGAATGGCAGTACCCTTGTGTTTGGACCGATCACTGACGAATATGGCAGTTTCATTTCGGCCCTGGCTCCCGTTATCGACCCGGCTACTGGAGATGTTTTGATGGTAGTTGGCATCGACATTCCGGCTGAATTTCATCAGAAAATAATTCGCAATTCTTACTACCTGCCGGTTACCCTCACGGCATTGCTGCTTCTCACAATATTGGCCGGGTTCGTGCTCATCAACAAAAGGTTGTATTTCCCGCCTGAAAAAAAGGCAAAATACAGGTACCTGGAAGCCCTGCTGGTTTTATTAGCCGGAGTGATTATCACCACTGCACTTACCATTTTGTCAAACGAGGCCGAAAAAAGCGAAAGAGAACAGATTTTTAACAGTAAATCCTACGCCTTTACCGACATACTCCGAAACTCATTGCAAGGCATTTTGCAGGATATGTTAGCCATACAGCTGTATATTATGCACAGCAATCAGGTTACTTCCGGCGAATTTCAGGATTTTGTACAACAGCTTACCATTACCTCTACTGCCGAAGCCTACCTTTGGGCGCCCGTTGATGAATCGCTGCAAAAAGCCCAAAGGGGTGACATTCCGGTTTTTTTTAATGCTGGTTATACCGTGCCGCAGCAGGGTAATAAATATCTGACTAACAATAATCTGTTGTCCGATTCAAACCTGAAACAAGCAATCCTGCAATCAATCAACACCATGCTCGTAACACCAGTTGATACATTTGCAATGATTCCCCAAAAAAATACCGGCTCCTATCTGATGTCACTGCAATCGGTCATCAAATCAACCCTTCAGCGCGACACACTGAAAGGAGTTTTATCCGTTATTGTTGACTTGCAGAAAACCCTCGAAAACTCGCTCACCAGTTCGGGACAATACAAGGAATACTTTATCACGGGTATTTACGACCTGACTGACCAGCAACCGCAGCTTGCGGCTTCGTTTTCGATGATTCCTGGCAGAACAAACGGGATGCTTTTCAACCTTTCAGCCGAAGAAACAGGTTATTTTTCGCGATTGGTGCCTTTGTTTCTTTTCGGAAAAACGTATGTTATCCATACCCGGTCAACACCTGCTTTTCATAAAGCCTTTCCGGTTGTCAACGGAACCTTTGCTATGATTACCGGCCTTTTTATTACCATCATTCTCGCACTGTTTGTCTCCTTCCAGCGAAACAGGCAGTATTTTCTTGAGCAAAGCGTTGACCAGCGTACTTTCGAATTGAATGAACGGGTGAAGGAACTAACCTGCCTGAACAAAATAAACGACGAAATGCGTTCGGCGCAAAATCCCGGACTGCTGTATCGCAACATTGCCACGCACATCAAAAACGGGATGATGTTTCCCGATCAGGTCATTCCTGAAATTGAAATCGGGAACAGAAAATATGTGCCGGAAGGTGATGTTGCAGAGGGGAAAACAGGAAAGGTGATTGAAGAAATCAGCATGTTTGGTAAGGTAAAAGGCCGGATCACCATGTATATGACGGGTAAAATCCCGTTGCTGGATGAAGAGCAAAGTATGATAAAACATGTTGCCCATCTTGTGAGCCGGTGGCTCGAAAAACGTGAGGCCGAAACCCAATCGAAACAGCGCGAATCGGAGATGAATGCCTTTATGGACGCATCTACCGAATCCATACTTCTTGTTGATACCCGGGGGAACATTATTACAGCCAATAGCGAATCTTCGAGGGTTTTCAAAAAGCCCCTCAACAAGTTGGTGGGTGACAATATTTTTGAGGTGATGCCCGAAATGCACCGGAAAATCAGTAAAGCCAAAGTGGCCGAGTTGCTGCTCACACATTCGCCGGTAAGGTACGAACTCGAATACGAAGGCCGTATTTATTACATCAGTCTGTCGCCCGTAAAAAACCTTGAAAATGAAATTGTGAACATTGCTATTTTCGGAATCGACATTACCGAACGTAAAAACATCGAAACCGAATTAAAAAAAGCCATGCAAAAGGTAGAAGCCAGTGATCAGCTAAAAACAGCGTTCCTGAACAACATTTCGCACGAAGTGCGCACTCCGCTCAATGGTATTCTGGGATTTGCCGACATTATTGCCCAACCCGGTCTTTCGCAGTCCGAAACCGATCAAATTTTAGACATTTTGCACTTAAGCAGCAAACGCCTTGTCGATACCATCAACGATTACATGGACATGTCGCTCATCATGTCGGGCAACCTGCTGCCAAACCTTCAACCCTTCTTCCTGAGCAAAACCCTGATGGATGTTTTCGACAACTTTGAATCATTCAGCAAGACTAAAAACCTGGAACTTAAACTCGAAATTCCTGACAAGGACACCAATTTTGTTTTCAATCAGGACGAGGAACTGGTTAAAAAAGTAATTGGTCAACTGGTGGATAACGCCATAAAATTCTCGTCGAAAGGAATGGTAAGATTTGGTTTCAGGACCGAAGGCGCCTTTGTGTATTTTCATGTTGAAGATGAGGGCATTGGCATCAGCCCCGAGGCATTAAGCAGGGTTTTCGAAAACTTTGTTCAGGAAGATATTTCGCGCACCCGTCAACACGAGGGCAGCGGACTTGGGCTTTCGATTGCCAGGGGAATTGTTAACTTGTTGGGAGGAACAATAAGTGTTGAATCGGTAAAAGGCAAAGGCTCGGCATTTCTTATCAAAATACCTGTTGATCAGGAAAAGGCAGGCATTTCAGCAAATCGCCAACCATCCGAAACTGAACCCAATGACGAAAGTCCGCTTATTCTGGTAGCCGAGGACGACGAATCGAGCTATTTGTACCTCGAAAACGTTTTCACACGAAAAAACATCCATTTGCTTCGGGCAAAAAACGGCGTTCAGGCTGTGGAACTTTGTCAAAACCACGAGGATATCAAATTGATTCTGATGGATTTGAAAATGCCTTTGATGGATGGTTTTGAAGCTACCCGACAGATTAAATCCTTCAGGCCCCAAATTCCGGTAATTGCAATAACCGCATTCGCCATGAGTGGTGATGAACGCAAAGCCATGGAAGCTGGTTGCGACGACTATCTTGCAAAACCATTGAAATTGGTTACCCTGATGAAGAAACTGGAAAATTACGGAATACTTAAATCATGATAAATAACTGATTTTAAATACAAAATAGAAACAAAAAAAAGAAAATTGATCTTTCATGGATGATAAGCTAACCCAACAAAACAAAAACCAAGAAACGGTTTCAGCATACTACACAAACCTCAGGCTACAGCACGATATTACCGTGAAAATCAGTAGCATGAGCAACCTTGATGAGGCACTCAATCATGTGATTGAATCTGTTTGTCAGATTCAGGAAATCGATTGCGGGGGAATTTATTTAATCGATTCAGTTACCGGCAGCATTCACCTGGCTACCCACCATAATTTGTCTGACGAATTTGTTGAAAAAGCCAGCTATTATAAACCCGGTTCCCGGCACGCTGAACTCTTAAACAAGGGAGCGCAAATACACCATAAATATGCTGATCTGGAGCGGATTAACAATCCGATGTATCACAAAGAAGGTTTGCGCTCAGCGCTCATTATTCCAATTTTTTACAACCAGAAAGCCATTGCTGCTTTTAACCTGGGTTCACGTCATGTTGACGAATTTACACACGAAACCATCCTGGCCATCGAATCGATAGCCATGGGAATTGGAGGCGCCATTTCGCGGATACAGGCTGAAAAAGCACTTCACGAAAGTCAGCAGAATTTCAGGATTTTGTTCGATACCATCGGCGATTTCCTTTTTATCTTAGACGAAAGTGGAATCATTATCAAATCCAACAAATCAGCGCAAACCATTCTCGGTTTCACCGAAGGTGAGCTGGTTGGAAGGTCGGTTCTTGATGTACATCCGGAAAATCGGCGCACCGAAGCAGGTCAGATTGTACAAAATATGCTGGAAGGCAAGGTCGATTATTGCCCGGTTCCACTGGTTACAAAAAGTGGTAAACTCATTCCGGTTGAAACAAAGGTAATTATGGGCGAATGGGACGGAAAAAAAGCCCTGTTCGGCGTAAGCCGTGATGTTTCGTGGCGGCAGCAAGCTGAAAACGAACTCAGGGAAAGCGAAGAAAAATACAGAACCATCACCGAATCCACTACTGACATCATTTTTATTGCCAACAAAACCGGACAAATTCTTTTTACCAACGAAAGGGTTTTTGATGTGCTGGGATACAACCCTGCCGAAATTATAGGAAAATCTTTTACTCATTTCGTCCCCGTGCATGAAATCGGCAGGCTGATGGGCTTTATGCTTAATGGATTTATTCATCACGAAATCAAAAACCTGGTAACCCAGGTTTTTCATAAAGATGGACACCTGGTGGATGTTGAAATCAACGGAAGAACCTTTAACTACAAAGGGCAACTGTCGGCTTTGGGCACCATCAGGGACATTACCGACCGAGTCATGTCGGAGAAAGCTAAAAAGGAAAGCGAAGAAAAATACCGGACACTCATCGAAACCATGCAGGACGGCGTTTACCGAAGCACTCCCGAAGGAAAGTTTGTGGATGTCAACCCTGCTTTGGTACGCATACTGGGTTACAGCAGTAAAAAGGAACTTATGGCCACCGACATCAAAAAAGATTTGTATTTTGATATTGGCGACCGCGAAAGCGCCGTTCTGACCGAACAACAGCACGAACAGGCTATTTATCCGCTCAAAAAAAAGGATGGTTCGAAAATATGGGTCGAAGACCATGGGTGGCTCATCGAGGATGAACATGGCAGGGTATTGTTTCATGAAGGCGTACTCCGCGATATTACCGACCGCAAGGAAGCCGAAATGAAACTCGAAAAATATTCGCAGGAATTGGCCGAAATCAACGAAACAAAAGACAAGTTTTTTAACATCATTGCCCACGACCTTAAAAGCCCCTTTAATACAATACTTGGCTTTGCAGAACTTTTAAACGACGATTTCGACAGGTTGAACACGGGGGATGTGAAAAGGTATTTATTGAATATCCAAAAATCGTCGCAACATGCCTGCGACCTGCTTGATAACCTTCTGATGTGGGCGCGTACACAAAACGACACCCTCGATTTTTACCCCGACACCTTCGATCTGATGGACATCATCTCGCAAAATCTGAACCTCTTTGAAAATGTGGCAAATTCGAAAAATATAGCCTTGTTTACAAAAAGCGCACCCCCCTGCATTATCCTTGCCGACAGAAATATGATAGACACCGTGATTCGAAACCTGATAGCCAACGCCATTAAATTTACGCCGGCAAGCGGCAAAATTCTGATCGAAGTCAGTGTTGCCAAACATCAGGTGGAAGTCTCGGTAAGCGATACCGGGGTTGGAATTCCGGCTCAACGCATCCCCGACTTGTTCAAACTCGAAACCAAGTACTCCACGCCCGGCACAGCCAACGAAAAAGGTACCGGCCTGGGGTTGATTTTGTGTAAGGAATTTATTGAACGGCACGGTGGCAATATTTGGGTCGAAAGCGAAGCAGGCAAGGGAAGTGTGTTTACATTTACAATACCCGTAACAAAATGACCGAGGCAGATTAAACTGCGGGCGGCTTGGACTGCCGGCAGAACGACGAAAAAACAACGAAAACAAATATTCTTATCATGGCGCAAGTAATCAAAAAATTTGATTCTCCGCACGGGCTGAACCGGATTTTTTTAATTGTTGCACTTTTTTGGACAATTTTAATTGTGGCTTTGGCAACACTCAATTATCGGCAATTTTACAACAACGCAATCATGATTGTGAAAGCCAGTGCCAGGGATGCCTACAACAAAGACCTGGTTTACAGAAGATGGGCTACATTACATGGAGGCGTTTACGTTCCGGTGACCGGTTACACACCTCCCAACCCTTATCTTCAAAATATTACTGAGCGCGATATTCAAACCCCTTCAGGGAAAGGGCTAACCCTTGTAAACCCGGCATACATGACACGTCAGGTGCACGAATTGGGTTTGCAGCAGTATGGCCTCCAGGGGCACATTACGAGCCTCAAACCCATCAGACCTGAAAATAGTGCCGACGATTGGGAAACAAAAGCCTTAAAAGCGTTTGAGCAGGGGGCGTCCGAAATGGCTTCAAGAGCAATAATGAAAGGAATTGAATATTACCGGTTTATGAAACCCATGATGACAGAAAAGGGTTGTTTAAAATGTCATTCCTTTCAGGGATACCAGGTTGGTGACATCCGTGGAGGTATTAGTGTTTCGATACCCTGGGAGCCGATCCAGAAACAATTGTCGGCTCATATCTTGTTTGTTTTCCTGACTTACGGAAGCATTTGGCTGATTGTATTTGCCGGTGTTGGTTTTATGATGTGGAAAATCAGAGAAGACATCAAACAACAGATCAGGTTCGGAAAAATCATTCGCGAAAGCGAACTGAAATACAGGTCGCTATTCGACCATATGAACCAGGGAATGGCGCTTCACCAGATTATTACCGACAACGACGGAAATGCAATCAATTACAGGTTTTTGGATGCAAACCAGAGCTTTGAAAAGATTACAGGCCTCCGGCGTGACGATTTTATCGGGAAAACCGTGTTGGAAGTATTGCCCGGCACCGAAAGTTATTGGATTGAAAAATACGGACACGTAATTAAAACCGGCGAACCTTTGTTTTACGAAAATTACTCGGCTGATCTCAACAAATTTTTCGAGGTGGTTGCTTATCGGGTGCAGGCAGATTGCTTTGCCGTGATTGCCATAGATGTAACAAACCGACGAAAGGATGAAGAAGAAATCAAGAATAAAAACCTGGAACTGACAAAGCTAAATGCTACCAAGGACAAACTCTTCTCCATTATTGCACACGACCTCCGAAGTCCTTTCAACTCCATTCTGGGGTTCAGCGAAATGTTGGTTGAGCAGGCCGGAAAAAAGGATTACTCCAACGTTGGGAAATATTCGGCAGTCATCCTGCAGGCGTCACAACGTGCCGTGGATTTGCTAATGAACCTGATGGACTGGGCGCGGATGCAAACCGGCAGAATTGATTTCAAACCCGAATATGTTGACTTTGAAAATTGTCTGAACGATACCCTGGAATTGTATGAGGATGTAGCCCAGCGAAAAGAAATAAAAGTTAACAAAATACTGCCGTCAGCAGCCGAGGTTTTTGCAGATCAGGCTATGCTGAAAGTGGTGTTGCGTAACCTGATTTCCAACGCCATTAAATTTACCGGCCAGCAAGGCAATCTCACCATATCGCTCTCCGAAGAAGAAGAGCATTTCGTCATTTCGGTAAAAGACACGGGCATCGGAATTCCCCCAGAAGCCATGAAGAAACTCTTCCGCATCGACGAAAATTTTACTACACCCGGTACATCCAACGAAAAAGGAACCGGGTTAGGATTGATTCTTTGCAGGGAGTTTGTTGAAAAACATGGTGGAATGATTCAGGTTGTCAGCGATTTAGGTAAAGGAAGTACATTTTCGTTTTCGCTGCCAAAAAAGCAACATGAAACCTTACCCGATAATTGAACAATGAGCTATTTGAAAATCAAACATAAATAAAACCTCTGTTACAATGAACAGCATGAAGATTAGCAGTGTGATATTAAGGTTGCTGATTATGGTCGGATCAGTTTTAATACTTGCTTTGATTGTCGGCTACATCCTGCAAATGCAACAGGAAAAAATCATGTACAGCACAACACACTCCCAGTTTACCACTACTGTTGAATCAATCATCTCATTAAAAACCGAAAATCTGAATCAAATCGTTTACGATTACACGTATTGGGACGACCTTGTTGAAAACATCGAACTTAAAGACAGTGCGTGGTTTCTGAACAATATTTCTACCATTCCCAAATCTTTTCATGTGGATTACGTAAGTGTTTTTGATATCAGCAAAAAAAAGGTTCACGAGCTATCTCTTTCTCAATTAAACCTTCAGGATATTATAACCAACAATTTGCTGGATGAGCTGCATAAACAAAAATTCATGAATTTCTTTGCCCTTGGCGCCAATCATCAGGTTTTACAGATTAGCTGCGCCACCATTCACACCGAGGATGATCCAACCCATTTGCTTACACCCCCTTCAGGTTATTTTTTTATTGCAAAAATCTGGGACAGGGCTTACTTCAGCGAATTGGGTGTTTTGAGTAATTCGGAGGTTTCGCTCGACCAGGAAGCAGACTCAGGTACAAATGAGAACGAATTTGTTGTTTGTGCCAGTATTGTTTTAAATAACTGGGAGAGACAGCCTTTTGGAAAAATTTCATTTTCAAGGGAACTTCGATCGATAAGGATATATCACAAACATTCAACCCTCATGTCGATGGTAGTTATCGCCACCTTTTTGTTGATTTTTATCCTGTTTTATTTAACCACACGCATCATGGTGAGTAAACCATTGAAACTGGTTACCAATATTTTGAAGACCGAGGACCCGCTTTTGATTGGGAAGTTAAAAAAGAGTGTGGGTGAATTTAAGCTGATTGGCCAGCTTTTCAGCGACTTTTTAGAACAGAAAAAGTTATTGATAGAAACCAAAGACAAAGCCCAGGAAAGCGACCGCCTGAAATCG
Organism: uncultured Bacteroidota bacterium; assembly: GCA_937950125.1. Classification (GTDB taxonomy): domain Bacteria; phylum Bacteroidota; class Bacteroidia; order Bacteroidales; family 4484-276; genus CALFEP01. Next base: position 48,005 of record CALFEP010000210.1, read on the forward strand.
GCATTTCTGGCCAACCTGAGCCACGAGATACGAACCCCAATGAACGGAATCCTGGGTTTTGCCGAATTGCTCAAGCTGCCCAGCCTCAGCGGAGACGAACAGCAGCGATACATCAGCATTATCGAAAACAGCGGCCAGCGTATGCTCAACATCATCAATAACCTGGTTGATATTTCTAAAATTGAAGCACGGGAGGTGGCTCTCCATAACACAGAAACCAATATTCATGAATTGCTCGATTACCTGTACAGTTTTTTTAAGCCCGAAATGGACAAAAAAGGACTTCAGTTTGTCTTCAACGTCAAACCACTTTTTTATCCCCTGATCCTGAATACCGACAAGGAAAAATTGTATGCCATCCTGGCCAACCTGATTAAAAATGCACTGAAATACACGCCCTCGGGTACGGTTGAAATGGGCGCAACAACCACCGGTGAAACCATAGAATTTTATGTTAAAGACACAGGTATTGGAATTCCCAGAGACAGGCAGCAAGCCATCTTTGAACGTTTCGTACAGGCCGACATCGAAGATACAAATGCCATGGAAGGTGCGGGGCTGGGACTTGCCATCTCGAAGGCTTACGCCGAAATGTTAGGCGGAACAATTTATGTTTTATCCGATACCGGCATGGGAAGTACGTTCTATCTGAAAATGCCTGCAAATCAGCCTTGTCAGCCTGTAACAGAGGGATTGGCAAACCCGCCGGCAGATAACAAAAAACACATGTTGCTGCCAAAAGGTTTTTCCATCCTTATTGCCGAAGATGATGAAACCACTGATCTGTTCCTTTCCGAAATTTTTAAAGACGAATGTGAAAACATCTTTCATGCTTCCAATGGAATTGAAACAGTGGAAATCGTTAAGAACAACCCTGATATTGACCTGGTGATTATGGATATAAAAATGCCAGGGGTCAATGGTTACGAGGCTACCCGCATGATCAGGGATTTTAACAGCAACGTAATTATTATTGCACAAACAGCATTTGCACATCCCGACGACCGTACCAGGGCGCTTGAGGCTGGCTGCAACGATTATCTTTCAAAACCTTTTACTAAAAATACCCTGTTCGATATGATTCAAAAAATCAGACGGAATTCAAAAACAGAATGAAACATGATGAATGAAGGGATTTTTATCGGATTGATGAACAACACAGCCTTGCTGCTGAGCCTGGTGTTAATGTTTTACATTTTTCTTGATCACACCGAACGACGATCCTCAATGATTAAAATCCTGATCGGTTTGTTGATCGGTCTGATAGGTGCAGCCATTATGCTCACCCCCTGGACCTACTCCGAAGGGGTGATCTTTGATACCCGTTCGATCCTGCTGAGCACAACCGGGCTTTTTTTTGGATTTGTACCCACTGCTTTTGCCGTTATCATCACGGGTGTATTGCGCTTCTACCAGGGTGGGGGAGGTGTTTTTATGGGTATTGCCGTAATTGTTACCTCAGCCGGTGGAGGATTGCTGTACAGGTATTATCTTGAAAAGAGCAAGAAGGAATGTGGCTGGCTACAGCTTTATATATTTGGCCTGTTGGTGCATCTGGTCATGCTTTTATGTGGCCTTTTGCTGTTACCCGGCGAAATTGTATGGAAAGTTCTTGGCAGAATTTCACTCCCGGTCATGCTCATATATCCTGTAGGTACAGTGCTTTTAGGACTGATGCTGAAGCACCAGCAGGACAGAAAACGTGAGATGGTTCAGCTCAGGGAAAGCGAAGAAAGATGGCAGTTTGCCCTCGAAGGAAGCCGCGACGGGGTTTGGGACTGGGATATTAAAACCGGAAAGGTTTTCTTTTCGAAACAATGGAAAGCCATGATTGGTTACAGCATTCACGAAATTTCGGATAATTTGACTGAATGGGAGAAAAGGGTTCATCCTGACGACAAACCGAAGGTGATGGCAGTGATAGAACAACACCTCAACAATGAATTACCATACTACGAAAGCGAATACAGGTTCGAGTGCAAGGACGGCAGCTACAAATGGGTACTCGACCGGGGGAAAGTAATCGCCTGGGATGATGAAAAGAAGCCTGTGCGAATGATTGGCACGCATTCAGATATTTCGGAAAACAAAAAAATAAGGCAAGACCTGTTGTTAGCCAAAGAAAAAGCCGAAGAAAGCGACCGGTTGAAAAGTGCTTTTCTTGCAAACATCAGTCACGAAATACGCACCCCCATGAATGGAATCTTAGGATTTGCCGATTTGCTTCAGGAGCCTGACCTTACGGGCGATCAGCAAAAAAGATTCATCGACATAATTGGAAAAAGCGCTGCACGCATGCTCAACATCATCAATAACCTGATTGACATTTCACGTATTGATACTCACCAGGTGTCAGTTCATTTTAACCCGATAAATGTTCACAACATACTCGATTATATGCAAAAACTCTTTTTGCCTGACGCCCGGCAGAAAGGGCTTGAGTTTATCTGTACGTTACCTCCGGAAAACAATCAGTTGATGCTTGAAACCGACAAGGAAAAGCTGTTTGCTATTCTTACCAACCTCATCAAAAATGCCATAAAGTACACAAACACCGGTTTTGTTGAAACTGGCTACATGATTAAAGGTGAGAACATTGTATTTTTTGCTAAGGATAGTGGAATTGGAATACCCAAAGACCGGCAGGAAGCAATTTTTGACCGGTTTGTGCAGGCCGATATCGAGGATAAGGATGCCAGGGAGGGAGCCGGTCTTGGACTAAGCATTTCTAAGTCGTATGCTGCTTTGTTGGGAGGATCGCTTACTGTGGCATCGGAGGAAGGAAAAGGCTCAGAATTCAGGCTTAGCCTTCCGCTGCATCAAAATACCACAAGCTCAGCCGCGGATAAGAAACCCCCACTCGGGCAAAGCCGAACCGGAAGCGCTGTTAAAGACATGGTTGTCATGATTGCCGATGATGAGGAAGTTTCTGATTATTACCTCACCGAAATACTTAAAAAAGAATGTAAAACATTGCTTCATGCTTCCACTGGCATGGCTGCAGTAGAACTTCTGAAAAACCACCCGGAAACCCATGTTATCCTTCTCGACATAAAAATGCCATCGCTCTCCGGGCTTGAAGCTGCTGCCACGATCAGGAAATTTAACCGGGATGTCATCATTATAGCGCAAACAGCCTATGCCCAGCCTGGTGACCGCGAAAAGGCACTCGAAGCAGGTTGCAACGAATATTTGACCAAACCGCTAAGAAAACAAACATTGCTCCTTCTGCTTGCTGAATACAGCAAAAGCTTTAGGTAAAGCCAGGTTATGATCGTCGTCGCTTGATTTTCAATTTATAAAACACAGGAAAAAATGAAATTAAAACCCGAAACCAGGATTGCTTACGGATTCATCCTGTCGTTCCTGATCCTGATCATAATTTCTATTGTTACCTTCAAAAGCCTGATCAGCATTGCTGAAAATGCCGACCAGACAAAGAAATCTCAGGAAATATTGACAAACCTGTCCATGATGCTGTCAGCAATCACAGAAGCTGAATCAGCACAGCGGGGACGGACACTCACCGGCGACGAAAAATTTCTGGAAACCTTCTTTTACAACGAAACAACAGTCAATCATATCCGGCAAAGGCTTGCTGCGCTTGTGACAGACAATGTTTTCCAGGAGCAAAAACTAAAGGAACTGGAGCCACATATCATGCAAAGGATGGAACGACTAAAATATCTGGTTGATTTAAACCGCAATGAAGGTTTTGAAGCCGCAAGAGAGGAGGTGGCCTCTGGTAAAGGCAAAATGATTCAGGATAAAATACGCAACATCATTACCGAAATGCAGAACAATGAATTTGAAACGCTTCTGCAAAACTCACAACGTGACGAACAAAGCATCTTCAGGGGAAAAGCCATCATTGTTGCAGGTATTATTACCGAACTGGTAATTATTTTGTTGGCCATCTCATTCATTTCTGTTGACTTTAAAAACCGAAGACTTCTTGAAAAGGAGTTGCTTGCTAAAAATCAACAACTTCAACAAATGAATGCCGAAAAGGACAAATTCTTCTCCATCATCGCCCATGATCTGAAAAGTCCGTTCAA
>CALFEP010000211.1 GCA_937950125.1 uncultured Bacteroidota bacterium
GAAAACCATTTTAAAACCGGATAATACAGGAACATGAAAAACACAAAAACCATTGGATTGATTGGCGGCATTATTTTTCTTGTTGTGATGACCATGCTGCCGCTGCCTGACGGGATGTCGCCCGAAGCACGTAATGCCGGAGTTGTAGCCCTTTTTATGGCCATTTGGTGGATTACCGAAGCCATCCCCGTGTATGCCACAGCATTTGCCCCGATGGTTTTGTTCCCGCTGATGGGCGTTCTTCCTGCCAAAGAAACTGCTATCAACTATGGTCACGACCTGATTCTGATGATGATTTCCGGTTTTTTCATCGCCAAAGCCATCGAAAGCCACAACCTGCACAAGCGGATTGCGCTTTTGCTCATAAAAGCCCTCGGCACAAGCCGTGCCCGGATATTGCTGAGCATCATGATTGCGACCGCATTTCTGTCGATGTGGATTGCCAACATCACCGCAGCCCTGATGATGTTGCCCATTGGCCTGGCCATTATTTTTAAGGAAGAAACACTGGGAAGTCCCGGCAGCCGCTTTGGAACCGCTGTCATGTTAGGTATTGCCTATTCAGCCAGCATTGGCGGAACTGCCACCCTGATCGGCTCTCCAACAAACCTGATCTTTACTGGAATGATGGACAAAATTTTCCCCACAGCACCTTCTTTCACTTTTTACTCGTGGCTTAAAATCGGTGTTCCCATCATGATCATTTTCCTGACGGTTGCTTGGTATTATCTGGTAAAGTATTTTAAAATCGAAGGCAGCATTCCGGGTAACCGGGAGTTGATTCATAACGAACTGGAACAACTTGGCGCCATGTCGCCCGGTGAAAAGCGTGTGATGTGGATTTTTATTTTCACCACCGTTGGCTGGGTTTTCAGAGAAGAACTGGTGATTGACCAATTTGTGATTCCCGGTTGGAGTAAGCTGCTGGGTTCGGGCAAATATGTGAGCGACAGCACGGTGGGTATGTTTTCAACACTGCTGCTTTTTATGCTTCCTGCCGGAAATACCAGGCGCCTCCTCGACTGGAAACAGGCCAAGGAAATTCCCTGGGGTGTGGGTGTGATCGTAGGCGGAGGTTACGCTCTTGCCGAAGGTTTCAAAGTGACCGGCCTGGCCACCTGGCTTGGCGAATCGCTCTCATTTATCAGCGGCTTGCCTTTTATTTTTGTGGTCTTTATCGTTGTCGGGGTAGTGCTTTTGTTCACCGAAATGAACTCAAATACGGCCACCACCAACATTTTCCTCCCAATCCTGGCCAGCATTGCCGTGGCAGGCGCCATCAATCCCGTCCTGCTGATGATCCCGGCTACTTTTGCTGCATCTTTTGTGTTTATGATGCCCGCCGGAACCGGGCCTAACACAGTGGTTTTCGGCAGCAACCGGCTCACAGTTCCCGATATGTTCAAATGCGGCATCGGATTAAAAATCATCAGCATGATTTTCCTCCCTTTGATTCTTTATGTGCTGATTGTGTTTGTGCTGGGGATGGATTTTGCGCTGCCGGTGTGGGCGAAGTAGCGAAATTGTAAACACCCTACCTTTTCAATATTACATCAGGAATTTTGAATTGCTCAACGCACATTTTTAATTCACGGAAGAAATCATTGGCTTTCTATGAAGGAAATACTTCGGTTAAATCAACTTTTAAATCACCATTGAATATGTTAACCGGAATTTTATCATCTTCGGCGTACATGCCCACAAGTTGATATTTTCCATTTTCACCAAGAACAAAAACACTCACGTTTTCGTCGTTCGGGTTTACAATCCAATATTCGCGAACACCATGTTCCTGGTAAATATTGAATTTATCTTTTAAATCTCTTTTTGAGTTTTTGGGAGATACAATTTCAATGATCAGGTCGGGAGCACCCAGGCAACCGCGGGCATCAATTTTAGATAAATCGCAAACAATATATAAATCGGGTTGAAGAACAGTAAAAACCTGTTTATCACCTGTTAACCCTTTGTTCTTTGGAAAACGAACATCCGAAGGGGCATGGTACAGTTTACAGCCTTTGTTCATTAAAAAACTACCTAATGATATGGTCAGATTCACAGAAATTTCCTGGTGCTTCGATGATGGCGCCGGGGTCATCAGCCTGATGAAACCATCGTACAACTCACGTCTCACATCGTCCATCCATGAAAGGTAATCGGCGTAGGAGTAACGTTTGTTCAAATCTAAATTCAACGAGTCCATTTTTATGCTGTTTTTTTGACAAAGATAATGAGTTTAGCTTGTGTAACGATAAAAGTAAATACGCCAACCATGAGGCATTCCCGCCACATTAGCTGAGTCGTTGAGGTTTATTGTTGAGAGTGGATTTCGCACTTCCGGTATGAAGGAAGTTAAAAAGTCTGTTCTAAAGATGATTTTCATGTGTCCGGTTCAAAAAGCTCCGATCTACTGATTTTTAGTGTTTTTTGCCCCTGACCCTAAAGGGAGAAACACTAAAAATCAGTAGTACGAAAAAGTTCCCTTTAAAGCTTGTCCATATTATCGGGAGAATTTCGGGGTTCCTTATTTTTTTAGACTGTACTCTTTAATTCCTCAGACAAAAATGTCTGTTTTTTCATACTTTTGATTTCACTTTTCGTGAAAGATAAACCATAACAAAAATCAAAAACAATACAGCAATGAAACGTTACAGGCAATTCCTTATCCTTACGGTTCTTATCACGACCGTGTTTATGTATTCCTGTGTGCAGGAAAAACACGATGCCGCCACCGTTCTGGCCAATGGCCACTGGATTGACCTCACCTGGAGTTTTGATGAAAACACCGTTTACTGGCCAACCAACGTGAAGTTCAGTCACGATACTGTTTTTTATGGCATCAACAACAAAGGATATTTCTATTCGTCGTTCAAATATTCGGCTGAAGAGCACGGAGGCACCCACTTTGATGCACCCATTCATTTTGCACAGGGTGGGCGCACAATCGAGCAAATTACTGTTCAGGAACTTACCGGGCCGGCCATAGTGGTTGATGTTTCAGAACAAGCCGCTTTAAACCGCGACTACCTGATAAGCACCCATGATTTTGTGAACTGGGAGAAAAAGTACGGCAGAATTCCCGACCAGACAATCGTTCTGCTAAACACGGGTTTTGGAAAATTCTGGAACGACCACGAAAAATACACTGGCACGACGAAATCAGGAACTGTTGGCGTTGCTGAGCTCCATTTTCCCGGCCTTGATCCGGAGGCCGCAAAATGGCTGGTCGAAGAGAGAAAAATAAAGGCGGTCGGGCTCGACACACCAAGCATCGATTACGGCCAGTCGAAAGATTTTCAAACCCACCGGTTCCTGTGTGCCCACAATGTTACGGCTTACGAAAATATTGCAAATCTCGGTCAGGTTCCGCCAACCGGATCGTATCTGGTGGCCGCTCCAATGAAAATCAGGGGAGGAAGCGGGTCTCCGCTCAGGTTGTTTGCATGGGTGCCGGGTTTGTAGTTTTCGCGGATTTCAACCACGAAATCATACAACAGTGTGAAGGCTGACAATTTTGGTTTATTCTACCAGATAATGGACATTTGGCTGTTATTGTGAATACAACAATTTGCATTGAGGTGCGACAAGCCTTGTAGTTTTTTTGCAAAGGTGTCGAAAAATGGAGCTTCCCCTAAGTGCACATTTCCATGAAAAGCCGTTTACTCACTCTTTTTACGCTGACCCCACCTGTAGCGGTAGCCTTTTCCTGATTGATGGCTCTGATCATCCAAACCAAACAGGTAATGGTAGCTTGCATTCAGTTTGAGGGCCTGATCGGGGGAGCAAAGTTGGCGGATGTCGAGGTATTGTGTGGCAATTTTGTATGTTAAATCCCCCTGAATTTTACCCATCTCCTCCGATAACATTTTAATCCTGAGCGTATCGGGTTGGTTTTTGCTCATTTCGTCAACCAGTTGCTGCCGGATTTCGCGAATGCGTAAAGCTACTGGCTCCGAGGTTGCCCTGAATTGCGAGCGGATTCTTCCCAATCCCTGCACCTGTTCATTGTTCAGGCTAAGTTCACTTTTCAGGAAGTCGGTATCCTGGCTTTGCTCCTGATTGGATTTTTCATCATTCACATGAATCAATATTGTAATTCCCATCGTCATGTTGAAGATGAGCAAAACGATTACTATCCCTATTAAAACCCTTTTTTGTTGAAGGAAATTCATATTTATTCGTTTAAAAGTTCAAAACCTGGAATCGCAAAATCAGCATCGGCAAAATATGTTTCTTTTGCGAAGTCGCCGATGGGATCGCTGGTTGCTGCCTTGTTGGCCGAAACCATTTTACCGGCAACAAAGCGACCCGTAAATATGCCTGCACCAACCATGATTACAATGACAGCCGCCGCTGCAATTGATTTCAGGCTGTAAAGAATCCGGATTTTCCCATGTTGCTTTTGTTTGATTTTTTCGATGATCAGGGCTGATATTTCCGGCGAGGCAGTCATGCTTTTCTGAAAACCGATGTGTTGAAGTACCGATGCTGTTTTTTCGAACTTCAGCCGGCAGCTTTCACAACTTGTGAGGTGATTTTCAATTTCGGTTCTGAAAGCATTTCCGGATGGCATTTCAAAATAATCCCATGCAAAGTTTTCGTAATTTTTACAGCCTGTTGGTCTTTCACTTGTGTTCATGGTTCTTTATTTTATCGCAATGATTGTAATGATTTTTGCAGGTTAATTTTTGCCCTGTGAAGCAACGATTCAACCGCAGGTACTGAAATGTCCATAATTGTGGCTATTTCGCTGTTTGACTGGTCTTCGTACTTACTCAGCGTAAAAGCGATACGCTGGTTTTCGGGCAGTTTATCAAGCGCATTTTTAAGCAATTTTGCTGTTTCCAGTCTGTTTTCTTTTTCAATGAGCGGATTATGAACAAATTCGTGGTTTTCGGTTGCATCTTTTCTGGTAAAAAGGGTTTCCAGGTTTTGAAAAATGCTTCTGGTTTTCTTCTTTTTTAAATAGTTCAGCGATTTGTTCACTGCAATTCTGTAAACCCAGGTCGAAAGCTGCGCCTCGTTGCGGAAACTTCCGAGCGATTCCATTACGGCGAGGAAAACATCCTGTGTCAGATCGTTGGCATCATCAGCATTTTGCACAAATCCCAGGCAGGTTCTGAAAACCTTGTCCTGGAATTTGTTAACAAACTGTGTAATTTCCTGTTCGTTCAGCTCCATGCTGCATGCTTTAGTAATCGGGCATCAAAGGTAGAATTCCCGTTTGATCCGCATTTCTTTTTAGGTGCAGCGTTGTTACCGCTGTCCGTTTCTGTATCTGTTTCCTTTTCCGTTGCCACGGCAATAGCCGTTACCTGCGCCGCGTCCGGGTCTTCCTTCTCTGAAGTGGTCACAAATTCCATCGTTGTCAGCATCAACAAAAATGTGCCCTTTTCCGCGTTCGGGACGGCTGGCAATGTTGTCGCAAATACCGTCGTTGTTGGCATCCACAAAATTTCTGTTTCGTAAACCCCGGCCTGGCCGGTTGTCGCAAACACCATCACCGTTTTTATCAGTAAAAGCCTGTTTCAACTGTGAACCACTCTGCTGGTCAACAACCTGAGCCGATATATCCTGGCTCTCCTCAGCACCTGTTACCGTCTGTGCCTGAATTAATTGCGAAAAACAAAAACCACAAATCAACATCAGAAATACAATTGTTCTTTTCATTTGAATTAATTTTTTAAATGAATACTGTTTTTTTCATTATGACAATTTTAAGCAGGAAAACCTTCGCAGAATTTTATTTCTTTTGAAAAAAAAAGCCGATAATGTGGGCGTAAAACAAACGAAAAACTACATTTACGGGATTTTTCGACACAGTTACAAATTCAGGTTTGAAGATTGTGAGATATTTAACTTACATTTGAAATCTGATTTTTGAGTGGGGAAATTCACATTAGTGACGAGTATGCAGTACAGTATTTTACTGTCTTAATGATATTTTTGTCTGATAATTTATTCAACACAACACTAAAACAATTTGATATGAAAGCAAGAATAGGGATTAAATTTGATGGAACAGTCCTGTTGATCGTTCTACTCATGTTGGCCACTGTTTCATGTAAAAAAAATGAATCAACCGAGACACCTGTTGCAGCAAAAGACATTAATGACCTGGTGATACCGGAGAATTTTGAGTTTGAAACAACGAAAGAGGTTACCATTCATTTTCAGGATCAATTGAAGGCAGGTAGTGCAGCCAGATACGATGTTTTTCTGCACAGCGACAGAGTATTTGCCGATACAGTAATGTACGTTGACGATGAGGGAAATCAGGTGATTGACACCATTCAGAATTTTGATAATTCAAATGATTTGATAGCTCAAAAGGTATCCGAAACAGGGCTTTTCGACCTGATTGTAAGCATTCCGGCTTACATTACTGAGCTTTATGTAATTAAAAACGAATATGGTATTTTCTCGAGCCAGACGATTCAGGTCAATGGAAAAAGCGCAGCCTTTGATGGCGGCTATAAAAATGGTCAGGATGATCCTCAGGATATTTTCTATGGCGTTAAAACAAATGGCGATTTGTTTACCATAAATCCTGCAACAGGTGAATTCGTGGTAATTGATGATTTGCCAAAAGGAAGCGAGGCTTGTGCTATTGACAGCAAAAATCGCAAATTGTATTTCATTGGTCATTCAAACCCGTATCCACTTTACAGTTATGACATTGACACCAAGGTTAGCACACTGATAAAGAATTTGAGAATCAAAGCGCAGGGGTTGGCCTTTAATGAAGAAGATGGTTTGTTGTACCTGTCATACCGGAATATGTTTTATGCTATCGATACACAAAGCGGAGATGTATTATCACAAAAAAACATTTCAGGGTTAAGTAATCAGTCCAACGGGGGTGACATAACAAGAGCAGCAAATGGCAAGTGGTATTTGGCCTGCAATTCCGGTGTTTATTGGCTGGAATTTAAAGCAGAAAGAGTTTATGCTCACAGCATTAATGATGACCTGCCTTTTAATCCTTCGGGGATGATAGTTGACTCGAATGATGATTTATGGATTTCAAGAAAAGGAAATAGCAGTAAATTCATTAAAATGAACAAATCAAACGGGAATTTCGAGTATGTATTTAATGATTTCAACCATCCCATTGACGATTTGGCCGTATTACCTCTCGAAATTGCTCCAATTGTGGATGACGACGCTGATGATGATGGAATTATTGATTACTATGACGAATATCCCACTGACCCCCAACGTGCCTACAATACTTACACACCAAGTATTCTGGGACGAGGATCACTTTCGTTTGAAGACCGCTGGCCCTCGAAAGGTGATTACGATTTTAACGATTTGCTGGTGTATTACCATTTTACAACCGTAATGAATGCCAACGATAAGGTGGTTGAAATAAAATGCAAATTTTCTGTTGAATACGTAGGAGCAACCTATAAAAATGGTTTTGGTTTAGAATTGCCATTTAGTTCGGGGCTTATTTCTGGTGTTACAGGTTACAACATTACCTCAGGCCTGGTGAATTTAAATGCACAGGGCGTTGAAAATGGTCAGGAAAAAGCGGTAATTATTGTATTTGACAAAGCACAGGATAACTTGTACAGCACCTTGAATTTGCTGATATCCTTTGAAGAGCCTCTTGAACCTTCACTGGTAGGAACGCCTCCATTTAATCCGTTTTTGTTTGTTGATGAAGACAGATCAAGAGAAGTACACCTGATTAACTTTGCACCCACAGACCTGGCGAGTTACTCCTTTTTTGGAACTTACGATGATAACAGTGTTCCCGCTCAGGGCAAATTTTACCGCACAGCAAATAAACTACCCTGGGTAATTAACATGCTTGATGGATTTGTTGTTCCCATCGAGGGTACTCAAATCAGCAAAGCTTATGTGAAATTTAATGAATGGGCAGAATCGGGTGGAACCATTTTTTCTGACTGGTACAAGGATTTCCCC
>CALFEP010000212.1 GCA_937950125.1 uncultured Bacteroidota bacterium
ATGTTGCTGTTCGACTTGATGTTAACGAAATCCGTTGTCGGGTTCGGGTACATCAAAATAAAGTTCCTATCACTGTTTTTATCAATTCCATTAGCCCAAGTTTCAAGCGTTACTGGAATAGTTACCATTGGATTATTTATTGAGTTATTTGAAATCCAAATGGTTGCAGTGTAATAAAATGGTTCTCCCCATTCATCAGTTTTACAAATAACATCAATGGTTGCTGAACCACCTGCATCAACAGTAGCATTGTAGGTCGAAAGGCTTAGCCATTCAACCGGGCCTTCTGTTTCGTGCAGTTCATAAGCAAACAATACAACGTTTTGAACCAAGCCGCCAATTGAGGTAGTTCCGTTTACGAACCAGTTGTTGCATGTGAACAAACCACCAGCCAGGTCTGTACCCGGATTTGCCAGTTCTGTAACAACATCGTAGCTGACTTCGGTTGGAGTACCAATTGGGAGTTCCAATTCGAAGATTACACCACCGCTTAATCCAACTTTCTGGCTGAAGCCATACAAGCGTTTGCTGCCGTTGTTGTTATCGTAAGCAAATCCATAGTAGCTTTCGTCACCGGCTGTTGGCAAAGTGTTCAGTGTAAAGCCAGAAGCATCGAAAAGTATGATTGGAGTTGACCAGTTGTTAACATAAAAACCATCCTCGTCGTAGTCGTAAGCAATGGCCCTTACTTCTGTTGGAGCTGTAAACTGGCCTACAAGGGTCTGCGTGCTGAAATCCATTTTGTAAACGGTTGTCGCTGCAGTGCCGCCATAAAAGTAGGTACCATCGAAAGCAAGGTCGCGGATACCGCTCACATTTCCAACCATTATGGGACCGATGAAGGTTCCATCCATTTCGTATTTGAAGAAACCTGTACCATTCCATTTGGTGGTGTAGATGAAGTTTCCGTCAGTTTCAATGCCCGCTTCTCCACTCCCATCTCCACATGGCGCTGAAAATTGCAAATCCCACATTGCATCCGTTGTTTCTACACTTGCTGGTGTTAAGGATTCGGGTGCAGCTTCTGAGTTTTGATTTGAAAAAGTGTGATTGTCACGGTATTCTTCAACATTAAACTTATTTATTATTGCTGACTTTCCATTTTTAAAATCATCATAAGTGATTGACATTTCGCAGTATAATGTTTCAGTTCCAATGTTGTAAATATTCATCTCCTGTGTCTCTATCATGTTGGGATCAAGAATGAATAAAAAGTTTGTTGGATTTACTAAAATTTCAGCGCATAAACCACAAAAGGTTAGAACAGCAGGAACAACCAAAACAGGGGTGTTTGGATCATTGCTGTTAAAAACCAATTCACCCGAAGTATTTCCAGTACCTAAGTTTGAGGAATCGAAGGTCACAACAATTTGCGATGAGCCACCGGGAGGCAACGAACCTGTTGTTGGCGATGCTGATAGCCAGGTAGGAGGATTATAATTTCCAACAACAATGGTATAATCCTCCACTTCTCCATAATTAGCATCACCGCATGGCAGAGGCGCTGTGCTGTAAGTCATTCTTACCCTCAGCCGATACTCCCCATCAGGAGTATCGGAAGGAACATAAATAAGCCCTTCAAAAAAATGTCCGCTTCCTCCAATATTTGTAAGCATAAAAAGCTCGCTTCCTCCTTCAAATTCATAATCCTGATCCCAATCAACCCAGCAATACACAATGTCGTTAGCCCATGAATTACCATTGGTAACAGTGATTTCTTCATAAGTACCTGGTGAAATCATTGTAGAAATGTTGGTGTAATTGGCTACGCCACCCTGCCAGCCACTTGAATTGTCGATATCACCACATAAAACATTGGCAATGTATTCGTCTTCGGTTTGGGTGGAAGCATCACAATAATCACGGTTGGCGGGATTTTCCGAAGAAGGTGCTGATAATTTTCGATTTGCATTTATTGTTAAATCCCAATTCAGTACGTCATTACCCAAGTTAGTAACAGTAAGAATTTTCTGGGTAATCGATGGTACAATAATATGGTTTTCATACAGCGACATTGGCTCAACCTGAATAACCGGCGCAGGAGGTGGGATTTCAGCTTCATGAAAATCGATTTCATCCACGTAGTATTTTGAGGTAAACTGGTCGGTCCAGGCGTAAAAATTTGCAGCGGCAAGCTGGTTTAGTCCGGGAGTTCCAGAAGTACCCAACGACCAAAGATATTCCACAACCATCACGTTGTTGATGTACAATTTACACAAGTCGTCATTCAGGTTAACGTTTACTTTTACAGGAATCCAGGAGTCATAATTGTAGGAAAATGAAGCCGTTCCCACACCTCCGGCATCCACCGTTCCGGCGCCGTTTTCGTCAAAATAAACCTGTAAACCCCACTCGCTGTCGGGTCCGGCAAAGAAATGCAACAAATTGAAATATCCAAGATGACCTGACGCTACGAAAATATCGAAATCCAAATCGTAGTTTCCTTCGGTTTTATCACCCAAAAGCAAAACACAGTCGTTGGTTCCTTCGATAACCGCTGAGTTATTTCCTTCGGACGCCTGTTCGTTGCTCACAAAAGGGTCTTCGGCGGTTCCGGGTGCATTGCTCCAGGTGGTCCAGAAGGTGCGACCCATTGCATTGGCCTGTTGTGCAAGGTAACCGCCGGCAGTATAGTCTTCGAAAGGTTCGTAAATAATAGTATCCGATAGAGGTACCAGCAGGGTTTGCGCATAAACCGGCTCCGACAAACCTTCTTCATAAACGGCCCTCACACAGTAGGAATAAACTCCTGGAAATAAATTGCAGTCCATGTAAGTTTCCTGCGTCATGGGAGCAAAACCTACCAGCACATCATCACGGTAAATGTTGTGGCCCAAAAAGGTTACGCGTGCATTATCCTGTGAAGGATTTTCTGTTCTTTTTTCAAATACAAAATTGTCTTGATGGGTTCGATTATTAAAACCAGGATTTGGCAAAGGCTGTGCGATCTGACCATCAATTTCATCTGTTACAAAAGCTTTAATGTTAAAATTAAAATCCATACCAAAAATAATCATCAGGGATTCCCACGTTACACCGTCAAACGAAACCATGTCGCCGTAACCTGCCACCGCCGGTCCATTGTCTATTCCCACAGGATTGTCGTTGGCGTTGTGTGTCACACGGTAACCCACCCTCAAATTTGTTCCCGCTGTTAATTCTATTGCTCCCGCAAATTCGATGTCGTTCCAGGCATCCATTACCAATCCGGTCAGGGGTTGACTTACCCACAGGGTTCCACCGTTATCGTCTGTCCATATCATTAATTCGTAAGCGGCATTATTGGTACTGGTAGGGAAAATAGCGGCCTTATTCAAAAAATAACCGTTATAAGGAGCCAGCATAACCGAATCCCAAAATGCAGATACATAAAAAGTCCCACCATTTTCCAACCCAAGTCCCCCGTTATTTTCGCCACAATGTTGTAAACAAATCCCTGGACCATCGTAATACCATTGAAGTAAGGCTGAATTTGGGGGAATAAAAGTTCCAGTCAAACCATCCGGTCCGGGAAGACTTGGGTACCAGGAATCAACTTTTATGGTATAATCTTCAATTTCACCATACGCCGACGCTCCACAAGGTTCAGGCGGTACTGTATTTGTCATTCTTATTCGTAACCGGTAATCACCTTCAGGTGTATCGGGAGGTACTGAAATTACCCCTGAAAAGGTTTGCCCTGCGCCACCAACATTTGTCAACATGAAAAGCTCATTACCTTCTTCAAATTCAAAATCCTGATCCCAGTCAACCCAGCAAAAAACAACATCAGAAGCCACGGCATTTCCGTTGGTAACAGTAATGTCTTCCCACTGGCCGGGTTCAATAATATTGTAAACACTGGTGTAATTGGCAACTCCTGCTTGCCAGCCACTCTGGAGGTCGATGCTGCCACAAACAACCTGTTGAATATATTCATTTTCGTTGGTGGTGGATGCATCGCAATAATTTCGAAAATGAGGTGTGCCTTTTATCAAATCGCCTAAAGGAATTAACACCTCGAAGCCTTTCGATAATTTGTTTTTTTCCGATTCCGATTTCAATAGATAATCCAAACCGGAATTTGTGGTTTTGCTGTAAACCATTGATGTTACATAAAGTAGCATCAAAATCAGGGTGAGGATAACTTTTTTCATACATTATAAATTTTAGATTATGAACTTTGGTTTTTTATTGAAAAATAAGGTGTAAAATTACTTCATTGAAAACCAAAAGTCAAGGCAAAAAAAAAGAGAACCCGAAGGTTCTCCTTTTTATGTTTATTCCGGTTAAGGATTATTTCACGATCAGTTTGCTGGTAACAACACCGGCTGCTGAACTGATTTCAACAAAGTACGTACCGGTACGGAAGTTATTGGTTTCAACCCTTACTTCGTAACCGCTTGCTTCCTGGCTGAGAACCATTTGTCCTGCCTGGTTGAAAATGCGAACCTGGTTGATGTTGCTGTTCGACTTGATGTTAACGAAATCCGTTGTCGGGTTCGGGTACATCATGATGTAGCTGTCGCTTGTTGCATCATCAATACCAATGATAAGTTCGAGTGTAACAGGAACTTCTACCATCTGGTTATTAGTTGAGTTATTGGCAATCCAGATAGAAGCGTAATAGAATAAATTATCGCCAAAATCATCTGTGTTGCAAATTACACCAACGTTTGCTGATGCGCCTGGATTTACCGTAGCGTTGTAGGTTGAAAGGCTGAGCCATTCAACTGGTCCTTGTGCTTCATTCAATTCGTAAGCGAACAAAACAACATTCTGAACCAAACCACCGATTGAGGTAGTACCATTTACAAACCAGTTGTCGCATGTGAACAAACCACCAGCGAGGTCGGTACCCGGGGTAGCAAGTTCAGTAACAACATCGTGGCTGACTCCGGTTGGTGTACCACTTGGTAAAGCAAGTTCGAAGATAACACCACCGCTTAATCCAACTTTCTGGCTGAAGCCATATAAGTGTTTGCTGCCGTTGTTGTTATCGTAAGCAAATCCATAGTAGCTTTCGTCACCGGCTGTTGGCAAGGTGTTCAGCGTAGCACCTGAAGCATCGAACAATACGATTGGTGTTGACCAGTTGTTGGCATAGAAGCCATCCTCGTCATAGTCGTAAGCAATAGCTCTTACTGCTGTTGGAGCAGTAAACTGACCAATCAGAGTCTGTGTGCTGAAGTCCATTTTGTAAACGGTTGTTGCAGCAGCGCCACCGTACATGTAAGTACCATCGAATGCGAGGTCGCGAATGCCTTGTACTGAACCAACTGTCATTGCGCCAAGGAATGTTCCATCCATTTCGTATTTGAAGAAGCCGGCGCCATTCCATTTGGTGGTATAGATGAAGTTACCGTCGGTTTCGATACCGGCTTCACCACTTGCATCACCAGCAGGGGCTGAGAACTGCAGATCCCACATTGCATCTGTAGTGTTGATAACTGAACCAGGAACAGTTTCCGGTGCACGTTCAGCATTCAGATGTGCGGTATTTGGATGGCTTCTGTATGCTTCAACATCAAATGAGTTGAATACAGGAGCCTGGCTGTCGTAAGTAATGGTCATTACACAGTTCAAAGCTGCGGTTCCACTATTGGAAACGGTCATTGTCTGTGTTTCAGTCTGGTTAGGATATTTCACGAAAGTGAAACTACCTGGGTTAACAGCGATAACAGCGCCACCGCCGCCACTAACTGTTAATGTTACAGGAACAGTGATTGAAGCCGGGTTGGCTGGTGCGCTGAATACCAGTGAACCAGTGTATGTGCCGACAGCAAGTGTTTCTGAATTGAGTGTAACTGTTACAGTTGCAGTTGAGTTTGCAGCAATGGTTCCTGACAATGGGTCAGCAGATAACCAAGCGGTTGGACCACCACCACCTACTACAATGGTATAATCTTCGATTTCACCGTAAGTAGCATCTCCGCAAGGTACTGGAG
>CALFEP010000213.1 GCA_937950125.1 uncultured Bacteroidota bacterium
GATTGGCGTGGGCTATGGTACTGATCATCAGGTGTATGCCGTGGTGCTTGATAATGAAGGACAAAGGATTGCTGAATCGGAGAATTATCATCTTACCGAAGAAACATCCTGGCAATATGTTGATTTTGAATTTCCGGAGCCACCTGTGATTTCCAACAGCGATTTTTACATTGGCCTGTTTCAGACGGAAAGCCCGGTAACCTACTTCCCGATAGGCTTTCAGCATGAAGACCCAATCAGACCAGGCGCTTTTTATCACGCTGGGTTGAGCGGATTACCGGTTGAAAATTCAGGATCGGCAAGGTTATGTATTGAGGCCATTACCGGGGATGTTGAATATTGCCAGCCAACTTTTGTTGATCCTTGCGGAGTTTATCATTACATCACAGGTTTTCAAACCTTTGGCGCTGTGTCCGATATCGAAAATCTAAACTCAGGATGTGTACCTTATTCCTTATTCAGCGATCAAACCCTGACTGTTGAACCCGGCGCCTTCTTCGACTTTGAGGTGGATGGTTCATTTTACCAGTCACAGGTTGAAATTTGGGCCGACTGGAACTGCGACGGCGATTTTGATGACGATGCTGACATTGCTTACTTTACCAACAATTTGAATGAAGATGATTTTGAAGACAGAATTTACGTTCCTGTTGAGGCAACAGCCGGACAATCGAGGCTGAGAATTATAACCCACTATCGCAGCGATCCTGCCAGTAGCAATCCATGTGGAAATTTTGAAACCGGCGAATGTGAGGATTACCTGCTTACAATAAATCCACCCTCGCCCATGGTTTACCACTCAGGAACCACCCTTCAGTGCGATACCATCCGGCCTGTGGGCAGGGATGAAACCAACCGGGAGATCATTAAAATCAGAATGGATGTAACAGGAAGCCTCGATCCACTGGTTATCACAGCAATCAATATTACACCACAAGGTTGTACTAATATTGATAACGATGTCGAACATGTTAACATTTACTTTACAGGCAATTACGATATCTTCTCAACCAATCAGCTTTTTGGAACTGCAAATGATCTGAACAACCCTGTCACAGGAAATATCCCGCTGATTTATGGCCCCAATTATTTCTGGGTGGCTTACACAACCAGCAACACAGCCACACTGGGCAATTTTGTGGATGCTGCGTGCGAAGGCATCACTTTGAACGGGACCGAAACCGTAATTCCCGACGTCACCTCGCCCGTAGGACGGATAAAAATCGACTATTGCTTACCGGTTTTTACAAGCCCGGGAGGTTGCGAAGCCGGGATTGGTTGTCAGAGTTTTATTACCGAAGGCGGGATCGGGAATATCAATAATCCTGACAATGGCTGTCCCGGCAATGATCTGAGCTATTCCGGTTTTACTGACCAGAAAGTAACTGCTATAACGGGAAGCAGCATAAGCTTTATGTACGCAACGTGGGCATGGTGGCAGGAAGTTGAATTATACATTTTAATCGACTGGAACCAGGACGTAGATTTTGATGACCCCGGAGAAAGTTATGGTTACCTGGTGAATGATTTCACGGAAGGACAAATTACGGTTCCGGGAGATGCATTGCCTGGTACGACCAGAATGAGGCTACTGACCTGGCAGTACTGGCTACCAAAGTCGGGTGACAACGGAAGCAAAGAATCAGGGTTCTGTGGCTGGTGGTCCGACCTGGGTGAAATTGAGGATTATTCATTTGAAGTGGTGGAAGCCCCTGTCATGACACAGAATATCGAAATCCCTGCCGGGTGGAGTGGTTTTTCGACCTTTGTTGAACCGGAAACCGATGAAATGGCCGAAATGTTTGAACCCATTGAAAATGAGTTGATCATCATCAGCAATTTTAACCAGGTTTATTGGCCGGGTGAAAACCTGAACACTTTCATTAGTGGCTGGCACAGTACGTTCGGGGCACAGATCAAACTTTCATCTGCTTCATCGCTACCTGTCGAAGGAAGATATATCACACGGCAAGCCACGCTGAATAAAGGCTGGAATTACCTGCCTGTTTTGAGTGAATGCCCAGTAGATGTTTCAAACTGGTTAGCCCCAATGCAAACCATCGCAAAAGTGGTAAAAGACGTTGCCGGCACTGGTGTTTACTGGCCTGAATACAACATCAACACACTTGAGGAATTACATCCGGGAAAAGCATACTTTATTTATTGGGACATGCCACTGTCGATGCCTGTTGAATTTCCTCAATGTGAAAAGGGGCAAACGGGATCATTCTCGCCCCGTACGCCCACTCCTTTATCTCCCTGGAACGAACCTGCCGTAAATCCAGTGTCGCACCTGGTGGCATTTCCTGACAATGTTACCCAAAATCTGATAAAAACCGGCGATATCATTGGTTCTTTCACAACTGAAGGATTTTGTTCAGGCGTAAATATTTATGAGCAAAAAGATTTTGCCCTGGTGATTTTCGGAGACGATCCAACAACCGGTGAGAAGGATGGATTTAAAGCAGGCGAAACCATGGTTTTCAAAATCTTCAGGCCATCAACCAATGAGATGTTTCAATTGATGGCTGAGTTCAAATCAGGAGAAAACAAGGATAAATGGGCTGCAAACGGACTCTCAGTCCTGAAATCGCTTGAGATTTTTCCAAACGGCCAGGAAAATCAGCACGACGGAATTACAATTTTCCCGAATCCGGGCAATGGAAGCTTTGATATCCGGGGTCTTAACTCACCTGCGACCATTAACATCAGAAGTGCAGGAGGCGAGATGGTTTTCAACGGATTGAATTTTACTGAGGGAAAAATTGATTTACATTGGTGTGCACGTGGATTGTATGTTGTAAATATTCTCACAAGAACTCAATCGCTTAATTATAAGCTGGTTATCGAATAAAAAATTAGATTGAACTTCAGAAACCCCTGCATAAAGCGGGGGATTTTTTTATTTTTTAGGATTTTTGAGGTCATTTTTGAACTTTTTTTTTCAAAAAGACTTGCCAGTTTAAAAACAAAATCTATTTTTGCACCCGCTTTTCACAAAAAGTTCTTTACAAAAATGGCCCGTTCGTCTAGGGGTTAGGACGTCAGGTTTTCATCCTGGTAACAGGGGTTCGATTCCCCTACGGGCTACTAAACCGCTGTTAATCAATGAATTAGCAGCGGTTTTTTCTTTTTTTACCCTGATCTTATTAAAAGAATATTTTTTCACCCCGGAAATTTACAAAATAGTACACAAATGCCTTTCCTGGCGGTGCCCGCTTGTCATGATCGCGGTTCAGGAAGAGAAGGGATCTGTTTTGTCACGTGATTTTCGTTTGGAAATTATCTTTTACAACTGGCCACATTTAAGTTGATAACCCAGAGTTTTATGTTAAAAACCGACGTCCTTTTCAACAATCCAGGCCAATTTCCACTGTAGGATTTTTTATTATAAAAAAAACTTGTTTTTAAAAACAATCATCTACTTTTGGAAGTGTTATTTTTACACTTATTTTTCAGACAAATTGATAGGAAATGGCAAATATTGATCAGTGTGAAATAAAGATTTTTCTTAAGAACATGATTTGGAGCGCTTTGTTTACGATGTCAGTATTGCTTTCAACGAACCTTACCGGTCAGGAAATCAATGCATTGGCTGGTTTTATTACCCATGAAAGTTGCCAATCTAATTCAGGCGTAAACTACAATTTTGGTAGTAATGTAATCAAACCCACCTGTGAAAAAACGGCAGGAAATAATCTTCACGGGAAGGACTCCGGGGTTGAAATAATAGTAGATGCTTCGATGATGCTGGCCAAAATACAGCCAACCATGTACGGTTTTTTTTTCGAGGATATCAATTTTGGCGCTGATGGAGGCTTGTATGCTGAGCTGGTCAAGAACCGGGGCTTTGAGTTTACCTTGCCTGAAACCGGTTGGTGGCAGCCCAATTCCAACCGTCATTCTCTAAACCGGGAGTCGGGATTGGGAACCATTATCACCTCTAATCACGTTCCGGCTAACCGTAATTTTCTCAGGATTGTGGTGAATAATGCTGAGGGTTACAAACTGATCAATGAAGGCTTTAGGGGAATGGGAATTAAAGCTGGAGACAGGTATGATATTTCGCTGGAAGCAGCCCTGCTGGAAGGCGACATCTCGAAAATTGATCTTTGCCTGACTGACACCAACGGAGTTGTGATTGGAGAAACGAGCATTGAGCCTGCTGGCAAAGATTGGAAAAAATATACTTCAGAAATTACTGCAACCAAGACCTGCGGATACGCTCAGCTTCAAATCACCTTCAACAGCCCAGGAACCATTGATCTGGACATGATTTCGGTTTTTCCACAGGATACCTGGAAGGGTAGAAAAGGCGGGTTAAGAAAAGACATTGTGCAGTTGCTTTACGACCTGAGACCCGGATTCCTTCGTTTTCCGGGGGGGTGTATCGTCGAAGGACGTACCCTCGATCAACGCTACCAATGGAAAAAAACCATCGGCCCTGCCGAAAAAAGGGAAGTGTTGATTAACCGATGGAATAATGAGTTTGACCACCGCCCCACACCCGATTATTACCAGAGTTTCGGGCTTGGATTTTTTGAATATTTTCAATTGGCCGAAGACATCGGCGCCGAGCCTTTGCCTATCCTGAATTGCGGAATGGCTTGCCAGTTCAACACAGCCGAACTGGTTCCATTGCAGGAGATGGACACCTATGTTCAGGATGCCCTCGATCTTATCGAATTTGCAAATGGCAGTGTAAGTACAAAATGGGGGCGGATCAGAAAAGAAATGGGACATCCGGAACCTTTCAACCTGAAATTTATTGGTGTGGGCAACGAACAGTGGGGTGCTGATTACATCGAAAGGTATGTGATTTTTACAAAAGCCATTAAGGAAAAGTACCCCGAAATGACCATCATTACCGGAAGCGGTCCGTTCCCTTCGGGTGTGTATTTTGAATATGGCTGGGAAAAACTTAAAGAACTGAAAGCCCAGATTGTTGATGAACATTATTACCATTCGCCGGCATGGTTCCGCAAGAATGCGACACGCTACGATTCATACGATCGCAATGGTCCAAAAGTGTTTGCCGGGGAATATGCTGCCCAAAGCGTTTTTACAGGAAGTCCTGACAACAAAAATACCTGGGAATGTGCACTTTCTGAAGCAGCATTTATGACGGGGCTTGAGAGAAATGCCGATGTGGTGGTGATGAGTTCGTACGCACCGCTGCTCGCACACACTGAAGGCTGGCAATGGACGCCCGACCTAATCTGGTTCAACAATCTTACAACCCTGAAAACAGCCAATTACGAGGTGCAGAAACTGTTTTCGACCAACCACGGCACCGACGTTATCCAGATGACAAGCAACGGCAAAGCGCTCACTGGCCAGGAAAACATTTACGGGTCAGCCACTCTGGATTCGCCTACCGGCGAAATGATCCTGAAAATCGTCAATACGGGTGGTGATCAGGCTTCGATAGACATAAAAGTTTCAGGAAGTAAAAAGATAAACCCGCAAGGGATACTGATCTGCCTTTCTCAAACCGATTTATCTGCCTGCAACACTTTTGATCAACCCGGCGCCATTAGCCCAACTGAACAAAAAATCGACATTAGCGGTAAATCGTTTTCTTTAACTTTGAAGCCCTATTCTCTGAATATTGTAAAGGTTGGAGTAAAAAAATAATCATTGTTTCAATGCAATTCTGACAAAGATAAAAAATGCAAAACATAAAAAAATACGTCATAGGCCTGGATTATGGAACTGATTCAGTGCGTGCTGTACTCACTGATGCAGATTATGGAGAAGAACTGGCATCCGGGGTTCATTGGTATTCGCGCTGGAAAGAAGGAAAATACTGCAATCCTTCGATAAACCAGTTTCGCCAGCATCCGTTGGATCATCTCGAAGGGCTCGAAAACACCATTAAGAGTGTCATGCAAAAGTCAGGTGTAAAACCTGAAACCGTCAAAGGAATTTGTGTGGATACTACCGGCAGTTCGCCACTTCCGGTTAATCAGGCCGGTGTACCGTTAGTACTGATTCCCGGATTTGAAGAAAATCCCAACGCCATGATGGTCCTTTGGAAAGACCACACCGCCATTGCGGAAGCTGAGGAGATCAATAAACTGGCAAAGAGCTGGGGAGGTGAAGATTTCACGAAGTTTGAAGGCGGCATTTATTCTTCCGAATGGTTCTGGGCAAAAATTCTGCACATTATCCGGGAAGATCAAAAGGTGAAGGAAAACGCCTGGTCGTGGGTTGAACATTGTGACTATATGACCTTCGTGCTTACTGGAGGAAATGATCTGAAAATCCTGAAACGAAGCCGCTGTGCTGCCGGTCATAAAGCGATGTGGCACGAGGCCTGGGGAGGTTTGCCTCCAAAAGAATTCCTGGAAAAACTCGACCCATACCTTGCGGATTTGCGTGATCATTTGTATGTCGAAACTTTTACTTCGGATGTAGCTGCCGGAAAATTGAGTAAAGAGTGGGCTTCCAGGCTGGGATTAACAACGGATACGGTGATTGCCGTAGGTACTTTTGATGCACATGCAGGTGCAGTTGGGGCTGGCGTGGAAAAAAACAGCCTTGTTCGGGTGATGGGCACTTCAACCTGCGACATCATGGTGGCGCCGAACGAAATCATCGGGAGCAAATGTGTTAAAGGAATTTGCGGACAGGTTGACGGATCGGTAATTCCGGGGATGGTTGGCCTTGAAGCCGGGCAATCATCGTTCGGCGATGTGCTGGCATGGTTTAAAGATGTGCTGATGTGGCCTGTCGATAATCTGCTGGCAAGTTCAGAAGTAATTTCTGCAGAGCAAAAACAACAATTGAAAAACGAAATAGACAACAGATTGTTAGAACTGCTCACATTGCAGGCTGAACAAATCCCGCTGACAGAAAGCATTCCTACCGCCCTCGATTGGATTAACGGACGCCGGACACCCGATGCCAATCAGTCAGTAAAAGCTGCAATCACAGACCTCAATCTTGGCACCAAAGCGCCTCATATTTTCAAAGCGCTGGTTCACGCCATTTGTTTTGGATCGAAAAAAATTGTCGATCGATTTGAAGACGAAGGTGTTGTGATCGAAAAAGTAATCGGCATCGGCGGTGTTGCACGAAAATCGCCTTACATCATGCAAACCCTGGCCAATGTGCTGAACCGTCCGATTATTGTTGCCTCTTCCGATTACGCACCGGCGCTGGGGGCAGCCATGTATGCCGCTGTTGCTGCAGGCCTTTAT
Source organism: uncultured Bacteroidota bacterium (assembly GCA_937950125.1). Taxonomy (GTDB): domain Bacteria; phylum Bacteroidota; class Bacteroidia; order Bacteroidales; family 4484-276; genus CALFEP01. The sequence goes on from CALFEP010000213.1 coordinate 7,206, forward strand.
TCATCAGTTCAGGAGGCAGGCAAAAAACTGGCAAGCGCTTACGAGGCTGAATATCAACCACAAGCTGAAGAAGCAATTCTTTTCGCAAAATACATGGATAAATACGAAAAATTGTGTGCTTTTGTTGACAAACAAACTGCCATGAGCAAATCGAAATAAATTTGTGAAATGTCAAAATTTTCAACATTAAAACTGGCGTGTTTTGAAGCTAACATGGAGCTAAGCAGGCTTGGCCTGGTGATTTATACTTTTGGCAATGTGAGCGCTGTTGACAGGAATGAAGGCGTTTTTGCCATTAAACCCAGCGGCATCCCTTACGAAGAGATGAAACCGGATGACATGGTCATCGTCGATTTCGACAACAGGATTGTGGAAGGAATCCATCGCCCATCGTCAGACACAAAAACACATGCCTGGCTCTATAAAAACTGGCCTGAGATTGGCGGTGTGGCACATTCACATGCCACCTATTCCGTTGCCTGGGCTCAGGCTCAGATGGACATTCCGGTTTTCGGCACCACCCATGCCGATCATCTTGCCAGCGCAATTCCCTGCACACCTCCCATGAGTGATGACTTGATAAATGGTGATTATGAGCACAATACCGGGGTTCAGATTACGGATTGTTTCAATCACCGGAAACTCAGTTACGAAGAGGTACCAATGGTGCTGGTCGGAAATCACGGGCCATTTACCTGGGGTACCTCTGCCGCAAAGGCTGTTTTTCACAGCAGGGTGTTGGAAGAAATTGCAAAAATGGCCTTTATTACCCTTCAGATAAACCCCGATGCTCCGCAATTAAAAGAACGTTTAATAAAAAAGCATTTCGAACGTAAGCACGGAAAGGACGCTTACTATGGTCAACAACAATAATTTAATTAATAGGATGGAAAAATTCGCTGATAAAGAAATATGGTTTGTAACAGGTAGCCAGCATTTATATGGCGCTGAAACACTTCATCAGGTAGCCGAAGATTCACAACAAATTGTGGAAGGCTTAAACCAAAAGGGTAATTTACCTGTAGAAATCAAATTCAAACCGACAGTAAAAACCCCGGAAGAGATTTACGATCTGATGATTGAGGCAAACACTGCCAAAAACTGCATTGGTCTCATCACCTGGATGCACACCTTTTCACCGGCCAAAATGTGGATTTCAGGTCTGGGTGTACTAAAGAAGCCATTCCTGCATCTTCACACACAATTCAACCGCGAAATTCCGTGGAACGACATCGACATGGATTTCATGAACCTGAACCAATCAGCTCATGGCGATAGGGAATTTGGATTTATCTGCTCGAGGTTGCGGTTAAACCGGAAAGTTGTTGTTGGTCATTGGCAGGAAAAAAAGGTACACAACGATATCGCCGTTTGGATGCGTGCAGCCATTGGCTGGAATGAATCGCAGGGGTTGAAGATCTGCCGTTTTGGCGACAATATGCGCGATGTTGCTGTAACTGAAGGCGACAAAGTGGAAGCGCAGAAAGTTTTTGGCTGGCAGGTAAAATATCATGGTGTCGGCGACCTGGTTGCAGCCATCGAAAAAGTTACAGATGAGGAAGTTGAGGAGATTTTTTCAGGTTATCTGCAAAGATACACCATCGCATCAACCAATCTTGAAAATATTAAGTACCAGGCAAAAATTGAAGCCGGGATGAAAAATTTCCTGGATAAATACAATTACAAAGTGGTTACCACCAATTTTGAAGATTTGCACGGGTTAAAGCAACTTCCGGGACTTGCCATTCAGAGCCTGATGGACCAAGGTTATGGATTTGGCGCTGAAGGCGACTGGAAGCAGGCAGCCCTCGTGCACATTATGAAAGTGATGGCAAAAGGTTTGAAAGGCGGCTGTTCGTTCATGGAAGACTACACCTATCATTTATTACCTGGGCAGGAGGCCGTTTTAAGCGCTCACATGCTCGAAATTTGCCCTTCGTTGGCTGAAAATCAACCTGCAATCGAAGTTCACCCGCTTGGAATTGGCGGCAAGGATGACCCCGCCCGCCTGGTTTTTGACGTGGCTCAGGGACGCGGAATTAACGCTACCATTGTGGACATGGGTGGCAGAATGAGAATGATTGTTAACCCGGTGAATGTGATAAAAGCTGAGCCTTTGCCAAAACTGCCCGTTGCGCGTGCCCTTTGGATTCCCGAACCCAACCTCGAAACCAGTGCCGCAGCCTGGATTTATGCCGGTGGAGCACACCACACCAGCTTTAGCATGGCATTGGATGTTGAACACCTGGAAAATTTCGCCGACATGGCCGGCCTCGAATTTCTTGTTATCGACAAGAATACGAATATCAGGGAGTTTAAAAAGGAACTCAGGTTTAACGACTTCTACTACAACAGAAGGTAATTTTTTTGACTAAGAAATTTGAAATTATTAAAGTAAACATATAAGTTATGAATGCTGGATTTACAACTATCGACTATGTAATTTTTATTGTGTATGCAATTATCATTGTAACACTGGGTCTTTTGTTAGCACGTGGTAAAAAGGGGAAGGAAGAAGATTCGAAAGACTACTTTCTGGCAGGTGGAACCTTGTCGTGGTGGGCTATTGGCGCATCACTGATAGCGGCAAATATTTCGGCGGAACATTTTATCGGGATGTCCGGTTCAGGGTTTGCCATCGGATTAGGCATTGCAGCTTACGAATGGATTGCTGCGATAACCCTGATTCTGGTTGCTAAATATCTGCTGCCGCTTATGATTACAAAAAACATTTATACCATGCCACAATTTGCGAAAGAACGGTATGGTTCAGGGGTGAGCTTTTTCTTTTCATTCTTCTGGCTTCTGGTGTATGTTTTCGTCAACCTGACCTCGGTTGCCTGGCTGGGAGCCATTGCCATATACCAAATTTTGGGTGTACCGATGATGTACGGAGTTGTCGGGTTACTGGTATTTGCAGGCGTTTATTCCATTTATGGGGGATTAAAATCAGTAGCCTGGACGGATGTAATCCAGGTGGTTTTTCTTGTTGGCGGCGGTTTGATAACGGCATTTTTTGCACTTGATGCCGTTGCCGGTGGCAGCGGTTCTGCCTGGGAAGGCTTTAAAATTGTTCTGTCAAAAGTGAGGGAGGTACCTACTGACATGCATTTCAACATGATCCTTCAGCAGGGTGTAACCAGCATTCCCGATGGTTCGGGAGGCATGAAAGATCCATTTGCTGATCTGCCCGGTCTTGCAGTAATTTTTGGGGCTATGTGGCTCACAAACATCGGCTACTGGGGCTTCAATCAATATATTATTCAAAAAGGACTTGCCGCAAAGAACCTGAAAGAAGCCAAACGCGGTCTTATTTTCGCCGGATATCTCAAAATTTTAATCCCGATCATTGTCATACTCCCGGGAATAACCGCCTATGTGATGTTCAACCACCCCGATTTAAGGCACTCCATCGAGGGGCTGAGTGGTACAATTACCAAAGCCGATGAAGCTTACCCCTGGCTGTTACGGAATTTCGCGCCTGTCGGTATCAGAGGCCTGGCATTTGCTGCCCTGGTTGCTGCAGTGGTTTCTTCGCTCGCATCCATGCTCAATTCAACCTCTACCATATTTACCCTCGATATTTATAAGGATCAGATTAATAAAAATGCCTCGGAAAAGAAACTTGTTTTTGTGGGTCGGATGTCGGCACTGGTTGCCCTGATTATTGCCATTATAGCAGCTAAACCTCTGCTTAGCGGACTTGATCAGGCTTTTCAGTACATTCAGGAATATACTGGTTTCATTTATCCGGGCGTGGTGGTTGTGTTTGGGATGGGTTTGCTATGGAAACGAGCTACCAACCGCGCTGCACTCTGGACTACCATCATTACGCTGCCTGCAGGAATTATCATGAAATTTGCCCTTCCTGATCTGCCATTTATTATCCGGATGGGCTACGTCTGTATGATACTCATCACTTTTGCTGTAGTGTTAACCCTTACTGACAAAAATCAGGTAAAAGCCGCTCCAATAAGCGCCCGCAACAAAAAGAACCTGGTAAATGCCAGCCGTATTTTACTCACTTTAGCGGTAATTACCTTCATTTCAGGAATGATATGGGGGACCACTTTATTTGGTGTTGGCAGACTTGATATCGGATTCCAATCCATTTTCATGATGACGTTTATTCTGGGTTTTCTCAGCCTGATTTTGTTTACAAATGCCAATTCAGGCCAGCAGGATGAAAAAGCTTATGAATATCAGCCTGAACTTTTTAAAACAGACAAGGGTTTTCTGCTTGGGGCTATCGGTATCGTGATTATTATCGTAACGCTTTACGCTTATTTCTGGTAAATAACTGATAATGTGGAGCAATTGAAGGTAAAAGGCGTTATTTTTGATTTTAACGGCACGCTGTTTTGGGACACCCAATACAATAATAAAGCCTGGGATTCATTTCTCGAAATGCATGGGTTTCGGTTATCCGACAAGGAAAAACTTGAAATTATTCATGGTAAAAACAACCAGGATTCGATCAGTGAGCTGTTTGGAGGCAGGTTAAACCTGGAAGAATTGCACCGGCTGAGCCGCCAGAAAGAAGAATTGTACCGGAAATTCTGCCTGGAAGGCAAACCGGAACTTGCCCCTGGAGCAATTGATTTTCTTGGGTTTTTGATGAAAAATAATATACCTTTTACGCTTGCTACCGCGTCAATAGCTGAAAACATTGATTTCTATTTTGAGCATCTGGATCTTGGGCGGTATTTCGACAAGGATAAAGTGGTTTTTAACGATGGAGTTATTCAAAGCAAACCACACCCAGCATATTACCAGAAAGCGATGATGATATTGGGCCTCAGAAAAGAAGAAACCCTGGTTTTTGAAGATTCCTTTGCCGGAATATCATCTGCAGAAAATGCCGGTGTTGCCAGAATAATTATCGTAAATTCCAATAATGATGATTACGGTATGTGGAATTACCAGGTAATTAAAGACTTTCGGGAGGTAATGTAATAACCCTGACAGGGTTTTGAACCCTGTCAGGGTTG
>CALFEP010000214.1 GCA_937950125.1 uncultured Bacteroidota bacterium
TGGGATAATCCGTTTTCTACAATTATGCAACCCTGTCTGCCGCCAGGCAGGATCTACGATGTTGTTGAAAAAAAACTGAAACGTTCCTACAATTATGCAACACTGTCTGCCCGCCTTCGTGCCTTTGGCAGGCAGGCCGCCAGGCAGGATCTGAGATGTTGTAGTGAAGGGTGCATAGAAATTCTACAGTTATTCAACATCAAAGATTTTCAGGAAGTTGTAAATGATTTACTTCTATGTAAATAGTGAAAACCTCGTAGAGGTTTTTAGAATTGTAGAAGGGATGGTTTCAAAAGTTGACGTAATCCTCGTAGAGGATTCATAAAACCAACCTATTTTTAAAACAAAAGCCCCGGCAAGTTCCTCACAGCATTTTCATCCACCAAAAACTTACCGGGGCTGTTTATTGTTGAAAAAAATTCTTTTACTCCACAATCAACTTCTTCGTAACACTTTCATTTCCTGCTTTTACGGTGTAAAAATATACACCGGAGCCTAAAGCTGAGGCATCCAAAGTCAGTGTGTGGCTGCCGGCCTGCATCGCTTTTGCCGGAATTTCCATCACCTTTTGACCGGTGAGGTTGGTGATTTCCATCGAAACATTCATTTCCCGGAACAACTCAACCTGAATTGTTGTCAATCCTGATGCCGGGTTGGGGTAGCATGTTGAAACATTAATATTACCCACTGTTTTATTGGTGTTTTCGCTGATGCCAATCAGTGGCGAAGAATCCAGAACATTATAAATCTCACGGTTGGTTACGGCATCATGGTCTTCATCGAGGAACAAACCCGGAATATTATCTGCCTGATAAAGTAGATGATACTTATAGTTGTTGGTGTTTTGAGCAAGCAACGGGTAAATACATTCGTCGTAAATATGAAAAATGTTACCTACCTGAACATCGTGAAACTCGCCCCAGGTATAACCCATATCAGGAGAAATACTTAACCAGATGTGTTTGTAGTTTTGCAAGCCATCGGCAGTAACAAAAGTCTCTGTTGTTGAAGCATAAGCAACTGCAATGTCCCCTTCAGGTCCGAATGCAATTGATGGCATTGTCGAAATCCCCAATTCACGGTAGGTGGCAAATTGCGGGTCGCCGGTTCCTTCGTAATCAAAAATAAAACCGCTGTTATTTACATCCTGGGTCCATCCGCAAAGCATTCCTAAAGATTCGAGATAATCGGGCGACATGGTGTGGTGTGGGTTATCTGCTTCAGGTATTGGGGCGCCCATCGATTCGTTCCAGTAACCGATACCATCGGAATATGGCCAGTAGTTGTAATAACCCGGATCGGGTGGTGCTGCTTCAAGACGGGCAACCCGGCCAACTCCCCACACCACATGCACCTGTCCGTTGTTGTCGATGGCGGCATTGGCCGAGGCATCCATGCACCAGAGGGTGTCGGAGGTAAGGGTGGTTTGCATGTCGAAAAACGGGTAGGGGTGTTCCCATATCACGGTTTTTTCCCAGGTTTCGCCGTTATCGGTTGATTTCAGCATAAACAAATCGAACCACGGACTTCCGCAAAGAATCACAACGGTATTTCCTTTTGAGGTCATCACATAATCATCTGCTGCGATGGCAAGATAATAATCACTACCAACCCCATCAAGCAGTTGATCCTGAATATCCCAGGTTTGTCCACCGTCGCTCGAACGGGAATAAAGCAGTGCTGTAGCCTGCCCTTCATACACACCGTTGGTATTGTAAATCATTTGGACATATTCATTGTTTTCACCCGATGTTACAACACGTGGCCAGGAGGGGATAACTGTTCCGCCAGGACCATTGTAATAGGTTTCAGTCCAGGCGCCGGTACCTTTAACAGGGCGGGTAAGGATAATTAATTTAACTCCGAAATTGTGAGAAACGATGATTTCCCCCATTTCACCCAACGGAGCGATGCTTGGCCAGCCGGCTCTGAGGACTTCAAGTCGGGCTGTGGGTTTTGGCGCCCATGCTGTGCCATCAAAATAGTTGTACCCGGTTCCCCTGTCGGGAAATGCAAAACCAGCCGGATTGGTGATGCCTCGGGTGCAAACAGCAGCAACGGTTCCGTCTTCCCATGCCCAGATGCGGTTGTTGAGGGCGGCATTGGTCTGCAGGTCATAAAGGGTTTCGATGATTTCAGTTTCATTGCCAAGCAGGGTTGCCGATTTTTCCGGCCTGCTTGACGGAACATTCCAGTTGGTCATGGGTGGCGACAGATCTGTAGGAATCTTGTAGTGACGGGTTAGTTTAACGTCTTTAAACTCTTTTGAAACGGGTGCGCGTTTCTGGCTATAGCCAAAAGCGAAAATGCACAGTACTGTGGTCAGAAGTAAAAGCTTTTTCATTGTGTTTATTTATTTATTTGATTAACAATGAGTCCAAACTAAAAAAGTCAGGTTTTAGATATTGTCACAAAAACGCTAAATATCACAAAACACTAAAATCCAACAGATTAACCTTTCTAAATTTTCGTGCTTTAGTGCCTGCCTGTAGCAGACAGGTTTTAGTGGCAAAAAAACTGTTTTTAGACTGAGCTCATCAATTATTACCACAAAAATAAAAAAAGCCCCTGCATTTTGTGCAGAGACTTTCCTTTGATTGAATATTTTTTTCTATTCTACAATGAGTTTACCTGTAAACGATTCATTCCCAGCGTTTACCTTGTAAAAATAAATGCCACTCGTAAGTTCTGATACATCCAACGAAACCGGGTAAGTACCGAAGGGCAAAGATCTGGTCAAATCCGCTGATACTTTCTGTCCGGTGATGCTGAACAGTTCGATGGTTATGTTGCCTGGTTGTTTCAGGCTTACCATGATGTCGGTCTTTCCGGATGCCGGATTTGGGTTGCAACCATGAACCGAAAGGTTGGCTTCTGTTTTTCCGGGTTCTTTAATGCCAACAATTTCGTCTTTCGATACTTTGCTGTAAATCAGCCGGTTGATGGTAGGCTCGGTTTGTTCGTCATTATCCAGGAATAAACCGGGAAGGTTATCAGCAAAATAAACAAGATGGAAATTTTCATCTTCCGGTGAAGTGTAGGGTGAAATTTCACCAAAAATACACTCATCATAAAAATGGAAGATGTTGTCGGCCTGCAGGTCGAAGAAATCACCCCAGGTGTAACCCATGTCAGGGGAGGTTCTTACCCAGGTATGACGATAATTATAGCGTCCGTCGGATGTGGCAAAACCTTCGGTAACCGATGAAAATACCACAGCCAGAATTCCATCGTCGGTAATGGTGATGGTTGGAAAAATGGACAATCCTGCTTCGCGATAGTTGGCGAAGGGAAATTCGCCGGCGCCTACTTCCACAAAATCTAAGGTTCCATTGCCATTTACATCCTGCGACCAGCCAATCAGCTGGCCATTTTCATATAAATAATCGGGGTTGAGTGTCCAGTATTCAGGATACTGCACCCACGAAGGGACTTCTTCAGGTTCGGGAATGGGTGCTTCCATGTTTTCGTTCCAATAGCCAATCCCGTCAATGTAGGGGAAGGTTGAATAAGCGCCATTCGACGATGGGGTGTCTAACAGGAAGCGGCAGACATTGTAAACCACGTGGCATTTTCCTTCATGATCGATGGTGAGTCCAGCCGATTTTCCGGGGCCGAACAATGTGTCGGCGAAAGCCATGGTTGTGTAATCGAACAGGGGGATCGGGTGTTCCCAGATGACAATTTTTTCCCAGTTTTCGCCATTGTCAACCGATTTCAGGATGAACATGTCGTACAGGAAGTTTACACAGAGCAAGGCAACTGTATTTCCTCTGGATGCCAGGGCATAGTCATCTCCCCCAAATCCATGGTAATTTGAACTGTTTAGGTCATCAAGAATCTGATCCTGAGGGCTCCAGGTATTTCCTCCGTCCATCGACCGTGAATACAGCAAGGCGTTGCCCAATCCCTGATACGCATTGTACGAATTGTAGAACAGTTGCAGGTATTCCTTGTTTTCGCCTGTGGTGACAATGCGAGGCCAGGCAGGTTCAGTACCAGCTGGGCCATTGTAGTTAACCAATTCTTCCCATGCGCCGGTACCTTTAACAGGGCGGCGGCTGAATTTGAGCAAAATGGCAGTGTGGGCTGCAATAAATTCACCTTCGTTGCCCCAGGCAGTGATGCTTGGCCAGCCGGTTCTCACCGATTCGAGCCGTGCTGTGGGTTTGGGAAACCAGGCTGTGCCGTCAAAATAGTTGTAGCCGGTACCACGGTCGGGGAAACCGCCGGTTGCAGAGGGCGATTCGATGCCCCGTGTGCACACGGCACTGATGGCGCCGTCGGGCCAGCAATAAATCCGGTTGGTGAGGGCTGCATTGGTTTGCAGGTCGTACTTGGTTTCGATGGTCTCGGTTTCGTCACCCATCATCAAAGCCTCCTTAAATTCGTTGACCGGCACAAAGCTGCCGTTTTCGGAACCAAGTCCACGGTCGTTCTGTTTCGAGAGGTCAGCAGCCCTGGTTTGATTTTTCAAATTTCCTGGAATTCCAACCCGGTTTTGGGTGAATCCGGCCAGGCAAATGCTTAAAAGCATGACAATTAAAGTAATCTTCTTCATAATTATTAAAATTGAATTTTGTTAATTTTATGGAAGCAAAGTTATTGTTTTATTTAGTAAGTGATAATATAATTCTTTTGTACGAAATTAATAATAATGTCGACAAGATTCGGATTTAATTTAATCTGTTTTTATTTCTATTTCAAATAAATAAAAAATTTGACAAATTAAGATAATTTAACAAATAAAATGCTTTTTAAAAATTTACCTTTACTTCGATTATTAAACTTAAATTAATTAAATAATTAACAACATGAGAAAAAAAATTGTAATTGTCGGTTTTTTGGTTGTAGCATTTGTTAGTGCTATTTTGATTTTGAATGCAAACAACAAATCAGATTATCAGATTGATGAACGTGTGGCTTACTTTACTGTTAATGTAACAATTGGGGGAGCAAGTATTGTTGAGGATTGTAGTGGTTCTGTCACATTGAATTTAAGTCCAAGCGCTACCTTTGTTCCCTCAAGTATTCCGTTTGATCCAGATAAAACCACACCCTATACCTTTCGTGTGGAATGTGGCCAGTATTATACTGGATCTGTATGTTCTGTTTTAAATTTAAGCGAATGTGAACCAACATGTAGCTACAGCGTAAGTATGGGTTGTGAAAATGGCACTTTCGCTCACGATGATGTTGTTGGATTAGGAATTTCAATTTCTTGCGATGAAAATTGATAAGTTAAAAGATTATCGATTTCCAAAGATAAAACATTGAATCAAAAAAAGGCCTTATCAATAGATAAAGGCCTTTTTTGATTTACGATAAATTTGGAACTTTTAGTTTTGTTAAGGTAGAATGATAAAATTTCTTGAATACACTGTCAGGATAATAATGAAGCAAATTCAAATTAATTGAGATGTTAAAGCATTGAAAATTCAATTTAATAATTAATTTAAAAGTATTAAGAGAGTGTTTCCGAGAGGAAATTTATTGAATATCAGCGTATTAATTTAATAAAATTTAAGAAGATAGGCAAAAGATATTAAATTTTGAAATTGTTAAAATGTATTTTGATCTTATTTTAAATAAAAAAAGCTGTTCAATTGAACAGCTTTTTTTTGAAAAAACAATTTTAGTTATTCCACAATCATTTTCTTTGTTATTCTTTCATTACCTGCATTAATCGTGTAAAAATACACACCACTGTTAAGATTCGATGCATTAATATTTAAAGTACGAGTGCCAGCTTGCATTTTTGTTGCTGGACTTTCAAATACTTTTTGACCTGTCAGGCTAAAAATTTCCACAGAAACATTCATTTCAACTGCCAGAGTTAAAACAACAATCGAATTATCAGAAACAGGATTTGGAGAAATCTCAGTTACGTTAATGACTTTACTATACTGTGTTTCAGGTAAGCTAACCAAGGTTTTCAAGATTTTATTGTGAATCATACGGTTTGTTGATGGTTCTGTTTGTTCATCTTCATCAAGATACACACCTGGGTAGGTGTCGGCCATGTACAAATAGTGGAAATATGGCTCTGATGAATAGGAGTTTGGAGCAAAAGTTCCATAGATACATTCATCATAAATATGGAAAATGTTGTTTGCTTGTAAATCATAGAAGATGTTATCCCAACTTGTACCCATATCCTCTGAGAAATTTACCCAGGAATGTCTATAATTATAACGATTTTCAACTGTAGCAAATCCTTCTGTAACAGATGAATAAGCAACTGCAATAATACCATCCTCAGTGATGGTCAGTGATGGATAATTTGAAAGACCCAGTGCCCTGTAGTTTGCAAAGGGGAACTCACCGGCACCTACTTCAACAAAATCAAGTGTGCCGTTTCCATTTACATCCTGTGAATATCCAACTAGCCATCCTTGTTCATACAAGTAATCGGGACTAAGTGTCCAATACATCGGGTCCTGTACATAAATTGGAGGATTTTCAGGTTCTGGAATTGGAGCTTCCATATTTTCGTTCCAATAACCTATTCCATCATAATACGGGAAATAGCTATAATAACCTGGCTCCATAGTTGCATCGCGAATTACACGTGTAACATTATACACCACGTGGCACATGCCGTTGGCGTCAACAGCAACATCGGCCGAACTTCCAGGGGCAAAAAGTGTATCGAGTAACATTGTCTGAATATCCCAAAGTGGAATTGGATGTTCCCAAATAACTGTTTTTTCCCATGTTGTTCCATTATCAGTTGATTTTAACATAAACATATCATGTTGCCATGTAACGCAAACAAGTGCAATTGTGCTTCCATTTGCAGTTAAGACATAGTCGTCTGCGCTAATTTTTATGTAATCATCTATACCGGTACCATCAATTAATTGATGTGCAATTTCCCAGGTATTTCCTCCGTCAGAGGAGCGACTGTAAAGTAAAGCGCCATCTTGTCCGAGATATGGAGTACCGCCATTTCCTGAAGGCGCCGTAATTGCAAAAAGATGCACAAATTCATGGTTTTCACCTGAAGTAACCAATCTTGGCCACAAATATTGATGAGTTTCTGGGCCAGTTATTGTGGATTCAGTCCACACTCCCGAACCCTTATTTTCCCTTTTAGCCAAAACCAAAGGAGCGGTAGCAGATCTGTGTGAAACCACAATTTCTCCATTAGGTCCCCAGGGAGCTATACTTGGCCAGCCGGTTCTTATAGTTTCAATTCTTGATGTTGGTTTGGGTGCCCAAGTTGTTCCATCGAAATAGTTATAGCCAGTTCCACGGTCAGGAAAAGCGAAACCAGCTGGAGTATCAATGCCACGCGTACAAACACCTGCAATTGTTCCATCTGGCCAGGTAATTAACCTGTTTGAAAGAGCAGCATTACTTTGCAAATCATACAATGTTTCGATGATTTCAGTTTCATCACCCAGTAATTTTGCATCTTTGAAATTGCTTGAAGGAACCTGATTGTAGTTCACCATTGGTGGGATTGGATCTGTTGGTGACATAAACTCCCTTGTGACAGTCTGATTTAGTAAACTTTTTGAAACTGTCGCACGTTGTTGAGTAAAACCCATAAATCCAATGCATAAAGCAATTGTTAAAAGTAAAATTCTCTTCATAACGATTTAAGTTTAAAATGAATAATAATTAGTTAGTTGAAATTTCGGCAAATGTAAAAAATCAAATTAAATTATCGGGTAAATTGTCAAAAAAAACTAAAAGTTATTCCCCTCTTATTTTATAACATATTTTAAAACAATTAATTACAAACAATTTGCTTTGAGCATTTAAAAATGCCTAAATCATAAAGCAAAAATATTCCTCCTATCATTTGTTGTGAAATCTATTCAGTGTTTGGTTTTTAAAATTCAGTTTTCGGTTTTTTTGCAGGGTAAATTTTTCAGCACCAAACAGCCGCTCACAATAAATGGGGTAAAAAAAACTCAACTGGTGTCAGGCAATTTTTTTTCCATGAGCCAATGTTTAGAAATCATTTGATGAACATTTCCAATTTGTTATGGTAAAATTCAACCGTTTGTATGGTTTTCTTGTGACAAAAGTAAAACCGCCATCAGCAGGTATTTGCTGTTTATTTCCTTTTTGGTATTTGGCGGTCGCTTTGGTCTTTTGGGACAATAACAAAACACAATTTATTAACTGTGCTTTGCAAAAATAGAGGGGATTCCTCAGTCGTTTCGGTCTTTTGGGACAATAACAAAACGCAATTTATTACCTATGCTTAGCAAAAATAGAGGGGATTCCTCAGTCGTTTCGGTCTTTTGGGACAATAA
>CALFEP010000215.1 GCA_937950125.1 uncultured Bacteroidota bacterium
CATTTTTTCCGCAAACGTGTATAAGATTATATTCGGAGGCCAGACGGTTGGTGAGCGCCTCCACTTCAGGGTTAAAATCCGTTACCCCCATGTGCCCCGAAATATGGGTTATTTGGGGGATGTTAATCAACGCCAGCTCGATTTGTGCGCGGAATTCCTGCTCAATTTTGTTCAGGGTCCATTTGTTTTCCATTACTGCCTGTCCGGGATAATTGGGGCTTGGCCACATCATCGGGAGGAAATACCCGTTTTTGTCGGTCAGGCCGGGACAATGGGTGAGTGGCCGCCATTTTATGTTGTCCCATTCACTTGTAAGAACCAGGTGCAGCCCCACGTCCAGGGCACGATTTTCGTTCAAAAGCCTCACCGCTTCCGGAAACCAGGGTGTTACCACCATCACCTCACCGGAAGTCACAATTCCTTCGGTGTAACATTTTATAATGGCCTGATTGGCCGAATGTGACGAACCCATATCGTCGGCGCGGACAATCAACCGGGTAGTTTCGTGTTGCTGCGCCCGCAAGGCAACCGTCAATTGCAAAACTGCAAATACCAGCAATAACTTTTTCATACTAAATTCCTTTGGTGATTTTTGCGCCCAAATGTAGAAATGTTATCACAACCCAAAAACAATCATTGGATTTTGATGGCCAAAAAAGAGGAAATCCGGACTTACTATCCGGAAAATATTATGGTAAATACCAGGTATCCAACTTGTTATGAACATATTCAGCGGCTGTTTCAGGTGTATAAATTCCTTTCATCATGCCGTTGAGTGCTTCACCCATCAAAATGTTGCCGGCGGGCTGCCCGGCGCTTAATTTTTCGCACATCAGCCTTACCGTAAGATCAGCGTTGAGCGAGGCGGCATACATTTCCTGCGAAAGCGGGTGAATTATGGTTGCCGACAGCGGTGTATAGGAGAAAAATCCTGGCAGTTCGTTCATCAGCGCCTGTGCGTATTCGGCTCCCGCCAGCCATTTGAAATACTCGATGGCTTCGTTAAGATGTTTTGATTCTTTGTTCACGCCAATTCCGGCATCCACATGAAAACAATACTGAAGTTTATCGCCCGGATTGACTACCGGCGGCGCAAACCAGCCAATTTTTGTGCTGTCGGCGCCCAAATCTTCAAACGTGCTGATCTCCCACGAACCACCCATGAACATTGCAGCATTTCCCGAGGCAAACAGTTGTTTCATGTCTTCGTAACCCTGGTTTTCAAAATTAGGTGGCAGGTATTTTTTCAGTGAATAAACCATGTTGAAAGCCGCTAAAAAATTGTCGTCGGTCATTTTCAAGGTGCCATTCATCAAACCCTGACGTGCCGGCTCGCCTCCGTAAAAATTGGCGCCCAGGCCGCAATAGGCCAGCTCGTAGAGCGTCCACGAATCAGCGGCGCCCTGCGCAATTACGGTTTCACTGCCGGCCAAAAGCGTTTCGCAAACACTGATAAACTCATCCCAGGTTGCCGGTTCAGTCAGACCATATTCCTCAAAAAGAGATTTGCTGTAATAAATTCCTTCGGTAACTCCCACGGACGGAACGCCGTAAACAACGCCATTTTCGGCTGACCAGGCATTGACCACCATTGGGTTGAACGACCCTAAACCGGGGATGATTCCGGTGACATCAAGCAGGTAGGCCGAATCGTAAAAACGGCGACCCTGATCGAACGATCGCAAAAAAATGATGTCGCCTGCAACATCTTTTTCAAACCGGTCAACCATGGTCGAATCGTAAACCTCTGGCGCTGCTGTCCTGAAAGTAATCCTGATATTGGGGTGACTGGCAATATAAAGTTCGTTGATGCGACCCATCCGTTCCACATCATCCAGCCGCCAGCTGTCGAAGGTGAGGGTAATTATGTCGTCGTCCGAATCCTTTTTACAGGAAAAAAAACCTGACATCATCAAAATTGATACAGCAAAAAGAAAAAGGTTTCTTGCAAATGGTTTTGTTTTTAATTTTTTCATATTCAGCGGTTTGTTTAAAAATCAGAATGCTTTTGTTTCATTATTGCAAAAATAGTCAGTTTTTAATATCCCTTGACAATTCACCAAGCTGGGCTGAAAACTATTGAGCTCCGTCTAAAATCTAAGAGACCAGTTTTAAAAACTCCGAACTGCTGATTTTTAGCATTTTTAATCCCTGACCCTAATGGGAGAATCGCTAAAAATCAGCAGATTGTAAAGGTCCCCTTTAGGGCTTGTCCCAATTATCGGGAGATTTAGGGGTTGAATGCCTTTTTAAACTGGACTCACGATTAATTGGAATTTTCCCGTGCCTTTTATACCGGCAACATTACTTTTTAGTGCAGGGGATGAAGGAAAATGTTTGTGTCAGGTTAAGGCATTATTTTATAGTTTAGCTGTGAAAACATTTTCACTATTTTGGTTTGAAACCTATGGCTTTTAACAGGGTAAAAATTAAGCTGGAATCATTATATGGCAAACGAAATCATCAATCAGTTGCGTACTTTTCTTTTTACGCAGCGTACACTCAGGCAGTCCGGTAAAACCACTGACATTCAGAAAAATATTGAACGGATTATTGGCGTCGCCAAAACCAACAACATGTTTTTCAGGGCCAACCGTCAAAATTTGACAAACGGCTGGAAAAATGGCTGGTACGTAACCCAGGGTGACGACCCACGCAAAAACACCAGCTACCAGGCGGCAAACTGCGACAACGGTTCTGACCTGAATTTTACATTTTTAAAACTTGGTTCACTGGATAAATCAGGCGAAAAAATTGAAGAAAATGGCACAACCGGCAAAGGTTTCATGTATTCGGGCGTGATGAAATACAGCCCCGAAATGTACGGTGACGGAATCTTTGCCGTGGTGGTTGATGTAAAGCCTGAAAAGAACGCCAAGTTTGCCTTCTGGCTAAAAAATTATGAAACCGACGTAAACGAAATTGATGTGGCGGAGGTGTTCAACCTGAAAATTAGAAACTGGTTTGGTAACCGGTTGATGAAGGTGGTATTTACATTGCACAAGGGCAAAAGCTATACCTCAGGTCATGAGCAGATTCCTCACAGTGTGTGGTTTGGCCAGGGTTTTCACGTTTTTGAATTGGAGAGGTTGGCCGGAAAACTCACCTGGCGGGTGGACGGATTTACAGTAAAAACCGAAATCGACCCTGATAAATCGGTAAAATACGGGGTTATTCTCGATTATGAGGCATGGGGCAGCAGTGTGGCCAATCCACCTGTTGTTTCAAGGATTAAAGAGATGTTGATTTATACAAAATGAAACAGCAGAATTTGGATTTCATCTTAACCTGATTACTTTTACACAAATTATTGGCTTGAGCCTGATGGCAAAAATGCCAGGAAGAACAGAATAAAAATGAAAATAATGACACAATCGTTGACAAATAAGCCTGCACGGATGTTAAAATCGGTGTTTCCCGGGAAATATATCCAGGGAGAAAATGCTTTGCTGGAATTGCCCGGAATTATTCGTTTGTTTGGGAAGAATGGGCTTGTACTGGCCTCGCATACGGCTAAATACGCAATACTTTCGGGTTACGATTTTGGCGAAACCAATGTTTTTGAAGTAGAAGAATTTGCCGGTGAATGTTGTGAAGAGGAAATATCCCGCGTGATGCGGATTATAACTGTTAGGCAGATAGCAGTATTGGTGGGCATGGGAGGAGGCAAAACCATCGACACAGCCAAAATTGCTGCCGACAGGGCAAATATTCCGGTGATTATCGTTCCTACCATTGCCTCTACCGATGCCCCGTGCAGCGGATGTGCGGTGGTTTACAGCAGCCATGGCGTTTTTGATCACGTTCATTACCAAAAACTCAATCCTCAGGTGGTGCTGGTTGACACAAGTATCATTGCCAATTCTCCGGTACGATTTCTGGTTGCCGGTATGGGCGATGCGCTGGCTACCTGGTTTGAAGCGCGTTCGTGCGAGCGGACAAAATCGAAAAACGAATGTGACGGCTACAGCACCATCACCGGCCTGAACCTTGCCCGCCTTTGCTACGACACCCTGCTCGAATATGGTGAAGCAGCGCTGGTTGCCAACGAAAACAAGGCTATTACACCCGCCCTGAACCGAATCATTGAGGCAAACATCCTTCTGAGCGGGATCGGCTTTGAAAGTTCGGGATTAGCCGCCGCCCACGCCATTCACAATGGCCTGACTGCCCTAGATGAAACGCACGCATTCTACCATGGCGAAAAGGTGGCTTTTGGCGTCCTTGCCGGGTTACACCTCACCGATGCTCGACCCGCTGAAATGGAAACCGTGTATGCCTTTTGCGAAAAAATCGGACTGCCCACCACCTTGCAGCAAATCGGTATAAGTGCTGTTACGCGCGAAAAACTCATGGCTGTTGCCGAAAAAGCCTGTGTGCCCACCGAGGCCATTCATCATGAAGCCGGCGAAATTACCCCGGTAAAAGTTTTTTATGCAATAATTGCCGCTGATGCGATGGGAAGAAAAAGAAAGAACAAAGCTTAATTTAAATATTCAGAACTCCTGATCTGTCGAAAAAGTCATTGTCGCAAAATTTTAAATTCCTGCCTGCCTTTGTGCCTTTGGCAGGCAGGCTGTCAGACCAGTCACTCATTAAAACTGCGCTTCGCTTGTTTTTGCGGTACTAATGACACATTTTTGTAAAAATCTGAAAATCATATTATAGGGAATTCCTCCCTTATTTCGGCTAAGCTCAATACAAGTCGGTCG
>CALFEP010000216.1 GCA_937950125.1 uncultured Bacteroidota bacterium
GTGGCGAATCGTGGATGCAGGGCGAAGTTCACAACATCACCTGGACAAGTTCCGATTTCACAGGAAACATCAAAATCGAACTTTTATCAGGAGCAAAGGCAAGTGAAATTTTAGCTGAAAACATCCCCGTGGCTGATGGTTCGTGGAGTTGGACGATTGCCGATTTGCAAACTCCCGGAACTGACTACAAAATCAGGGTTTCTGAACAAATCACCGGCACACCTGAGGATGAAAGCGATGCTGAATTTGCCATCGAAGCCATGCCGCGCCTCTTTGTCACCAGCCCCAATGGTGGCGAATCGTGGATGCAGGGCGAAGTTCACAACATCACCTGGACAAGTTCCGACTTCACAGGAAACATCAAAATCGAACTTTTATCAGGAGCAAAGGCAAGTGAAATTTTAGCTGAAAACATCCCCGTGGCTGATGGTTCGTGGAGTTGGACGATTGCCGATTTGCAAACTCCCGGAACTGACTACAAAATCAGGATTTCTGAACAACTCACCGGCACACCCGCCGATGAAAGCGACGCTGAATTTGCCATCGTAGCCATGCCGCGCCTGTTTGTTACCAGCCCCAACGGTGGCGAATCGTGGATGCAGGGCGAAGTTCACAACGTCACCTGGACAAGTTCCGACTTCACAGGAAACATCAAAATCGAACTTTTATCAGGAGCAAAGGCAAGTGAAATTTTAGCTGAAAACATCCCCGTGGCTGATGGTTCGTGGAGTTGGACGATTGCCGATTTGCAAACTCCCGGAACTGACTACAAAATCAGGGTGTCTGAACAACTCACCGGCACACCTGAGGATGAAAGCGATGCTGAATTTGCCATCGAAGCCATGCCACGCCTGTTTGTTACTAGCCCCAATGGTGGCGAATCGTGGGAGCAATCTTCGATACACAACATCACCTGGACAAGTTCCGATTATGCCGGGAACATCAAAATCGAACTTTTGTCGGGAACAAACGGTACGAAAGTCTTAGCTGAAAACATCCCTGTGGGCGATGGTTCGTGGAGTTGGACGATTCCGGCTGATCAACCCGTTGGCGGAGAATACAAAATAAGAATTTCTGAACAGAATGACGGAATCCCGGCGGATGAAAGCAACGATTTTTTCACCATTTTCAATCCGGTTGTTCTTCCAGTGGTTGTTATTACTGAAATTATGTACAATCCACCTGCTTCCGGGGCTGGCTCCCTCGAATACATCGAGATTTACAACAATGATATTATTCCCTTCAACCTCGAAGGCTGGCATTTTTCGAAAGGGATTGATTTTATCTTCCCGTCTTATAATCTCCAAGCCGGACATTATCTGATAATTTCTGCCAATTCAGCAGCAATTTCATCCGCTTTTGGTATTCCTTCGCTGCAATGGACAGCCGGGGAACTCAGTAACGAGGGTGGAGAAATAGAATTGAAAAATGCCAATGATGCGGTGATAGATTTTGTATTTTATGATAATGAAGGCGACTGGCCGGTTGTGGCTGATGGTGCAGGCGCTTCGCTGACGCTGTGCGATCCTGGTTTAGATAACAGCCTTGCGGCAAACTGGAAAGCGTCGGTTGAACTGGCTTATGTAAACAATGGTTCAGGTGTTTATGGCACACCCGGCTCAGGTTGCGGTGTTGCCGACTATTTACCGGTTTGTTATCCAAAAGGCTGGGTGGGTATTTCGGGCAATGTGATACCTGAAGAGCCGGCTTTGCAGCAAATGTTCGCCCCGGCTTTAAACGACCTGGTGATTATGATGAACGAAACCGGAATTTTCTGGCCGGCTTATAATTTCAATACCATTGGCAATTGGAATTACAAAAAAGGATACAAAGCCAAGTTTTCGAAAAGCACCTACTTTGTTTATGAAGGCGCAGCCCCCGACGACAGAACCATCAGTCTGAATTCGGGTAATCAATATTTATCGGTATTGAGCACAGAAGCAGCTGATATTAGTGATGTTATTGTGCCTTTGGGTCCGGCCATTAATTTCCTGCTCGAATTTCATACAGGATTGCTTTACTGGCCCGCTGGAGGAATAACTCCCGGTTCATCCGGTGCATCGTTGACTTACCTCGTTCCCGGATATTCGTACTATACAAAGGTAACCGCACCTGTAACCATCGATTTTGGGTTGAAGTCCTCGGGTGATGATTTATATAAACCTTATGAAAAGCCCGACAACACAACTTCATGGAATAATGTTATGCCCACAGGTGGTCAACACATTATTTCAGTTACGGGGAATGCGCTGAAAAACCTTATGCCGGAAGATGTTATCGGCGTTTTCGATCCGGCGGGAATATGTGTTGGTATGAGCTGCTTCACCGGAACAGAAACAGCGCTTCCACTGCTGGTGTACGGCGACGATAACACCACCCCCGAAACTGATGGTTTGGTGGAAAATTCACTCATGGAATTCAGAATTTTCCGTGATGGAGAAACGCTGCCGGCAACTGTGGTTTACGATCCTTCCTTTGAAAGTCATGACGGTTTTTTCAGTGCGGATGGCCTTTCGGTGATTACTGATCTTAAACTGGGAGCAACCGGCTTTGCCGACAGTCAGACCAGGGTTTTGGTTTATCCTAATCCCGGAAAGGGCATTTTAAAGGTAAATACCAATATGGCCACTGATCGGGTTGAAGTTTTTTCGGTTACCGGCAAGCTTCTTTTCTCTGATGAAGTTACCATGGAAGCGTTTTCTCTTGACTTATCGGCTTTGGGAAGCGGGATGTATTACATCCGCCTGCACGATAAAAATGCGGGATATTATTATTCAGAAAAAATTATCATTCAATAAATTTTTTATTCAACATTAAAAATTAACGTATTATGAAAAAGACGCTATTCTTAAGAAGATTTCCCCTGTTGATGGGATTGATTTTCTATTCAACAGTAATGTGGGGGCAATACATTGTAAACTTTGAAGGACCGGGTGAGACAAAAACCGCCTATGCCTCAGGAACAGTTAATCTTAGCGGATTAAACTGGAATATGACAGATGCCCTGATTGGGACAGATGCTTCTGACTGGAAAAATGGCCTTAGGTCGGCAAGACTGCGTGGATATGGTACCACATCAATATCCATGCTCGAAAACAAGCCAAACGGGATAGGCACCATATCATTTCAATACCGGAGATATGGTTCCGATCCACAGGTTGAGTACAAAGTGGAGTACAGCATTGACAACGGAGTGAACTGGGTACAAATTGGAGTTCCATTTACAGCTCCGGCCTCGAATGATGTTCAAACCTTTTCTGAAACTGTAAACATTGATGGTGGTGTCAGAATAAGAATAAAGACCACCGCAGCGGGAACCGTAAACAAACGTCTTAATATTGACGATATCACTGTAACTGATTATTCAACAGGTCCCGGAGCGGTAGCAACGCCTACATTCGATCCAACCCAGGGCAATTTCTTTAACCCATTTCAATTAACAATTTTATGTTCCACACCTGATGCCGAAATTCACTATACTACAGATGGTGTTGATCCTGACATTAATTCGCCAATTTTCGATGACCCAATTCCAATTACGCAAACAACCACAGTTAAAGCCATTGCTTTTGCCGAAGGACTTGACCCAAGTTCGATTGCTACTTCTGTTTATACTTTCCCTGTTATTGTTTCAACTCTTGCTGAATTAAGGGCTGGTGTACCTGGAATGTTATACCAGCTCACAGGTGAAGTGATACTTACATATCAGCAGGAATGGCGAAACCAGAAATTCGTTCAGGACATGACGGCAGGAATATTAATCGATGACTTAACCGGAGTGATTGCATCCGATTACGAAATTGGTGATGGGGTTACAGGTCTGGTTGGTACAATTGCAAATTATAATACCATGCTGCAATTTACTCCGGCAGCCGATCCGGGTGATCCGACATCTGCCGGGAATGTTATTACTCCAGTGTCTGTTACAATAGCTGAACTCAACAATAATTTCGAAAACTATGAATCGGAACTCATCATTATCAACAATACAACTTTTACCAATGGCGGCGCCACCTTTGTTGGTGGACAAGTGTACCCGATTACCGATGTTTCGGATGCTTCTTTTAATTTCCGGGCTACTTTTTACGATGCTGATTATATCGGTACCACTATCCCAATCTCGGCCTGCAATTTGACAGGAATTCCAAATGCATATTCCGGTTCAAATTATTTCACAAGCCGTTTCTCAAGTGATATTGTGCCCATCGTTACAACGCCCACAATCTTAATTACTTCCCCCAACGGAAATGAATACTGGGAACAGGGAAGCACACACAACATCACCTGGGCGAATATAAGTTTTACAGGCAATGTTAAGATTTCGCTTATTCGGGGTTTCAACACAACCGTGCTGGTTCCGGATGTTCCAAATACAGGCTCATGGTCGTGGGATATTCCGTTAACCCAGGCACTGGGAACTAATTACAAAATCAAAGTTCAGGGGATAAATACAGGAGATCCATCCGATACGAGCGACGACTTTTTCAGTATTATCGCACCGTTGCCCGATCCTGTCATCGTGATCAACGAAATCATGTACAATCCGTCGAATGCAAATCCTTTTATGAACGACGATTATTACGAATACCTCGAATTGTTTAACAACAGCGGGTTTGATGTTTACCTTGACAACTGCAGTTTTTCAGCCGGAATCGATTTTACTTTCCCGGTAGGAACCGCTATACCCGATGGAGGATATCTGGTTGTTGCTAAAAATGCCGATACCATAGCTTCCTATTACGGAATTACCAATGTTATTCAATGGACTTCGGGCAACCTTGGAAACAGTGGAGAACCGGTAACGCTGGTTGATCCGGAAGGAGGTGTGTTGGATGATGTATCGTATCTTGATGTTGCTCCCTGGCCAACAACCCCCGATGGTTTTGGTCCGTCACTTGAGCTGTTAGACCCTGCCCTGGATAATTCGTTAGCTGAAAACTGGGCTGCCTCTGCTGCACAATTCGGAACACCCGGTGTACAAAATTCAGTGGCAGGCCTCGAAATCCTGACTTTGACAGCCCCCAACGGTGGAGAAGTGTTTGAACAGGGAAGTTCGCAGACCATAACCTGGACCCATACCAATTTTTCTGGCTCCATCAAAATTGAATTGATCACGGCATTAAAAAGCCGGGAGATTTTAGCTGAAAATATTCCGGTGACTGACCTGATGTGGGATTGGGAAATTCCAGCTGACTATCAGGTAGGAACCAATTACAAAATTAAAATTTCGGATATGATCGACGGCAGCCCGATGGATGAAAGCGATGCAACATTCAGTATTGTGGCTGTTATCACACCTTCAATTACCGTTACCTCTCCCAATGGTGGCGAATCATGGGAACAGGGTTCCGCCCATAACATAAACTGGACAGCCGAATCGTTCACCGGGAATGTGAAAATTGAACTTGCCGATGGAACCACCACCGTTGTGCTGGCTGATGCCATTGCTGCAACTACTGGCACATGGCTGTGGAACATTCCTGCTGATCAGGCAACAGGCGCAAATTACACGGTGATTGTTTCGGGAACCAGCACAGGCGACCCCACCGACCAAAGCGACGCTCCGTTTGCCATTATTGCCCCGGTTGGAATTCCAAACATTGTGATAAACGAAATCATGTACAATTCCATCGAGGCTACTGATAACGAATGGATTGAATTGCTGAATATGGAATCGGTTACCATCGATTTATCGGGATACATGATCAAAGACAACAGCAACACACATGTTGTTACTTTCCCTGCAGGGTATTCCATTGCACCCGGGCAGTTTTTTACAGTAGCTATCAAAATCGGAACGGCACCGCTTTTCTTTACGCCCGACTGGAATGCCAACGCAAGCTGGGGTTTGGACAACAGTACCGACCAGGTGAGGCTTTATACAGCTTCAGGAGCTATTGTTGACAGCCTTCAATATGGCGACACTTCACCCTGGCCGACAAGCCCGGATGGAAGCGGCCCATCCCTCGAACTTATCGATCCGACATTCGACAATACGTTGCCCGAAAGCTGGTTGGGAAGCCTTGCTACCAACGGTACTCCCGGAGCTCAGAATTCGGTTTACCAGTACGAAGCTGTTACCGTTACCTTCCCCAATGGTGGTGAAATTTTTGAACAGGGATCATCACAATCCCTCACCTGGACTTATGCAGGATTTTCAGGAAGCCTGAAAATTGAACTGATAACGGCTGCCGACAGCCGCGAAATTCTGGCTGAAAATGTACCGGTTACCGATGGCGTGTGGGATTGGGAAGTTCCGCAGGATCAGCCTGTCGGAGCCAATTTCAAAATAAAGATTTCCGACATGATCGATGGAAGCCCGATGGATGAAAGCGATGGCGTATTTTCAATTGCCAGTGTAATTATTCCTTCACTTACGGTGATCAGTCCAAATGGTGGTGAAGAATGGGTTCAGGGTACAACCCACAACATCGAATGGTCAACATCTTATTTTACGGGTTTGGTTAAAATCCAGCTTTTCGATGGAATGATGGTTACAACACTTGTTGAATCATTGGCTGCTGATGCAAGTCCTTATAGCTGGACTATACCAGCAGATCAGCCAGAAGGTACCGAATATGCGGTGATTGTTTCAGGAATGGAAACCGGAGACCCTGTTGACATGAGCGATGCCCCATTCTCCATTGTAGCTCCTGCGCCATTGCCCAACCTGGTAATCAACGAGATTATGTACAACTCACCTGGTAACGACAACGAGTGGGTTGAAATTTACAACAACGACACATATACCGTTGACCTTGAAGGATTTTACCTCATCGATGCGGATGATTTACATGTTCCGGTTGTATTTCCGGCTGGTTATTCAATTGCTCCTGGTCAGTACTTTACCGTTTCGCTGGAAATCCTCACGCCTCCATTGCATTTTACACCTGATTATACCGGAAATGCAGCCTGGAGCCTTGGCAATACATCAGACGACCTTAGACTTTTCAACCCCACGGCACAGCTTGTAGATCATGTGAATTATTTCGATACAGCTCCCTGGCCTACCAGCCCTGATGGCAGTGGACCCTCCTTATCGTTGCTCGATCCCAGCCTCGACAACAACCTTGGAGAAAGTTGGGACGGAAGCCCCATCACCTTAGGTACTCCGGGGAGTGTCAACTTCCCCGAAACACCCACACTCATTGTCATTTCACCAAACGGTGGAGAATCCATCCAACAGGGAACCACTTTTAATATTTCGTGGTACTCGCAGCAATTTGCAGGCGATATCAAAATCGAACTTCTTGACGTACAGAATACAACATCAGAGGTGCTTTTTGCCTCGTTGCCACACGATCAGGGAAATGTTGACTGGACTGTTACCCAGGCAGCAGGGACAAATTATAAAATCAAAATTTCGGACGTGATCGATGGCGACCCGATGGACGAAAGCGACGAAGTATTTTCGATTGTTGAACCAGCGGGACTGCCGAAGATTGTCATCAACGAAATTATGTACAATCCACCCGAAACAGGAACCGATTCATTGGAATTCATTGAACTATACAACAACGATGTCATGGCCGTTGATTTGGCTGGCTGGGCATTTACACAGGGCGTCGATTTTACTTTCCCAACCTATTCACTTGCGCCGGGTGATTACCTGGTTGTGGCTTACAATGCCGGTGCAGTATTACGTAATTTTGGCGTAACTGCGCTGCAATGGACAGCAGGCGGGTTGAGCAATGGTGGCGAAGCCCTTCAACTCAAAAACAACACTGGCGAGGTGATTGATGAACTAACATTTGATGATGCAACACCCTGGCCGGTTGCCCCGGATGAATACGGTCCTTCACTGGCGCTGCTCGATCCTTCAACAGATAATTCAGCCGCTTCAAACTGGGCGCCCGAAACAAAACTCGCTATGGCAATCCCTGGCGTTTACAATGTTTTTGCAAGCCCTGGCGCGCTTAACTTCCCCGAACCTGCGCAAAGCTACCTGATCGCGTCAGGCTGGTCGGGAATTTCGTCCTACGTTGCCTCCGACGAACCTTATGTTTCCACCTTGATGAACCTGGTTGAAAACGACCTCGTTGTCATGCAGGATTTTAGCAAACTGTACTTCCCGCTATATGGAATAAACACCATAGACGAATGGATGATAAATACCGGTTACGCCTTGAAAATGAATAAAGCACGGTATCATGTTATTTGGGGTGAAAAAGCTTCAGGAAATTCAATCATGCTTTCTGCCGGTTGGAATGGTATTTCAGTACTGAGCGAATGTGCTGTGAATGCCAGCGAGTTGTTTAGCGGGCTTACCGACATTATTTTTGTGAAGGAAATGGGCACCGAAAAAGTGTATTGGCCCGATGGAGGTATTTTCACACTTGATTATCTCATGCCAGGGTATGCCTATTACGTAAAAGCAGGCGCCGAAACCACAATTTCTTTCCCCGCCTGTTCGTCGAAACAGAACTACATCGAACAGCCGGAGAAAAAGGAGAACCTCACTTCGTGGAATGACATTGTAAATACCAATGTATCGCACACCATTGGCTTTACAGCTTCGGCTTTGTCGATGCTTGCCAAAGGCGATGTTGTTGGTGCTTTTGCCACAAATGGCCGTTGTGCCGGTATGGTTACAGTTGAGGATGGACCTGTAGCTATGATGCTTTGGGGCGACGACGTTTACACTTCAGACAAAGAAGGGTTGAATGAAAATGAAATAATCCGTTTCAGGGTATTCAGGCCGTCAAGCGGAATACAGTTCGAGGTTTTTGCGGCCTTCGATCCTGCTTACACATCCGGAAACACCTTTTCCAGCAATGGCATTTCGCTGGTAACAGAACTTAAAGAAAGTTACATCGGAATTAACGAACCCACCCGTGAGGTTGCAAGCCTTTACCCCAACCCTGCAACCGACAACCTGACTATCGTCAGCGCCAGCGTCTTTAACCGGGCAGAAATTTACACTGCAACCGGGCAACTGGTTTATTCGTCCGAATTAGCTCAGAATGAGCGCCGTATTGATGTTCAGCACCTGCAAAAGGGATTTTATTTTGTAAAATTGTATGATTCATCCAATGGATTACAAACAACATTAAGTTTTGTAAAAGACTAATTTGATACCCGGGTTGCCTTAAGATTTTCTACATTTGCAGGGAGAACTTCTTAAGGCAACCTTCTTTTTTTGAAAAACACACTTTTAATTATTCATTAATAAAACATTAAGCGTATGAAAAGAATTTCACTTTTGTTGGTTATGATGTTTGTGAGCGCTTGGCTTGCAATGAGTTATGGACAAGTGAATCTGACATTTCAGGTTGACATGATGTTTCAAACCGTAAATCCTGCCGGAGTAACAGTGGCAGGCGATTTTCAGGATGAAGCAGGTTATCCCGGTGATTGGTCTCCTGGAGTAATTTTCTTATC
Source organism: uncultured Bacteroidota bacterium (assembly GCA_937950125.1). GTDB lineage: Bacteria > Bacteroidota > Bacteroidia > Bacteroidales > 4484-276 > CALFEP01. The sequence continues at coordinate 9,382 of CALFEP010000216.1, forward strand.
ACAGGTTGGCTCTTCAAGTATTTATGCTGTTACTGTGAGCGTTCCATCAGGTACTTATTATTTTAAATACATCAATGGAACCTCATGGGGTCAGGACGAGTCTGTTCCCGGAGAATGCGCCTTTGGAGGTAACCGACAGGTTATTGTTGGCGCCGATCCGGTTGTGCTCGATGCTGTTTGTTTCGGTAGCTGTTCTGCCTGTTCGCCTGTACAGGTTACCTTCAGGGTGAATATGGCTGAACAGACTGTTTCGGGCGATGGTGTGCACATTGCGGGTTCTTTCCAGGGATGGGACCCTTCGGCCACTTTAATGACCCTTGAATCGGGAACAGTATATGCCTATACTGCCACACTTAATATGGGTGGATATTACGAGTACAAATTTATCAACGGAAATGCCTGGGGCGCCGATGAGAGTGTTCCCGGCGGATGCAACCAGAACGGAAACCGTCACATCATCGTTCCTTCATCCAGCATTGTCCTTGACCCGGTTTGTTTTGGCAGCTGTGTAAATTGTGCAGCACCAACCGTTGAAGTAACTTTCCAGGTTGATATGTCATTGGAAACAGTTTCACCCAATGGTGTCCACATCGCAGGGAGTTTCCAGGAATGGGAACCGGGTACAACGGCTATGACTGATGCCGGTAATGGTATTTACACTTACACCACCGCTTTAGCCATTGGTGAAACCTACGAATACAAATTTGTCAACGGCAATGCCTGGGGTGATGATGAAAGTGTCCCCACTGAATGTTCCTCAGGTTGGAACCGTTTTATAACCGTTCCTGATGTGAACACCACGCTGGATGTGGTTTGCTTTGGAAGCTGCGAAGCCTGCCCGGCTCCGGTTGGCGGTGGAATGGAAACCTTTGATAATTTGGGCGCAACAGGTTCAAGTTATTCAACAGGAACCTTTCTTGGCCAGGACGGTTCGGAATGGACTTACACAAAATGCCGGGGCGACAGCCCGATTACCGGAAAAGCCATAATGATAGGCAGAAACCAATCTCCGGTTTCAAATTTCTATTCAGGTACCTTGACCGATGGTTGCGGAACCTTGTCATTTGATTATAAGCAGGCTTTTTCAACAGCCGTTAACCTGAACGTGCTTGTGAATGATGTTGTGGTTGGAAATGTAACTGCAAGCGGACAACAAAATGTTATCAAAAACTCAGGTATTATTAATGTCAATGTAAGTGGCGATTTTGTGCTGAAATTCATCAATGCAAGCACCAGCGACGGACAGGTCGTTGTTGATAACATTATTTGGACAGGTTTTGGAGGCAGTGGTGCTGTAGCTGCAACACCCACTTTTTCGCACCAAACCAAAGAATATTTTTATCCACTGAACCTTGAAATTGCCTGTACAACCCCTGATGCAACCATCTACTACACTACCGATGGCAACGATCCTGACAATAATTCAACCGAATATACTGGCGCAATTCCTGTTAGCGCAACCACCACAGTAAAAGCCATTGCGTACGCACCCGGTTTTGATCCCAGCAACATTGCAACGGTAACCCTTACTTTTCCACCAGTAACCCAGGTTGCCAATCTTGCCGAATTACGGGCCGCACTCAATACCAAGGTTGATTATTTCATGATAACAGGCGAGGTGTTCCTCACTTTCCAGCAAAACTGGAGACATCAGAAATTTGTGCAGGACGCTACTGCAGGAGTCATGATCGACGATAATACAGGCATAATTACCACTGCATTTAATGTTGGCGATGGTATAACAGGCCTGGTGGGTACATTGCTCAATTACAACGGAATGCTCGAATTTTTACCAGTAGCTGATCCGGGTCCGGCAAGTTCGACCGGAAATGTAATTGTTCCCCAATTAATCACACTCAGCGAAATGGAAGCCAATTTCGAAAATTACGAATCGGAATTGGTAAAAATTGAAGATGTAACCATCGCCAACGGTGGCAGCAACTGGGCAAACGGTACCGTTTATGCCATGACCGATGGCAGCAAGGGAACCGGCAACTTCCGCACAACTTTTTATGATGTTGATTACATCGGACAGCCCATCCCCACTACAACAGTTAATGTTACTGGTTTATGTAATACCTACAGCAATGCAAACTATCTGACCGCCCGCAACCTCGACGATTTTGAAATTCCACCCACCATTATTGTTACTTCACCCAACGGCGGCGAAGAAATCGAGCAGGGTACGCAGTTTACCATTACCTGGTTTTATGCCAGCTTCACAGGCAATGTTGAAGTTGTTTTGCATACCCCTATCGCAAAACCGGGTATCCTCCTGGGAACGGTGCCTGTAACCGATGGATCATTTACCTGGGATGTTACTCAGGATATTGGTGAGTACCTCGTTATTGTTAAAGCCGTTGGTGCTGATGAACCACTTGACATAAGCGACGGTACATTTAATATTGTTTATCCTTTCGATATCAAAATTACCGAAATCATGTACAATCCTTCAGGGGATGATGTTTACGAATTTTTGGAAATATACAACAACGGTCTTGGCGCTGTTAATTTGCAGGGTTGGAATTTCTCTAAAGGTGTTGTGATGACCTTCCCCGATGTGGTGATTGCTCCAGGTGAATTCCTGGTTACTGCCTACGATGCAGGTGCTTTCTTTAACCAATTTGGTATCAATGCCCTCGAATGGACGTCAGGCAACCTGAGCAATAGCGGCGAAGCAGTTGAAATAAAAGATAATGCAGGTAATGTGCGTGCTTATGTAAATTACGATGATGGCGGATTGTGGCCTGCAGTGTGTGACGGCGAAGGACCATCACTCACTTTCTGTGATCCCTCTTTGGATAACAACGACCCGGCCAACTGGAGTCCATCCATGGAATTTGCCGGTAATACATCAACTGTCGATCCTTTGTACTGCACACCCGGTACCGGTTGTTTACCCGGAAACTACCTGCCATTGTGGTACGACGAAGGTTGGCTTGGCGTATCAAGCAATCTTGAGCCTGGCAAAATTTCCATGGAGGAATTGTGGACGCCGGCTTACAACAACATGGTGATATTGTTGGGTGAAGCTGGTATTTTCTGGCCTTCGCAAAATATCAATACCATCGGTAACTGGAATTATGAAAAAGGCTACAAAGTCAAGTTCGATGGAAACACGTACTTTGTTTTTTCAGGTAATGAGCCAGCCAGCCGCGAACTAAACGTTGCCGCTGGTACCCGCCTTATTCCTGTGCTTAGCGACGGAAACTCACTTGTAGAGGATGTTATTGTACCTTTGGGCAGTGCCATCGAATTTATGTTCGATATTCAAAATGGATTAATTTACTGGCCGGCAGGCGGAATAATCCCGGGTTCATCAGGTTCATCACTCAGTACGCTGGTTCCCGGATATGCCTACCTGACAAAAATCAATACGCCGGTAACCATTGATTTTGGTAGTAAATCTTCAAATATCAATACGAATCCTCAGGTTGAACATGTAAACAATACATCCTGGAACAATGTTATCCGTACTGGCGAACAGCACCTCATCGCAGTAAATACTTCTGATCTTGAAGTGGGTGATGTAGTGGGTGTTTTCACAAATAATGGTATTTGTGCCGGTATGACCGGATTTACGGGAACCGAAAAAGTACTTCCACTCATTGTTTATGGCGACGATGCAACCACGGCCGTTGTTGACGGAATGAACAACGGCAATATGATGAACGTCAGGATTTTCAGAAATGGGGAAACGCTTGAAGCCACAGTCATTTACAATCCTGAGTTTGCAAATTACGATGGATTGTTTGCCGAAAATGGCCTCTCGATGATCAGCCACCTGAAAATGGGCGCTACTTCAGTTGGCGAAAACACCCTGGCTCCGGCCATTTATCCGAATCCGGGCAACGGCCTGTTCAACATCAGTGTTGCTGGCAATTATGAAGTTACAGTAACCAACGCACAGGGTCAGCTTGTTCTTTCAGCCAAAATAAGCGGAAACAGCACCATCGACCTTACCGGCAAAACCGGAGTGTATTTTGTAAAGTTTACCAACGAAACTTTTACAACAACCGAAAGGATTGTTGTGAAGTAAGCAAATATTTCATTTCATAAGAGGAAAGGCGGGTGTAACAGCCCGCTTTTTTTATTTTTGTGAATCAAAAAATTCGACCAATAACATCATGCAAAACGATCTCACCATTGTTAATACCGATGCCACCAACATCCACCAGTTTGGGATGTGCGGCTATAAAGACCCAAAAAACCCGGGCTACCAGAATAAGCTGGACTGGCTGAAACAGCGTTACGACGAAGGTCTGCGCTACAAAATGCTGGTTTCGGAAAAGAAGGGCGCCATTGGCGGCATCGAGTACATTCCGGGCGAATATGCCTGGCGGCCGGTGGTGGCAGATGGTTTCATGTTCATCCACTGTATTTTCATCATCCCAAAGGAAGTAAAAGGGCAGGGTTATGGTAAAAAAATGGTGGAGGCCTGCATCAGCGATGCCCGGCAGTCGGGGATGAAAGGTGTGGCCGTGGTAACGCGCAAAGGCACGTGGATGGCGGGAAAAGAACTGTTTCTGAGCCTCGGATTTGAAGTTACCGACACCGCCAAACCCGACTTTGAACTGCTCACCCTGAAATTCGATCCTTCGACCCCCGGTTGTAAATTCACCTCAGGGCGGGAAAACAGTTTGAAAAAATACAGCAAGGGCTTGTACATCATCACTTCGGGGCAATGCCCCTACACGCAAAAGGCTGTTGTTGAAATTGGCGAAGCAGCCCTGAAAGATTACGGAATTGATCCCACCATTGTTCACCTCGAAAATGCCAGCCAGGCCAGGGAAGTTCCCTGCGCTTTCGGCTCATTCTGCATGATTTACAACGGAAAAATCATTGCCGACCACCCGATAAGCCAAACGAGGTTCAGGAATATTTTGGGGAAAATGCTTGAATGAGAAAGAACAAAATGACTGATTTTATTCAGAATTTTGTTCAATTAGCTCATCATCCTTATCGTCCTTTTCTCTACTGAAATTTTCATTGAGGACATCTGCGATTGCATCATACCAACCAATTCGTTCAGCTATTTTGTCTTTGACTGATTCTAATTCCTGTTTATTCAACCTCCTATCAAGTTGGTCTTCTGCAACGGTTTGAATATCCTCCTCATTCAAAAAATAAAATACATCGTCTTCCATTTTGATATACTTTTAATGTTGATAGTGCATCCATTTTAAAAACCAGCAATTGATGGGCTAAAGCCTGTTAAGTTTCTGGTATTCAATTGCCCCGCCCTTAAGGGCGGGGCAATTGATTCGTTTAAAACCATGGGCTTTAGCCCTAATTATTTTTTTTCTTTGCCTTTTAGACTGGACTAACGAACGAAATAACCCCCTTCTCACTTTTTATCTGTTGAAAAACTCAGTGAAAGAAAGCCTTGAATTTACAACTTCAACAAATCATCATCGGGTTTCAAATGTGGTGTAAAATGCTTTCAATCTCACTTCACCACAATTTTCCCTGTGAAAATCGGGGTTGAGCCGGTGATTTTAACAAAATACATTCCGCTGTTCAGGCTGCTGACGTCAATGCGGTCGTTGGGTGAAACCTGCTGCCTGATCATGGTCTGACCATCCGGCGTGCTGATTTCGATGCTGGCATTTCCTTCCAAACCTGCCACGGTCACGAAATCACCGGCAGGATTGGGATAAAGCATGATCAGATTGCTGTTGCCGGCTGGAAGTGGCGCTGTACCGGTTTTGTATCCGTTTATTTTCGATAGCCCGTTTATGGTAAAAATATCCTTGTCGGGAATAGCGGCATCGAAAGTAAGTTGTTGTATTTCAACAATCTGATGGGAGGCTGTGAGCAGACAGAGCCGCATTTTATCCCCATCATAAAAACCATCTTTTACGGGGGTTGACGGATCGTCGCCATAAGCCGCCAATACCTGATTTTGCCCCTGGCTGGTGATTTCATTGTAACCAAAACAATTTCCACGCATATCAAAAGCAACAATCGCTTTAGCCAGATGTGGCTGTTTGTTAACCGGATTTTCAAAACACAACAAATGTGTGAAAGGTGTTTTTACGATGTCGAAAGGATGATTGGCCGGGTCAACTTTGTAACTGGCTGGGTTTTCGACAACGCCAGCCTGTTTGTCACATTCCGGAAAATGTATCTGCGCCTGATTGTTTAGGTGTATGATGTAAGCCCGTCCGGGTTCCAGGCTGGTAAGGGTTGTAATTCCAACCGCCGGCCAGTAAACCCTGTTGCCTGTAATTTCCTTGATGAGGGTAAGGTTTCCGCCAAGCTGGCTGCCGATTTCGGTTACAGGTACATCGCACGGCGACAGCACCGGTAAAAATTCCCAGCCGCTGTCAAGTTGGTGACTTTTATCAACGTGTCCCATGCCCCTGAAAACGAAAATTTCGTCATTCAGAAGTTTTATGGAAAATCCGGCGCCTTTGTGCCAGTAATTCAGGGTATTCACATTTTCTTCGGGCCAAAAAATGCCGTCATAGTTTTTAACAATCACCAGGTTTTCGATCATGGGCGACATCAGATTCTGCAGGAGGCTGTCAACCGGCGAAACATAACCCGACAGGCTGTTCCACCCTTCAAACAAAAGGATTTCCTGCTCCGTTGGAGGAACAATCTGAATATAATTTTCACGGATGAGCGTGTCGGTGTTTATCCCATCGCTCACGGCAAGCGACACATTGTAAAAACCAGCAGACTCGTACGAATGATCAGGATTTTGTTCGTTGCTGATGTTGCCGTCGCCAAAATCCCACCCATATCCGCTAATGTTGCCGGCAGGGTTCGACAAGTTGCTGAAATGAACCGGATAGCCCGGAATAAAAGTGGTTTTGTCGGCAGTGAATGCGGCAACGACATCGTATTTACCATTGGCGCAGGCAAAATAGCTGCCTTGCTTTTCGCCGGCATTGTTTACGCCAAAAATGCCGATCATTTGCACACCTTCGGGCAGGCTGCTGCAGGGCAGGGAAAAATGGTAACTGCCGGGTTCATCAACCGGGAAGTTGGCAATAAGGCCGTTTTTACCCTGGCTTTTGCTTTCTTTTTTTGGTTTGATGGTGATTACTTCGTGCACCCATGCGTCGCCAGAGGCATCGGGGTGAAGGTCGTAATCAGTTATTTTGGGTGGATTGTCGTACCAGGTAATGGTTTTGTATTCGGTTTCACCGGTTGACGGGTCCATAAAATCGACGTATGAAGTTTGAACGGCTGCACATCCAAAATCACCTGAATAGTAGGAAATTGTGGTATGATGTGAACTTGCGGTTACGTAATGTCCCAATGTATCGCCATTGGGGCCAACCTGATAAATGAGCATCACCACATCTGCCGAATCGCGCAAGCCACCGGCAATGTCGTCGTACACATTATGGTAAGGAGTATTTTGGCCGGAAGGTGTATTAAAATGTCTGGTAATTTCCATTTCATCGGTAATTCCTTCATCGTTGGCAAGCTGATTGCCGGCGGCTGTCGCAAGGTTGTCGTCGCGGGTTCCGGCTGCTGTTGTACCTGCTTCACGAGCCAGGTTTTGAGCCAGTTCCTCCACACTGGTTGCCCCAGTTGTTGAACCCGGATACTGGTTTGCGAGCCATTTGAGGCAGGAAGCCATTGCCGAGGGGCCGCAGGCGCCGGTGTTCACATTTTCGCCTTCATTGTCCAAAAATTCAACCTCGTTCTGGTTGATGGGTTCAAGTTCACGCTGATAATTCCATCCCCCGACAGGAACGGGTGGCGGCGCCCACCGGAATTCAACCAGCGTGGTTTCTTCTTCATTAATTTCAAGGGCAAAACTCAGGCTGTCGTTGTCAAGGGCAAGACCCCCATAAAACTTTGAATTTTCATTGTTTATAAATGGAGAAAGAGGTGTTTTATCAATTACAACCACCCTTTCTCCCGTTAGCACATGTCCAAAAATATCTGTCATTTCGGCTTTCAGCGTAAGCCGTAAAAAATCAATTCCGGCAACGTCCCAATTTAAAGCCCAGCCATCGCCTGAGCCGGCGGGCACTGTAGTTCCATAGGTTTTCGACGTTCCGTCGGTGTCATCACCCAGGTAAATCCAGTCGGTTGTGCCTTCGGGCAAATAAAAGAATTTCGTGTACAAAATGAGGTCGTTCATTATTTCGGCTGAAACCGAAATGTGAATCAGGTCATCGCTCAGTTCTTCATTTTCATTGGGCGTGATAAAATGGCACTGTCCGGGGATTTGCCTGATTACATCAATAGTGTTGCTTATGGCGCCATTGGCGGTTTGTACCGAAATTTGTGCCAATGGATCCATCAGATCCGGGAAACCGAAAAACACGGCATTTTCAGACCAATAGGTGATGTTTCCGGGAAAAGAAATCCCATTTACCATTACTGTGCAATTCCCGCCGTAATCGCCAAAATTCTGCCCGTAAATCCGCACATGCTGGCCGGGATAAGGACTGTTTGTGCTAAGCGAAGCAATCAACGGAGGCTGCTCCGAAAGGGTTCCGTAAATCGTAAATGCCAGATTCCAGTCGGTAAAACCCTGGTTGCTCCAAATGGCAGAGCCGTTTCTCCAGTTGGAAGTTCCGGGCAGCCCGAATCCACCGCCAGGATTTTTCCAGCAAAATTCGTTTTCAATTGTCGGGGCGGCTTGCTTTGCCCAATACCACATTCCAGCGGTTGAGTAGGTCATTACTGGCTGAAAACTAAGCCAGTAGTGCCCCTGAGGCAGTTCGACGGGTTGCGGAAAAGTTGCAGACAATTGTCCGCCTGGCGCTCCGGTAATTTCAATTTGCAGAAATGACACAAATGCACCGCCCGGAACGCCATTGTTATCGCTGTAAATGAAAACATTGGCTTTGGTTGCCGGGCCACCCGGAGGCGACTGTGAGTAAAACCCGTTGACATAAACCGACTCCACCAGCCATGAACCAATTCCTGTAACCTCGAAATCATCCGCTGCCTGGCAGGTGTACAAGGGATAATCGGAAAAAAACTGACTGATGATACCCCCCTGACCTGACGGTTGACCAGTTTGATCGTATAACATTTCTCCCTTACCAACGCTTTGTATGATGCCGTTTTTCTGAAGGCCGGTATTTTCTGACAAGGGCGTAATATGCTGGCCAAAGCCTGATAATCCGCTTATGGTCAGCCAGCAGGCAAGGCTATACGCGATGAGCTGTTGTTTTGTTTTTTTCATATTGTTGTGGTTTTGAATAAAATGAAAAGGGATGCTTTGTTGGTGAAGCATCCCTTTTTTCTTACATAAAAACGTTATTGAACGATGACTTTCTGGGTAAAGGTGTTGTGTTGGTAAACAACTTTAATGAAATAAACCCCCCGTGCCACTGCTGCAAGGTCGATGTCCGAAATTCCTTCCAACTGGTTGTGCTTCATAACGCTGCTTCCATAAGCATCGAACAGTTCAACCGAATAGCTGGTTTGAATTCCTTCCACCGAAACTTTCAGGTTATCGGTTGCAGGATTTGGCCAAATAGTGATTTTGGCACTTTCGGTAAAGCTTTGGGCGGAAATCTGCAATGATTTGAACACTGAAATTTCGTTTGTTGCAAAGGCAGTACCATTGTCGGCATCAGCAACCAGTTCCGAAATTTCAGATGTGGCCGGATTGTAGAGCCTGAAGGTTATTTCTTCGCCTTCGGTCAAACCGGATGATCCTTTTTCAAAAGCATCGTTTCCTGTCACAATGAGCGCCAATGAACCGCCGGTTCCTTTAATTTCAATCATTCCAGAGCACACATTCATGCTATTGAAAGCGCCGATAAACGACCCCGGAGCAAATCCCGAAAGGACATTTTCGGGTAAAATAAAAATGTGGGTTCCGGGCATGTACCTGACGTCGTTCCAGGGAGTTGTATTCAAAATCTGACCTGTTTCGATGACTGGTTCCGATTTGCCGTTGTTTTCGGGAAAGGTCACCGTGCAGGCTTCACTTACCTTTACAAAATAAGCACGTCCAGTGAGCAAACTCTGCAAGGTGTAAATCTGGTAGGCAGGATAGTATAAACGCACGCCTGCAACCTCTTTGGCAATAATGAGTTTTCCGTCAATCTGGCTGAAGATGTCAGAAGCAGCAACATCATTTTCGCTGAGAACAGGTATGAGATTCCAGCCTTCGGCCAGCTCAATTGAACGGTTGTCAACCGGGTTGCCGCAAATGTTCAGGGTAACTTCTTCGGTTACCTTGATGGTGTATCCGGTGTAATTATTCCAGTTGCCAATGGTGTTTACATTTTCGGAAGGAATGAATACATTGCCTGCAAGGCCGTTCATCACGATTATTTCGTTGCTGATGGCCGACATAACAGCATTCAAATCCGGGTCAACGGGAACAACATAAGCCGACAGGCCGCTCCAGCCCTGAGGAATGATAATTTGTTGTCCACCCAGTAATGTAAGTATCATGCAGTCGGAAACCGGCATTTCGCAAGGTGAAACCGGATAAAGTGTGAGGCAAAGCTCAACAAAACCGGCAGCAAAATCTTCGGTGGTTGGCGTGTAGCAGGGAGTAAGGCTGCCCGGATCGTCGAAACCTGCTCCACCTGTCCATTCCAGTGAAGAATAGTTTTCGGCAAACACATCGAAGCAATAAACCTCGCCTCCGCAAATGGAAGCATCAGCGAGTTCAAATGTTACAGGCGGCTGCGTGATGTACAGTTCGATGTCGTCGATGGCCGGTTCGGTGCAAGGTTCGCAAGGTAAGGCCACGAGCGTAAGCAAAACGTATCCTGATGAAATATCATTTATACCTGGCGTGTAGGTTGCCGCTAATAAGTTTGGATCATCAAAGGCGCCATCACCCTGGGTTTGCCAGTAGAAACCACATTGGTTGTCAACCGTTCCTGAAAGATTTACCCCTGTTCCGGCACAAATGAACATGTCGCTGCCGGCATTGGCCAAAGGCGCTTTCTGGAAAGAAACGACCAGCTGATCAGTGGTACCATTCTGGCATGGATTAACCGGCGCTACCATTATTACGAGCTCAACACTTCCTCTCAGAAAATCGGTCAAACTTGGATAATAAACCGGGTTCAGTGTGTATTCGTTGCTGAAGCTTCCGTTTCCATCAGTGGTAAACCAGAAGACTGTTTCATAGTCGGTGGCGGTAGCATCAGACAAGTAAACCGGACTGCCTTCGCAAACGCTCATATCGTTTCCGGCAAAAACGGTGGGTGGTTGCTGGAAGGAGACAAGTAAGCAGTCAGTGGCATCCTGGGTGCAGGGATCGCAGGCAAAAGCAATCAGACACAATTCAACCATTCCGTTGTTTATATCATCTTCGCCGGGTGTGTAACCAGTTGCTGAAGCCTGGGGGTCATCAAAGATACCATCACCGGACGTTGTCCACAGCGAACCACAGCTGTATTCAACAGTGCCGGCTATCACAACTTCTGATCCCGCGCAAACCGTTGCATCTATGCCTGCATAAACCATCGGAGGTTGCTGGAAGCAAACCTGAACAGCATCGCTGGCGCCAGTGGTGCATGGACTTACAGGGAATACTGCAACCTGTAGATCTACACAACCAAGCATCAGATCGAGTGAGCTGGGAACGTAAGTGGTGTTGAGTTCGGTTTCATCTTCAAAATAGCCGGTTCCGTTGGTTGTTGACCATAACACCTCTGAATAATTGGAGACGGTTGCCTGCCACAGTTCTACCACATTACCTTTGCAAACAAGCATATCCTCACCGGCAAATACGGCTGGCAGTGGTTGAATGTAAAGTGTGAAACAACCGGTAACCGGCTGTGTACATGGATCGCAGGGGAACGCCGTAAGGCAAAGTTCAGCATATCCTGAGGTTATATCTCCCTGTCCGGGAATGTAAGTGGTTTGTGAAGATTGGGCATTCTCAAAAATTCCATCGCCAGACGTTGTCCAAACAACACCGCATTGGTTTGCAACCGAGGGCGACAATGTAACCGTTTGATTTTCACAAATGGTAACATCATCTCCTGCCAATACCGCTGGCTCTGGACTGAAGAATACTGTCAGGCAGTCGGTTTCTGCTGCTGTGCAGGGGTTGCATGCATAGGCGGTAAGGCAAAGTTCAGTATATCCATTGGCCAGATCATTCTGACCGGGGGAATAGGTTGCATACAATTCATTTGAATTATCGAACACACCATCACCCGATGTTCCCCAGCTGAAATCACAGGCATTTACAATACTGCCGGCAAGGGAGACGGTTTCGTTTTCACAGATGGTAACGTCTGCACCGGCATTAACCGATGGCAAAAGTTGAATGGTTATTGTCAGACAATCGGTAAAAGCCACCGTACAAGGATTGCAAGCCGTCGCAGTAATGCAAAGTTCAGTGGTTCCGGCAGCAATATCGGCAGCGCCGGGTGTGTAGAATGTTACGGGTAATGCTGGATTTTCAAACAGGCCATCTCCCTGGCTTTCCCATAAAACAACACAGGCATTTGATACCTGAGCGTTAAGCAACACGATTTCGCCTTCGCAAATTATGGCATCAGCACCGGCGTTAACCCATGGATTGGCTGCGATAACCAGATTCATACAATCTGTAACCGGGAAATTAGCGGGTGGAACGGGCTGTGCGGTGAGGCAAAGTTGTGCGCTACCTGCTATAATATCGTTCAAACCTGGTGTATAAACCGGATTCAGGGTGTTGTTAAAATCGAATGTTCCATCGCCCGAGGTTGTCCAGTTGAGCGAACTGTAATTGCTGGCAGTGGCAAATTCAATCCAAAGGGTGCTCCCTTCGCAGATGGTCTGATCGGGTCCTGCGTCTGCTTCAGGCGATGAGCCGATGAACAGCATGAGGCAATCGGTTTCTGAAGCAAAACATGGATCAACTGCATTGGCCGTAAGGCAAAGCTCAACTGAATGTGTGGCGATGTCGTTATCACCGGGAGTATAGACCGGACTCAGCGTTTCGGGTGCATCAAACAAGCCGTCTCCCGAAGTTGACCACTGTAGGCTGCTGAAATATCCTGCGGTTGCATCAAGCGGAACAAATGTATCTCCACTGTTGATGGTAGCATCATTTCCGGCGGATACCTGTGGATTCGGCTGAATGGAAATAATCACGCAATCTCTTGCCGGAGTGGTACACGGACTGCAGGCTGAAGCGGTAAGACACAATTCAACCCATCCATTTGCCAGATCATCAGAACCTGGTGTGTAAATAGCATCGAGTGCCTGGCTGTTGTTAAATACACCGTCACCGGTGGTTGTCCAGGTGTTTCCACACGAATTCTGAACATTCCCGTTAAGGGCAACCGTAGTGTTTTCGCAAATAGTAGCATCCATGCCGGCGTCAGCAGTGGGCGAAGCTGTATAGGATATGGTCATACAGTCGGTTGCCGAAATGGTACAAGGCGAACATGGAACTGCGGTGAGACATAAGGTTACCCCGCCATTCTGCAGGTCATTGGCTCCTGGAGTATAGGTTGCATGAGCCAGCGTATTGTTATCGAATGATCCGTCGCCTGAGGTGTTCCAGATCAGGCTGCACTGATGTGTTGCTGAGCCGTTTAGCGTATATGACGATTCTTCACATAGGGTTACATCATTACCTGCATTTACTGTTGGGTTCTTGTAAATGTTAAGTGTCATGCAGTCGGTGGTATTAACAGCGCACGGATTACACGGGAAAGCCCTGAGACATAATGTAACAGAACCAGTGGCAATGTCATTGGGGCCAGGGGTATATACAGCGTTGAGCAATCCGGTATTGTTGAAAGTACCATCGCCTGTTTTTGTCCAGAAATTTCCACAGGCATTCTGGGTTGAACCGGACAAGGTATAAGAACTTCCAGCACAAACTGCAGCATCAGCACCAGCATTGGCAACCGGGAGCTGTCGGACAAAAAGCGTCAGACAGTCGGTTACAGGCATTACGCAAGGACTGATTGGAAGAGCCGATAAACAAAGTGAAACACTTCCTGCAGTGATATCTTCCCCGCCAGGTGTGTAAACAGTGGCCAGATCACCACTGTTGGCAAAGGTACCATTGCCAGTGGTAGTCCATTCAACACCAGAGTTATTGGTTGCTGTACCTGATACCGTAAATGTTCTGTTTTCGCAGATGGTTCCGTCGCTACCAGCAAATGCGGTAGCTGAAGGGACAAAATGTAGGGTGAGGCAATCGGTGGCCGAAGTTGTACAAGGGTTGCAGGGCAATGCTGTTACACAAAGAACCACTGAACCGGCAGCAAGGTCAGATGTGCCGGGAGTGTAAGTGGTGTTTGCAATATGAAGGTTGTCGAAAGTTCCGACACCGGCTGTTTGCCAGGTTATTTCACAGGCGTTTTCGATATTGGCCTGGGCAGTAAAGGTTTCGCCATTGCAAATTGTTGCATCGCTACCTGCCGAGGCCAAAGGCTGCATGGCTATGTTCAGTACCAGGCAATCGCTGACAACAACGTTGGAGGGCGGTATTGGCTGGGCAGTAACACACAATTCAACAGTTCCATTGACAATGTCATTTTCACCAAAAGTATAAACCGGGTTGATGGCTGATGGATCGTCAAAATAACCATCACCTGTTGTTGTCCATAACACGGATGAATAATTTTCGGCAAATGCATCCTCAACGAAATAACTGGATTGATCACACAAAGCCGCATCCTGACCGGCATAAACAGTAGCGCCGGTGCCAATGGTCAGATTCATGCAATCATTTGCCACGGCTGTACACGGATCCAACGGCTGCGCAACCAGACATAACTGGGCAAAACCTGCCTGAATATCCTCATTACCTGGATAATAGGTTGGATTTAATGCAGATACCACATCGAAAGTTCCGTTTCCGCTGCTTGTCCATAATAACGAACTGTAATTTGCGGCTGTGGCCGAAACAATGGTGAAGGATGCATTTCCGGGTATAGTGGCATCATTTCCTGCATCTGCCATTGGCTGCGCCTGAATAGTAAGTGTAATACAATCACTGGCTACACTGGTGCAGGGTGCACAAGGCTGGCCGGTCAGACATAGTACCACCAGTCCTGCATTTATATCATCAACGCCTGGAATGTAGGTTGCATTAAGCGTATTTGGATTAATAAAATATCCGTCTCCTGCGGTTGTCCAGGTTAAAGCACAACAATCGAGAGCCGATGCTTCGAAAAGAGAAAAATCATCACCGGCACAAACTGTTGCATCTATTCCGGCTGTTACCGAAGCTGATGGTGCAACTGTAACGGTAAAGGTGCAGCTGTTTGTGCAATTAAATGGTGAAGTATAAGTGTATAGAATTTCAAAAACGCCAACGCCTGCCACAGCCGGGTCGAACATTCCGTTCAAAACTC
>CALFEP010000217.1 GCA_937950125.1 uncultured Bacteroidota bacterium
AGCTTTTTAAATTCAAACTTGGGATATCCGGCCTGGCCGTTTTCGTTGTAGTAACCTATAAAATGAAGCTTGTAGTAATTTCCGGTCTGATTTTTTATGATGTAAACCATTGTTGCATCTACGCTGTAGAAGCCTTCCTCGAGGTTGTAGTATTTCCATTCGTGCCCGATAACATCCATGCCAGGTGAAAAACTGGTTGTGGAAACATCCGAAAATTCAATGTCTGAAAATTCCTTTTCACCCATATACTGAAAAGCCTGTGATGAAGTGCGGTTGAGCAAAACACCCCTTACCAGGTAAGGATAAGGCTCGGTTCCCGAGTAAAGCATGGTGGTGTATTGGCCAATGAAAATATCGTAAGTGCTTGTTGGTGGCTCAAAATCCACGATTGTGCCCCCATTGGCAAACGAAAATCCCACAAAATGAATGTCAGGTTTTTTGGGAATTTCAAATGCTGTTTCATCAGAGCCGTCAAGATTTGCATAGCGTCCAAAATATTTTCCATCGGTCAGGCTTTCCAATTGAATTTTTCTGTATCCCAGTGGGCTTGCATTTGCATCTAATCCCAGGTCGATTACATAAACAAATCCATAGGAAAGTGTATCACCACCGCTGATGTTTGCCCAGTTTCCGATTGCGGTAGAGTCGAGGCTGCCGTTTGAGTTGTCAAAATTCATTTCCACTCCGGCCTGGCTGTTTACATCATTAAAATCGATGTTGAATGTATTTCCGGCATGCATGAACCGGGAGGAATTGAGCAATATATGCCAGCCGTTTTGCGTCGATTCAAAAGCAAGATCAAATTCGCCCTGCGTATAGACTTTTACTTGTTGGTTGCTGACAAGGCTGTAATAAACCTGGTTCTGATAGGTAGCTCCCAGGTCAGCACTGCCAATTTTTACTCCTTCGGGTATCGGCGTCGGGTCGATTTTTATATCCGATTCCAGATCATCCATACACGATGAGAAGGTTGATGCCATGATCAGCAAGGCGCCGAAAAATATTTTGTTTTTCAATTTTTCTATCAAGTTGTTCATTTTGTAAAATAAAACTTAACACTTGCAAAAAACGTACGTCCCCAGGCCACCGGGGTGCTTGCGCCGCCAGATGAATGAACTCCTCCTTCACCTCCGCCTGAGGTTTTTATATCATTTACGTCAAACAGGTTTTTAGCGCCGATGGCCAATGTGAGGAAATCATCGAAAAACGACCGGTTGACCGAAATGTCAAGCATGCTGTAACTTTCTTCGGTATATGGCACCAGGTTATCGTTGGCGTCTAACCGGTTGAGGGTAACTTTGCCCGTGTATTTATAATTCATACCAAAGGTGAGTCCGGTTAATTTTTGCTCGTAAATGGCATTTACCGCTATTTCAGGGTAATAATTGTATTTTCCGGAAGAGGCGGTTTCGATGCCAAAATTGTTGCTGGTTCCGATGTAAGCCAAACCGATTCCAAGGTTGAAAAGCCCTTTGTGATTGTAGGTTACATTAAACCTTCCGCCTAATGTTTTGAACAGATCAACATTGCTGTAAGTCCATATTTCGGTGGTGTCGTTGTTTGCCCCGACAATGGTTTTTGGTACCAGATCAATTTTGTCCTTCATCTGGTTATAAAAAAAGTCAGGTTCAAGTTTGAAAGCCACTTTTTTGGTTTCTGTTTTATAGCCAACACTTACATGGTAGCTGTTGGAATACTCAGCTTTTAAGGAGTCGGAACCATAGATTTTGTGATTCAGATCCACAAAATCAAGGTAAAGTTCTTTCAGCGACGGCGCCCTGAAACCTTTTCCGTAGGATGCCCTAACGAGCCAGTTATCGCTGATATCGTACATGATATTGATGGAAGGTGTAACCGGAGCGTCATAGCCGGTGTTGTAGGCCATCCTCACGCCGGGCTGGATTGTCAGCGCATTTATCGGCCTCCATTTCAAGCTTGCAAAAAGCGCATAATCGCCCATGCTGGCTTTTCCGCCCTCGATTTTTTTTCCGGTTCCCGATTCCAGGTAAACATCAAAACCGGCCTGGTAATTGAATTTCACAGTATCCATCAAAAAACGGCTGATGGTACCCCTCACGCTCCACGAATCGAAGCTGGTGGTATCGAAATCGGAAGGCGACTGGGAAGGTTCGCTTTCAAGTGTAGCCAGGTTTTTAATAAAAACTTCTCTTTCGCGCTCATACCACGAGTATGAGGCCATCAGGTCGATGTATTTCTGACCAATCAGTCCTGTCCAGGCAAGGCTGTTGTCCCAGCGTTTGGTGTAATAATGACCATCGCGGGCTTTGTAGAAATAATAGTTGTTTAATGTGTCAGCATCCAGTTGCGGGCTGCCTTTGTCTAACACATATTCGTCAAAATATCGGCTTGATAAACGCAGGTTTGTTTTTCCGATCCTGCGTTTGTACTTGATCTCTCCAAAATATTGTTCCTTTGGCTTCCATTGTTGATAACGCGATGTATCGTACAAAGAATACCCATCGAAGAAATTCCGGCCACCGCTCACCAGGAAGGTGTTTTTGTTTTTATAAATACCTGCGCTTCCATCAATATTGTACTGCCCGACCGACTCATAATAGCTGTTTAGACGGGCTTCAACCTGGTTGTTTATGTGGTCGCGGGTGATCAGGTTAATTACACCGGCAAGCGCATTGGTACCATAGTTCACCGACATCGGGCCTTCCACCATTTCGATGCGCTCGATGTTCGATAAATTGATCTGGCTCAGGTCGATGTCGCCATTCATCCTGCCAATGACAGGCACGCCATCCAACAGTATTTTTACATTTTCACCCCCGATCCCCTGCAGTTTCATCTTACTCCCAAGTGCTGCATCGTGCGAAATTTTGATGTTCAACTGTGTTGATAAAATTTCTTCAAGGTTTACAGCCGCCTGAGAACTGATTTCCTTTGCGCTGATAACCTGAACTTTATAGATAGATTTGTCGGTGCGTTCGGGCATATATTGACCGGTCACAACCACTTCTTCCATGTTCAGGATGGCCGGATCAAGTCTGAAAGTCTTTGATTCGCCAGGAAAAATGGTGTCATAAAAAGTACTGTACCCCACATACGATATAGCCACTACCGATTTTGTTTTTGCCGGATTCTCTGCTTTGCCCTGGTCATCCGTTACCTGAAAAAATTTTTCTTTGCTGTCGAGGCTTTCAAAACAAACATTGCTGTATATCACAGGTTTGCCTGTTTTGCCGTCCAGCACAGTTACACAGGCTTTTTGCGCCAGCAGTGTGGGAACAAAAGCAAAACCAACCACCCAAATGGTGACCGAAATGATTAGAAAACGGACGGGCATGTTAATTTTTGATCAGCTTGTTGCGCAGCAAGGTATTTTCGGCACGCAGTGTAACCATGTAAACTCCGGCGGGCAACTCGCTAACATCAAGGTTCACGTTGTTAAGCCCGGGTGTGTAGCTGATGTTGCGGCGCGATACCAACTGGCCCGAAAGGTTGACCATGTTCAGTTCAGCTATTCCGCTCTTGTCGGCTGTAAACAACAGTTGTGTCTGTGCTTTGGCGGGATTTGGCGAAATGGCAATATTGCCGGCAACGGTACCGGGGATTTCCGAAATGGATGAATTATCTTCAACCAGCATTTTTCTGAAACCAACTTTACCCTCAGCGCTTGAATAATATTCAAAAACAAGTTTCCAGATGCTGCTTTCCTGATCGCTTGCAAAATACACCAACGAGTCGTCAACCTCGTATGAAGGCGGCATTCCGCCTAACAATTTAAACCAGTAATTGCCAATGGTGGAAATGGTGGTTGAATCCAGCGCATCGATGGTGAAATCCATAAATGTGGTATCCATTGCATACGAAGCAACTTCTACGTTGTAGTTCTGTAATACGCCGGTAACGGGGTACCACATCACATTCATGTAAAAGGTCATGTATTTCGTAAAGAGCAGGTCCCAATCGGCTGATGCCGGCTCGCGATCGACAAATTCTTGTGTTGTAAAGTTGTAACCCACAAAGTTTTTGGCTGAAAAATCGTTGCAGTTTAACACTTCTTCGGTTTCGCCAGTACCATCAAGATTTGCAAATTTGAATTTGTAAATGTTCGTAACAGGATTTTTTTCAACAATCCAGAGTTTTAAAAACGATCCTGAGGGCAGCTTCAATAAATACAGCGAATCGCCTGTTATGATGTGTGTTACCATGTTGTAAACTCCCCATCCGTAATCCAGGTCGCCATAACCGTTTTGATTGAAAGCACCCATTTCCCAGTCCTGATCCGAATCATTCAGCGGCGCCCAGGTCGATAGCCCGGTCGTATCGATGGAATTCCACCCGGAGATACCTGAATTCGGGTAAGTGTAAAGCACCACGCCAGAAGTGCCATTGGTACGTATTGTGACATCAAAAACATGTGTGCTGAACTGAATATCCCAGTCGCTGCGGATTTGCTGCCAGGATTCCCCGGTTTTAAGCGAATAGAAAACATCATGGGTTTTACCTGGTTCCATGCTTATTGTATCATGTTGATAAACATTTGATTGAGATGACACAGTATTCACGGTTAATAAACTAATAATTAGTGCTCCGATAGCAAAAAAAGTCAAATTTAAGGTTCTCTTTTTCATGATTTTAAAAAGTTATCATTAGTAAAATACAAGTTCTTTAAAGTAAAATATTTGGCGGTGCAAAGATAAAATTGTTCAACAAATGAAAATGAAGTGCCTGTTTGACAAAATTCAACGATCGATTGATTTATAGCACCAAATTCTTTTGTTTTGTGCAAATTTGGTAAGTTTTCGGTTTAATGCCAGCGAAAAAATTTCAGTCCTAACGAAAAGAAAATCAATCCGACTGTGGTTAAAATAGCGACAGGAAGGTACATTTCAGCGAAACCTGCTCCTTCGTTAAAGATGCTGCGCACCCCGTCAGCCAGCATCGTGAGTGGTAATTTCTGAATCCACGTAATGGCCCAGTCGGGAAAATTGTGGTAACTGAAAAACACACCGGAAAGCACCATCATCGGCATCACCACAACGTTTATCAGTCCATTGCCAACCTCGGTGTTTGCGGTGTAGGATGAGGCAAAAATGGCTATTCCGGCAAAGGCAAAATTGCCAGCCATAAAAATGGCAATCAAAGCCATCAGGTTTCCCTGAATATTGATTCCGAAGACCATCCAGGCAAAAAGCAGCAGCAGCCCCGACTCGATGAAATTCATCAAAAACCTCACGGCAATAAGCGAAAGCAGGAAGTACGACTTCTTCATGGGTGTAGCCACCATCCTGCGAAGCAGCTTTTTCGACCTGCGCTCGATTATGCCGTAGCTGATTCCCCACATGCACGACATCATCACGCCCATCGCGATAAGTCCCGGAACCAGAAAATCGATGTACCGTGTTCCGGTGAGGGTGAGCGCTTTGATGACAGGCCTGCTTTTAACCGGCTGAATTTCTTTGTTTTCCAGCACTCCCGACAATTTTATGTAGCTCAGTTGTGCATCGGGATTCAGCGGATCGAAATGATATTCGGTTTTTCCATTGTTTTCCTCAAGGATGAGGTTGATTTTACCTCTTTTCAGCATCAGCATCGCCTCATCCCAGTTTGTCTTTCTGAATAAAAACGTTGTATTTCCCAATTGCTCATCGGGTAGGGTGATGCTGTAGCTGAATGAGTCGGGAGAAGGCGTATTTACCTTTTGAGCACGGAAAGAAAACAAGGAATCGAGGTTTGAAAATGATTTATCCCCTTTTGTGTTTTCAATCACCGCAACTTTACGCACAACATCAGTTTTTTGGGTAAATGCCACACCCAAGCCCAGCGACATGAGTATCGGAAAAACAATGCCCCAGAACAAAACGCCGGGTTCACGGATCAGTTCCATAAAATGGGCGCGTGTAAGCTGGTAAAGCTGGCTTTTTTGAAAATAGTTATTCATCGAGATGCCGGCCTGTTAATTTGGTGAATAAATCGTCGAGTGTGGGACGGCGGATTTCGAGGTCTTTCAGGTGAAGACCATTTTTTTCAAGATAATTGAAAAACAAAGGTAGGTAACCGTCAATATGCGTTATGGAAAATTTCCCCTTATTTTCTGCCTGATTCCATTCGATGGTGGTTTTAAGTTCAGTTACAGAAGGCAGACTTTTTGGCGGGTTGTTCAGTGTAAATTCAATGTATTTTTCTCCGTCTTCGGTGCTGAGCATCTGATCGATGGTACCCTCCTTCAGGATTTCACCTTTATCGATGATGATGATGTAATCGCAGAGCTGCTCGGCTTCTTCCATGTAGTGCGTTGTCAGGATCATGGAAGTGCCCGACTGCTGTTTGAGTTTGAGCAAAATGTCCCAGATTTCGCGGCGGGCGTTGGGGTCGAGGCCGGTAGTGGGCTCATCCAGCAAGAGTACTTTTGGGCGGTTAAGCAGTGAAATCCCCAGCGCAAGCCGTTGCCGCTGACCACCTGAAAGGTTTACTACAAAAGCGCGCTTTTTTTCTTCCAGCCCCACAAGATGTGTGATTTCCTCCACCCTTTCGGTTCCAATCCCGAAAAAGCTGGCAAACAGGCTCAGGGTTTCGGTTACGCGCAATTTATCGATAAACCGGGTTTCCTGCAGCGACAAGCCAATCATACGGCGCAGTTCGTGCTCATGGTCTTTCCAGGTTTTGCCCAGGATAAGAATTTCGCCTTCGTCAGGTTTCTGAATGCCCTCAATCATTTCAACGAGGGTGGTCTTTCCCGCACCATTCGGGCCAAGCAGAGCAACAAATGTTCCCGAGTCAATCTTCAGACTGATCCCTTTTACGGCATGCACCGATTTAAAAGATTTGTGAACGTTCCTGACTTCGATAACCGGATGAATCATTGAATTTTTAATAAATTTCCTGTTTAGTATGTTCCATAAAGCGAAAGCAAAATATTTTTCAAACGGAAGTAGTAATTATCACCATTTTGTTCCCCTCATTATTGACATTGTTGTGAAACTTGCCTTCAGGCGTGCATGCAATTTCTGGCAATAAAAAGCAATCATGGCACTTTGTTTTATGTAAAAAAATAGTGCCGACTGTTAGTGGTTCTGTGGTATGATTTTGTTAACCATCTGTAAGACAGTATAATTTATTGGTTTTGGATATTGAGGTTTGTAAATTTTGCAAGCTTTCGGATGAACAAGTCAATTTCAGGGTTAATTTCTGTTTTCAGTAAGCCTTCTGCCAAAGAAAAATCAGTAAATTGAGTCAAATGATTGTCTTGCAACCATTTTTTCAATTCTGGCAAAACAAATTCTTTAGCATCTGATAAATCAAATTTATTATTCTCCCATTTATCGTCCAGTATTTTCTTAACCTCCCGGTTTATCCGGACAATATCCCATCCCTTTCTTTCTGCTTTACTGTAATCTTCGATTGCTTTGGCAATTTTTTCTTCAACGCCAGGTTTACTGTTTTCAATCAATTGAAAAAACGTTTTACTTAAAGCATCTGTAAAGAGGTTTTTTACCTCATTTCTTGACTCGACAAGACGCAGTATCGCGTTATGGACAAGTAAATAATTCTCAATCTCAGCTTTTTCCCAAACATGGTATTGAATGTTGGGGTCTTTCTGATTAAGTGATTTTAGCATTTCATCTCTGAAAGGATGATAATCCCAATCCGAAAGCACAAAAAGTTTGAGCGGACTTCCGGAAAAATTCAGTCTGAACATACCAGTTAGTTGTTCTTTGAGTTTGACCATGTCCTGCTTGCAAGGATTTCCCTTGGCCGGGAAAATGGATAATCTTTTTTCAACCTTTTGCCAATCAGCTTCACCAAGTACTTTTTTTCCAAAAACCTGAACGAATTTCCAATCGTCCTGATCTTCAACAACTAAAAGTCTTTTAAATTCCTGAAGCTGTGCAATTTGAATATTGTCAAAAGAACCCAAGGATTCCATCAAATCATAAATATCAAAATTTACTTTTAGTCTTGTAGCCTGATTTTCATTCAAAGTTATTATTTGATCGGGGTCTAACCGGCTAATTATATCTCTGGAATGTGTGGCAAAAATTATCTGCTTGTTTTCATCTTTAACCAGTTTTTTTAATTCACTAATTAATGATGCCTGCATAGAACCGTGCAAGTGAACATCGGGCTCGTCTAATAAAATCAGATCGGGGTACCTTAGCCGGATAAAACCAAAAAGATAAACAAATTGCTGAAAACCACTGCCAGCCATGAAAAGATCAAAACTTTTATTCTTGTTTTCTTCCTTATAGGTAACTTCGATGTATTTATCCGTTACCTCATCAAAATTTATGTTGAGTTCCTTTAAAGAAGGTATAGCATTTTGAAGAATCTCTACCAAATAAGGTATTTCACCTTTGAGTTTTAAATCATAAAGTAAATTTCTGATCACACTATTCACCCTTCCCCTGGAGAGTGCATCTTCGATAACTGCTTGTGTCCGCTTTTCCTCCTGAGTTAGAAATGTTGAAAAAACCGGCAAATAGGATATTTTGTAATGAGCCAGTGATTGAAGCCATTCCTGATCATTTTCAGTTTCAAGACTTATGGAATATCTGTTAAAATTGAGATCTATAGTTGCCTTAACTCGTTTGTTATTATTAAACTCTACTTCAATTTGAATTAATACGTGTTTTCCGCTTTTTTGAGCTATTTTATCACTCCATAAATCGATGGCATTTGCAACCGGAATTACAACGAATTCATCTGGTGCAATGGACCTGTTTTTAATTTCATAGACTCTTTGATTAACCCCTCCATTGGTCTGTTTTACTGCCAGACAATTGTGCAATACAAAATCAAACAGGGCAAGAGACTGCAACAACGTGCTCTTCCCACTGTTATTAACACCAACCAAACAATCAAATGAAGAAATGTCTGCGGTAAGTTCTTTGAACTTTTTAAAGTTTTGGATTATTATTTTATTGATTTTCATAATTGTTCCTTTTAAGCTTTAGCGATTTTTTGGAAAATTTTAATGGGTTTACCCCAAATTCTTCATCATCAAGTCTATAAATAATGTTTTGTTTCGGAAATTAATTATAAGTGATTTATTTCAACAATGGAAGGGCAACAGATTTAAAACCAATTCTTTAGATAATTTTCTTTCAACAGGTTTCATTTTTCTCACAATTGCTGCGTAAAAGTCGGTTTTCATCATGATATTTCTCCAGGATAACCCAGCCCGTTCTTTTATTTCTTTTGGTTTCATTCCTGTGTTGTCATTTTGTATTGATATTTTTGTCAAATGTAAAGCAAATTTTAATCAAGACCTAAAAAAGACAATAAAACTATCTGATATTGAAACTAATGCGCCTCCAGCCAGTTTTCGCCGATATTGATGTCCACTTCAACAGGGACTTCCATCCGGATGGCGGTTTTCATTTTCGACTCAACAATTTCTTTTACCACTTCAATTTCGCCACGGGCAGTGTCGAAAACCAATTCGTCGTGCACCTGCAGGATCATTTTCGATTTCAGGTTCCGGTGGTTGAATTCATCAAAAATCCGGATCATGGCAATCTTGATCATGTCGGCTGATGAGCCCTGGATGGGCGCATTGATGGCGTTTCGCTCGGCAAAACCGCGGATGTTGGCATTGGCCGAATTAATATCGCGGAGATAACGCCGGCGCCCCATGATGGTTTCCACAAAACCGTTCTTCCGGGCAAATGCAATGGAGTTGTCCATGTATTTTTTCAATCCGTGATATTGCCTGAAATACTGGTCGATGATGTCGCGTGCCTCACCGCGCGGTACGTTCAACCTTTCTGAAAGTCCAAAAGCCGAAATTCCGTACACGATCCCGAAATTCACCATCTTGGCGTTCCGCCGCATGTCGGGGGTTACTTCGCTAACCGGCACTCCGTAAACCTTTGCCGCAGTTGAGGTATGAATGTCCTGACCCTTGATGAAAGCCTCCATCATGGCTTCGTCGCGGCTCAGTTCGGCAATAATCCTGAGTTCGATCTGTGAATAGTCGGCGGCTAACAAAACAAAATCTTCGCTGCGCGGAACAAATGCCTTTCTGATTTCACGGCCTTTTTCGGTGCGTATTGGGATATTCTGCAGGTTTGGATTGGCCGAACTCAAGCGCCCGGTAGCTGCCACGGCCTGGTTGTAACTGGTGTGAATCCTGCCATCTGTCGGGCTGATCAAATCGGGCAGGGTGTCAACATAGGTTGATTTCAATTTTGTAAGCGAACGGAAATCCAGGATTTTGGCAATGATCGGATGTTTGTTTTCGAGCCGGCTTAAAATGTCTTCACCAGTGGAATACTGGTTGGTTTTTGTCTTTTTGGGTTTTTCTATGATTTTCAGTTTTTCAAACAAAATCACACCCAACTGTTTGGGCGAAGCCACATTAAACTTTTCGCCGGCAAGCTCGTAAATTTCCTTTTCAACAACATCAATTTCCTGTTTTAGTTGCAGGGAGTATTCTTTGAGGGCACCAACATCCAGTTTCACGCCTTCGGTTTCCATCGATCCAAGCACCGGCGCCAGGGGCATTTCAATTTCGTCAAACAGCTTGCGAAGGTTGTCGGCTGCCAGTTTTGGTTCTAATATTTCCCTGAGCTGCAGGGTAATGTCAGCATCTTCGGCAGCATAATCTACCAGTTCGGCGAGTTTTGACTTTTGAACATCGCGCATGTTCAATTGCCGCGATCCTTTCTTCTCGGTAAGTTCATCGTAACTGATGGTTTTATAGCCGAGTAAATGTTCGGCCAGGAAATCCATGTTATGCCGCTGGTCAGGTTCGATGAGGTAATGTGCCAGCATGGTGTCAAACATTTTACCCTTTACCTCCACGTTATAATTTTTCAGCATCGAAATATCGAATTTCATGTTCTGGCCTGTCTTTCCGATGGTTTCATCTTCAAAAACCGGCTGAAATTCCTGAACGATTTTCAATGCTTCATCAAAATTATCGGGAACCGGCACATAAAATGCTTCCCCGGGTTTCAGGGCAAACGACATCCCTACCAGTTCAGCATCGTTGGTACTGAGGCCGGTGGTTTCGGTATCAAAACAAAAAGTCTTTTGTTTTTTGATGCTTTCAATAATACCCAGCCTTTTACCTGGCGTATCTGCCAGAATATAGTTGTGGGGAGAGGTGCGGATGGTTTTCAGGGTTTCAAATTCTATGCCTGCCTGGCTGAACAAATCCTGCTGAACATCATTTCCAAACGCTGCCGATGGTTGAATTTCCGGTTGTTGTGGTGAGTAATAATCAAAAACACGTTTTGCAAAAGTCTTGAATTCAAGCTCATCAAAAACCTCTTTCAGAGCAGCAAAATCGGGCTGCTTCAGGCGAAGGTCTTCTTCATCAAAATCCACGGGAACATCCAAAATAATGGTTGCCAATTGTTTCGATTCCAGCCCGAGGTGGGCAAAATTCCTGACATTTTCAGCCATTTTTCCTTTTAATTCATCGGCATGGGCAATCACATTTTCGAGGTTGTCGTATTTCGAGATCAGCTCTTTTGCCCACTTTTCGCCAATTCCGGGTATTCCGGGAATATTGTCGGAGGCATCGCCCCAAAGTCCCAGAATGTCGATAACCTGCTCCGGCCGTTGAATGCTGAATTTTTCACAAATTTCCTTAACACCCAGAATTTCCACTTCGTTGCCCATCCTGGCGGGCTTGTACATGAAAATATTTTCTGAAACCAGCTGTCCGAAATCCTTATCGGGGGTCATCATGTAAGTGATAAAACCGTTCTTTTCAGCCTGCTTGGCCAATGTTCCGATCACATCGTCGGCTTCGTGACCTTCCGAAAAAAGGATCGGAATCCTGAATCCTTCAATCAGTTTTTCGATGTAGGGAATTGATTTTGCCAGGTCTTCGGGCATTTTTTCGCGGTTGGCCTTATAGTCCACAAATCCCTCGCTGCGCAGGGTGGGCGCCATGGTATCGAAAGCCACCCCGATGTGTGTTGGCTTCTCGGTTTTTATCACATCAAACAAAGTGTTGGCAAAGCCCACGATGGCTGAGGTATTCAACCCTTTTGAGTTGATCCGGGGATTTTTGTTCAAAGCATAAAAAGCCCTGTAAATCAAGGCCATTGCGTCAAGCAGAAAGAGTTTCTTATTTTCCGGCATGTGTTTTCGGTATTGATATTTTGGCAAAGGTATGGTTTTGGGAAATGACTTTACATGTAATGAGTCCAGTCTAAAAACTATTTTTTTGCCACTAAAGCACTAAAACACAAAATTTTCTAATTTCTAATATATTGATATTCATTACTTTGTACTATTTAGTGTTTTCGTGATTTTGTGGCTTATTCTAAAACAAGACCTTTTTAGACAGAGCTCATGTAATTTAATCTCGCTATTATGGTGAAAGACTACCAGGATTAATTTTCAGTTTGAAAATTGTTGCTGCCTTCAAGTTTTTGAAATAGTTCCGTTTCAATTTCTTCAACACTCGGTAGGCTGCTTTTCAGTGTTTCGGGTAAAATCCGGGTCAGTTCATAATCTGAGATTCCGATAGGTTTATGAAGGTCACGCAAAGCATATTCTGCAAACAGTTTGTCTTTACTTTTGCATAAAATCAGTCCAATGGTCTGCTGATCACTTGGGTGCCGCAAAATGTCATCTACGGCCGAACAATAAAAGTTCATTTTTCCGGCATATTCAGGAATAAATTCACCTCTTTTCAAATCGATAACCACAAAACAGCGCATTTTTAGATGATAGAACAACAAATCAAGATAAACCTCTTTGTCACTGATTTCCAGCTTGTATTGCCTGCCAACAAAAGCAAAACCAGCTCCCATTTCCAATAAAAATTTTTCAACGTTTTTCACAAGCTCCAATTCCAATTCCCTTTCAGAATATTCTGTTGCAAGCGTAACAAAGTCAAAAATGTAAGGGTCTTTCAGCATTTGTTTTGCCAGGGATGATTGTATTGGAGGTAAGGTAAGTTCAAAATTATTCGCTGCCTTCCCCTGTCGCAAATGAAGATTGCTTTTAATCATGTCAATCAAGGTATCCCGGCTCCAGCCATTGCTCAGGCATTGTTGCATGTACCAGTACC
>CALFEP010000218.1 GCA_937950125.1 uncultured Bacteroidota bacterium
CTTTGATTCTGGAATTTTTGAGCGGTTTCCGCAACCTGAGACTTCGGCGTGAGACATCGGCGTGAGCTCAGTCGAACGCTCAGTCGAACGCCTGTCGAAGGGTGTCTTTTGGATTTTATTTTGGATTAGAAATTTAACTTTTGGAATTTTTTTGAGATTTGACAATTGTCATTTGGTATTTTAAATAAAACCCGGTCTGATGACCGGGTTTTTTTTTGTGCCCAGGACAAGATTCGAACTTGCACACCCTTACAGGCGCCAGCCCCTCAAGCTGGTGTGTCTACCAGTTCCACCACCTGGGCGGGCTTGTTTTGAGCGTGCAAAAATAGAATAATTTTTATTTTAAAAGATTTGATGGGAATTTTTTTTGATTAAAACTACTTTTGCCCAGTTAAACACACATTGAACTAACCGAAAAAAATTGATTTTATGCTTCAACAACAGGATTATCAGCAGTTAAAGGAAAAAGGGATCAGCCCCGAAGAGATCGGCTTACAGATCGAAAACTTCAGAAAAGGGTTTCCTTTTGTAAAACTTGTAGCTCCGGCAACCAAAGGTCAGGGAATTCAGGTTTTTGATGAAAAAGAGGCTCATGAGTTGGCTGCCTTTTTTGAGGAATACGGTCCACAACACGAGCTGATTAAATTTGTTCCGGCTTCAGGCGCAGCAAGCAGGATGTTCAAACACCTGTTTGAGTTTATGGAATCGTACAACGGAACCGATGATGACCTGGCAAAGCTGGAATTAGACAAATCGTTCAATTCGGTGTACCACTTTCTGGCCAACATTACGAAGTTTGCTTTTGTGGATGACCTCAGGATGGTTCTTGAGCGGGATGGGATTTCGCTGGACAAGTTGCTGGAAGACAAAAAATATGGATTGCTGGTTGAATATGTGCTCACCGACAAAGGGCTTGGCTATGCCAGCCTGCCCAAAGGATTGCTTCAATTTCATCAGTACGATGGTTTTTCGCGGCTGTCGGTTGAGGAGCATCTGGTTGAAGGGGCACATTATGCACGCGACAACAAGAGCTTTGTGAAAATTCATTTTACCGTTTCACCCGAACATCGCCAGAAATTCCTTTCGACCATCGAAAAGGTGAAAAAGGATTATGAAGCCCTTTTTGGCGTGAAATACCAGATTGATTTTTCGGAACAGAAATCGTCAACCGACACGGTGGCTGTTGATTTGGAAAATGAACCATTTCGCGAAAGCGATGGAAAACTGCTTTTCAGACCGGCGGGACATGGCGCCTTGATCGAAAACCTGAACGACCTGAACGGCGACATCGTTTTTGTGAAAAACATTGATAACATTGTCCCCGATCGGCTCAAAGAGCCAACTTACCTGTATAAAAAAGTGATTGGCGGCCTTTTGCTGAAATTAAAGGAGCAAACCAATTCGTACCTTCAGATTCTGGAAAAGGGTGGCCTGAATGACGAAAAAATTGATGAAATTGCCGGTTTTGCCACGAACGAATTGTTGCTGAACCTGGGTAGTTCATTCGACAAAGCAACCAACTCCGAAAAGACTGCAATTTTATTTGATAAACTGAACCGACCAGTCCGTATTTGTGGCATGGTGAAAAATGAAGGGGAACCGGGTGGCGGGCCTTTCTGGCTCGAAAATTCGAAAGGAGAAGTGTCGTTGCAGATAGTGGAATCATCACAGATTGATTTGAAAAACCCGGATCAGAAACAAATTGTGCAGGAATCGACCCATTTTAATCCTGTTGACCTGGTTTGCAGTGTGCGCAATTTCAAAGGGAAACCTTTTGATCTGCGGAAATATGTTGATCCTGAAACCGGCTTCATTTCCGAAAAATCAAGCGGCGGACGGAAACTTAAAGCCCAGGAATTGCCTGGCCTCTGGAACGGCGCTATGGCCGACTGGATTACTGTGTTTGTTGAAACCCCCATCATCACCTTCAACCCGGTGAAGACCATAAACGACCTACTGAGAGACCAACATCAAAACCATTAAATTCAGCCTCCTTCGGGTTTATTGACCGCCTTTTCTGAATAGTGTTTAACATTAGCTATTTCTGCTAATGTTGCTGTGCTTTTAGCATTATGCAGCGGCAGAAATTGGTCATCAGCTTTTCCCTACTTAGCCTCAGGAAAAGTAATATACGAAAATGACCAGGAAAATAATTAAACTCCTGGTCTGAAAACCAGCAATTGGTGGGCTTAAGTCAGGTATGTACCTGGTTTTCAAATTCCCACACAGGGTGCATCGACAGGCGTTCGACTGAGCGTTCGACTGAGCTCACGCCGATGTCTCACGCCAATGCCTCAGCTAACCGCGACGAGGTAAGTGATTCTGTTAAATACCAAGGCTTTAGCCTGAGTTATTTAATTTTCCTTGTCTTTTACAACTCGATTCATTGATCAGCAAAACACTAACTCAACCAGTCTGAAGGTTGGTTAATAAAAAATTAAAATATTTAGTTTAAATTCAAATGGTTTGGATTTGATGTAGTTTGTGCTTATTTTTGAACCAATTATTCAGAACACCAGTTTCTGAGGCCGTCTGTTGTTTGACATTAATGAACAAAAAAATATAAGCTATGAATTTTAGTAAAGATTTTTTTAACAAGTCGCTTATTCTGGGATTTTTTGCAGGATTGATTTTATCTTGCCTTGCCATCATCGTAATTGTATCGCTTCGGCATCCGGCCCCCGATAAATTTTTAATAAAGGGAAGCATGATGGGTACAGGTTATAATCCATCGGTAGGCGAAACAGGTACCGTAATGGATTGGGCCGAAGTAATATGGGAAACACCATGCGGTAATATGCTTTTTGTTTGGCCTGGCGTTGTTTGGGACAACGATCCTACCACCACCTGTCAGGCAGTTGAACATACCGGATGCACCAGTATTGGTGTTGGAACACGGGTTGTTTGCACCAATACAAGCGTACCTGCCCAGTGGAATTGTCCATCATCGCCACCTCCCGAAGGTTGGACTTTGCCTCAGGTGACTTGCACCCCCTAATCAAAACTCCCCAGTGAATATATGGCCAGCTGATGAATTCAGCATTTCGCAGGCATGGCTTCGATAGAATCATTTCTCCTACAGGCCATCATAACTTATACTGTTTGCAACGCAAAAAAAACAGCCACAACGATGCTCCCAAAGTTGGCATAGCTTTGAATGATGGTGTTTTTTCGAAATTGATACCTGCTTTTGACAAAAATTTTGAATTTTTGATGGTGCTTCAGCGTTTTTTCATAGCTCAACCATTTCCTTCAAAAAAAGGCTGTTTTCACATTCGTTTTAGCCGTTGGGGTACAATTGGTTTCATAAAAATAAACCTGTCCGCCCGGCAAATCAGGCTGACAGGTTTTGTTGAAAAAACAAATGCTTGATGAAAGAATTACTGTTTCACAACCCTTTTCACCACAATCTGATCTGTTGTTTCGATTTTCAGAAGGTAAATGCCTGTTTGTAAACCGCTTACATCCATTTGAGTTATTGGGCTGGTAATGGGATAGGTTTTTACTACTTTGCCTTCGGTGGTAAGGAGGGTTGCGGTTAACCCTTTTTCCAACCCTGACAGGGTTTTAAACCCTGTCAGGGTTATGTTCAACACATCCTTCGCCGGATTAGGATAAACCTGAACCGAAGCTGCAAGTTCGTTTTCTCCGACTCCCGTTGCCGATTCCTTAAACCCGCTTATTCCCGAAAGGCCATTTATGGCAAACAGCCCGTCAGCGTTCGGGAAAGTAGGATTGAAAGTGGCGGTGAGTTCTTTTTCAGCGTTGTCGCCAAGGCTGAAACTCCTGAAACGCAACAATTCACCTTCCATCAGGCCATCGTTTTCCGCGGTGATAGGTTCGTCACCATAAACTGTCAGCAAAATGTTCTCGCCGGTCTTTTCCAGCGCAGCATATCCCACGCAGTTGCCCTGGCTGTCGAAAGCGCCGATGTAGTCAGCGTTTTGCAGGTCTTTCACAGCGTCGGCTGAAATGGAAATTAGGTGATAGTTTGAAGTTCGGTTGCAAGGCCATGGACCAATGGCAAATTCTGAAACCGTTGATGATTTTTTCTTATCAAAATCCATTGGAGGATAGGTAAGCGTCACCGGATTCTGGAAATTGGCCAGGTAACCCTTGCCGGGAACAAGCTCGGTAAGCGTGTTGATCCCACCGCCCGGCCAGTAAACCTGGTTGCTGTAAATATCCAGCATGTACAAAAGATCGGTAGCCGGATTTTCGATAACTTCATCCAGCGGTGTGACTTGATTTGTCAAAACCGGAATCAGGTGGACGCCCGCCGGGAAGGTGACGGTTTTGTCAGTGAGGGTGTCGCCGGTTACAATCAGTTGATCCTGGGCAGCCATTTTTACTTTATAGCCTTTCAGCACATCCCAGTTTTGAAGTGTGTTGATGTAGAATGGCGCCGGTGCGTAAATTCCCTGAACTCCTGTAAGAATTCCCAAATTGTTGGCGCCTACGATGTCGGCAAACATGTTGACAATGTTCGGGTTGTTGGGTTGAAGGTACGACGAAATGTAGGACCAGCCCTGTGGTATCTGAACTTCCTGAACGTAATCGACCTGGATAAATACCACGTTGGAAGCCACAGCCGTGCTCCAGTCGGGTTTGCAGCCTGCGCGCGCCAGGCGGCGGAACCAGGTGTTTTGAGTGATGGCGCCTGGCTGATATTCGGCTTCGTTTGCGCCTGTGATATCTTCAAAGTCAGCCACTGCCGACCTGGTGCTTTTCTGCCACTGATACTCCAACGTTCCGAAATGTCCTGTTGCCGCCTCAACGCTGGTAAGCTCAGCCGGAACAGTGTTGTATTCAAGGAGTTGATCATCGGCTATTTCGCCGCCGTCGGTTGGGTTGAAGCACGGATAAACTTCAAAGTTGTCCGAGGCCTCACCGCTTCCTGCGCCGTTGATGGCGCGCAGTTGCAACTGATAACTCACGCCGCCGGTCAAATCACTTATGGTTACCGGCGAAGTGGCCTGTTCGGGAGCAAAGGCTGTCCATGTTGCGCCTTCGTCAAGGCTGTATTCGTAGTTGGTGATGGCATCAGCGCCTTCGTTGGCAGGTGAATCAAAATCGACTTCCACCGATTCTTCACCCGGTGTAAAGCCTGTAATGGCGGGCGCTGAAAGCAGAAAGGCCACTTCGGCTTCGGCGGGGCATGCGCCCGGACAAAGCGCCAGCACTGTGGCCACGCCTGATGTGGCGGCAGCCTGCAGCGATACTTTCACTTCACCGTTGGCATCGGTGTTAAATACTTTTGAACCCACAACGGCCACCGGATTACCGGGGTCGGTGATGTCGAACAAAGTTCCAAAATCGGCGCTTAGCGTAATCTGTTGGCCTGCCAACGGCTGCGGCGGTACCTGTGCATTGGTGAGCAGCACAGTGACAAGGGTTTCGGAGGCGCCATCGGCAGGCAGGGTTTCCTCGTCGGCGGTTACTGTAAGCTTTATGCCTCGCACGCTGAACAATGCGCTCTCACCGGTATTGCCCGATGCGCTGCCTGTGCCTGCTGCACTTGCTGAAATCTTCACATCAAATCCAGCCAATGCACTCAAACCGGAGTATAAAATGTTAGTGAACCCGATACTGCTTTCATCTTCAGCCAGAGTGAGTTCCACCGGATCGCCAATGGCGCCGAGGACGAGAAGCACACCGGCCACTGCGCCACCGCTGCCGGTGAGGGTAACAGCAGCATCGCCGCCCGTGTTGGGCGTGGGATTGTCGAAGGCATCAACGAGCGTTACCTTTACATCAAAGGGGATATTTTGCAGCTTGGGACTGCTGATGTCGCTACCGTCGGTTTCGGTAATGAGGAATTTTGCAGGAGGGCCGGGGTTAATATCGGCGGTGGTTTCGGGGGCGCCATCCAGCGAAAGCGTGTAATTGTCCTTGTTGACGCCTGCTAAAGAGGCCGCAGTGATGGAAACTGTGTGGTTGCCCACCGTTTTGGCGGCAAAATCAATTTCCAAACCGGTGAGTGAAACATCATCGCTGCCCACCACACCTAAGAGTTCCAGGTCGTTCTGGTCGAAGGTAGCGTTGGTGTTGTCGTCATAAATTTTATCATTTGCGGTAAACGAACCACCGATAGTAAGTTCTTTCGGGTTTACGGTTACGGTGTGCGGTTCGGCCTGTTCTTCACTGCATGTTCCGCTTTGCACAACTGCAGTGTATTGCCATGTTCCGGCGGAAGCTGGCGATTCGCTGAAAACATCCGAGGTGTGGCTGATGTCAGTCCATGGACCGGAAGTCCCCGTACGTTTTTGCCATTTCACCACATTGCCGGTGTAGCCTGTAAGGGTGAGGTTGCCGGTGGAGGAACCGTAATCTGTTTCATCATCGCCATCTAATATTCCGGCAACGGTGGTCGGGTCAACTGTCCAGTTTATTGTGCTGTAGCCGGCATCGCTGCAATAATCAGCCATGCGGCGGGTGCGGATTTCCACATCAGTTTTTCCTGTGGTGGAAATATCATTTCCTGAAACATAATTTGCCCAGGCTGACCAATTGGTTCCGTCGTGGGTGCGGTATTCCAGTTCATCCGTGCCGTTGCCGCCACTTCCGGCCGTTAAGATAGCTGAAACATCTTCATTTTCACAAACATTATCTGCATCGGGTGTTTTGGTTAGCGTGCCTGAAACGGGGGTTTGTTCAACCTGCCAGTACACTGAATTGTAAGCCGCATTGTCAGAGCAATTTGCCATGCGGCGGGTACGAATTTCAACCTGAGTAAATCCTGTTGTTGAAATATCATTTCCTGAAGTATAGGCTGCCCAGCCCGACCAATTGCTGCCATCGTGGGTGCGGTATTCCAGTTCGTCAGTGCCGTTGCCGCCACTTCCGGCGGTCAGCGTTGCTGAAACATCGTCGCTTTCGCAAACATTGGCTGCATCGGGAGTCTTGGCCAAAGTACCGGAAACGGGGGTGGATTCGATGGCAATTTCGATAACATTCGATTCAGCAGCGCCCGTCCAGTCGGCCTCACAATCAACGCGTGCCAGGCGCTTAAACCAGGTGTTTTGGATAATGGCGCCGGGGCTGTAGGTTGTAGTGTTGCTTGAGGCAATGTCAGTAAAACCAGCAGTGCCGCTGGTGGTGGACGATTGCCATTTGTATTCCAGGTCGCCGGTATGGCCGGTTGGGAGTTCCTCGCTTTGAAGCGTTTCGGGTGAAGCGCCGGAGCAAATGGTTTGAGCAGCAGAAATTTCTCCACCATCGGTGGGGTTGGTGCAGCAAGGTTCAACGGTAACAGTCCAGGTGTTTTGAGACTGAACAAAAGTAGTTTGGCAAGTACCATCGTGCACAAATCGCCGATAAGAGGTTGTGGAGGTAAGCCCTGCCGGTGGGGTATAGGAGGCAGCTGTTGCACCTGCAATGACGCTGGCATAGTTATCGGCAGAAGACCTCCATTCATAAGTATAGTTTCCATCGCCGCCTGAAGCATCGCCTGAGATAAATTTCATCACTGTTGCGCCATCACCTGCCTCGTCATCCACGAAAGCAAGATAGGGGGTTCCATTTGTATCTATTGCCAGCGAAAAGGAACTGGCATCACCTTCAGTAAAACCGGCTGTGCCAACTGTCTCCCAGTTTGAACCGTTGAATTTCATAACAGTGGCGTCGTCTGTTTTATTGCCATCAGTGTAGGCTACGTAAGGGGTTCCACTTCCATTGAGGGCAAGTGAGATGAAGCTCGCTACACCGGCTGATAAGCCAGGTGCGCCAACAGTTTCCCAGTTTGTTCCGTTAAATTTCATTACGGAAGCCTTGTCACCAATATTGCTGTCGCGGAATGCTACAAATGGATTTCCACTTTCGTCTATCTTTATGGAAAGAAATTGTGTAATAATGGATCCAAAACCTTCTGCACCAACTGATTCCCAATTTGTGCCATTAAATCTTTTGACAGTGATTTTACCTGCATACCATTGATCGACATACGCTACGTAAGGAGTACCAATGGGATCGAATGCAAGAGAGGTATAGTGGGCGGCTCCGGCTGATAATCCGGCGGCACCCACGTTTATCCAGCTTGTACCGTTGAATTTCATCACATTGACTTTAATACCAGTCATAATGTCTGTATATGCAAGATACGGTGTCCCTGTGCCGTCAAACGCTAGGGAGGTATAGTCGGCCATACCGGTCGAAAATCCTGCTGTGCCAACTGTTTCCCAGTTTGTTCCATTGAATTTCATCACAGTGGCTTTATACTCGTTCTCCACATCGATGTAGGCAACATAGGGAATCCCGTTTCCATCGAGTGCGAGGGATATGTCTTGAACATCACCGGCAGAAAAGCCTTCAGTTCCAACCGGCTCCCAGCTTGTGCCATTGAATTTTTTGACGGTTGCCTTTCCGTTATATTCACCGTCGCGGTAAGCAACGTAGGGAGTATTATTTCCATCAAGGGCCAGGGAAGTGTATGCTGCTTCATCGGCAGAAAATCCCGGAACGCCCACGAACTCCCAGTCACTTACGGATCCAATCAACGAAGGTGTTCCTCCACAGGCAATGGTTTCGCCTGCGCTGGTGATGCTGCCTGAATGGAAGTCGGGTAATACTGTGATTTCAATGGTGTTTGACTCAGCAGCGCCTGTCCAGTCGGTCTGGCAATCCACTCGTGCCAGGCGTTTGAACCAGGTGGTTTGGGTGAGGGCACCCGGAGTGTAGGTTGCAGCATTGCTTGAAGCAATGTCGGAAAAACCCGCAATGGCGCTGGTGGTTGACGATTGCCATTTGTATTCGAGGGTACCTAAATGGCCGGTAGGATCGCTTGTACTTGTAAAGGCAACCGGATCATCACCGCCGCAGATGGCTTGGCTTTCAGCAATCTCACCACCGTTCGTCGGGTTAGTACACGCCAGAAATTCGCTGTATGCGCCAATATAGCAATTTTCCCAGTTGAGACTTGTCAGGTTGTTGGTGGTTACACCGGGGTCGAAATCGGCTGTTCCTGTAAATCTTCCAGTAATGTAAACATTGCCAGTACCATCAATGGCTACCGACCAGCCATCATCGTATGATAGCCCGCCCATTTTTTTTGCATACACATAATTGCCCGAAGCATCGTATTTGGCCACGAAGATATCCGCACTTCCGGCACTGGTTAGAGTGGCAGTCCCCGGTCCCGGATCGAAATCCAGTTGGTCTATGAAATATCCGGTAAGGTAAGTATTACTGCTGCCATCAATAGCTAGGGAATAGCAGCTCCCATTTCCCGACATTCCTTTGGCATTTACATAATTGCCCGAGACATCGTATTTGGCCAGGAAGAATCCTCCATTAAGGGAAAGGTTAGCGGTACCCGCCCCAGGGTCAAAATCAACTGTACCATTTATTTTTCCTGTGAGGTAGGCATTGCCGCTGCCATCAATGGCAATGAAGTTACTTATATCATACTGTGTCCCTCCAATTCGATCGGCAAACACGTAATTTCCAAGGGCATCGTATTTTGCCAGAAAGATATCGTAATTTCCGGCACTGGTCAGGTTGGCTGTTCCCGCACCCGGGTCGAAATCGGCTGCTCCCTGAAAATATCCGGTGAGGTAGGTGTTGCCGCTAGCATCAACGGCCACCGAACTCCCTTCATCACGCGATGTTCCCCCTATTTGTTTGGCAAACACATAATTGCCTGTGGCATCATATTTAGCCAGAAATATGTCATGATTTCCAGCACTGGTGGTGAGGTTGGCAGTGCCAGCACCCGGGTCAAAATCGGTTGTGCCATCAAAATATCCGGTGATGTAAGCATTGCCACTGCCATCAACGGCAATAGATTTACCAATTTGATCACGGTACCCGGTTGATCCTATTCGTTTTGCATACACATAATTACCTGAAGCATTGTATTTGGCCAGAAAGAGATCAAAGTCACTGGCGCTGGTCAGGTTAGCCGTACCCGCACCCGGGTCAAAATCAGCAGTACCACTGAAATTTCCTATTAGATATAAATTTCCGCTGCCATCAATGGCCAGCGAGTTTACTCGTTGATCCTCAGTTCCGCCTATTTGTTTGGCATACACAAAGTTCCCTGAGGCATTGTATTTGGCTAAGAAGATATCTTCATCTTCATCTCCCGCGCTGGTGAGGTTAGCTGTTCCTGCGCCGGGGTCGAAATCAACCGTTCCCTCAAAAATCCCTGCGATGAATAAATTGCCCTGGCTATCCCTCACCATCGCTACACCTCTTTCACTCATGCCTGCGTATGAATAGCCACCCAGTAAGCCTGCCCAGATGTAATTGCCTGAGGCATCGTACTTACCAATGAAAGCATTTTCATTACCAGAGCCTGCAACCAAATTTACGGTACCTGAACCCGGATCGAAATCCACTGTGCCTGTAAAATATCCTGCGAGGTATGTATTGTTACTGCCATCAATGGCAATGGATAATCCATAATCAGCATCGGTTGCCCCCATACGTTTGGCATAAACATAATCGCCTGTTGCATTGTATTTGGCCAGAAAGATGTCAAAATCTCCAGCACTGGTCAGGTTGGATGTTCCCGCGCCGGGGTCGAAATCGGCTGTACCCTTGAAAATACCGGTAAGGTAGGCATTCCCGCTGGCATCTATGGCCACGGATTTACCTTGTTCATCCGAACTCCCCCCGAAACCAATGGCATACACATAATTGCCCTCGGCATCGTATTTAGCCAGGAAGATATCCTTGTCACCCACGCTGATCAGATTTGCCGTTCCTATACCTGGGTCGAAATCAACAGTGTTCCGAAAATATCCGGCAAGGTAGGGATTGCCACTGCCATCAAGGGCAATAGAATTCCCATAATCAGTGGAAGTTCCTCCTAGTGGTATGGCATACACATAATTGCCTGTGGCATCGTATTTTGCAAGGAAGGCATCATAACTCCCGACGCTGATAAGGTTGGCAGTCCCAGGGCCTGGGTCGAAATCGGCTGTACCTGAATAATATCCGGAGAGGTATGCATTGTCGTTGCCATCAATGGCAACGCTTAATCCCTCATCGGATGAACTCCCCCCAATTCGTTTGGCATACACATAATTGCCCGAGGCATCATATTTGGCAAGGAATGTATCAAAGCTCCCGGCAGAAGTGAGGTTGGCTGTTCCGGCGCCGGGGTCGAAATCAACGGTTCCCTGAAAATATCCGGTGAGGTAGGCATTTCCATCGGCATCAACGGCAACAGCATTACCTTGATCATTGTAGTAACTCGCGCCAAAACGTTTGGCAAACACATAATTGCCCGAGGCATCGTATTTGGCCAGGAAGATATCTCTTTCACCCGCGCTGGTCAGGTTGGCCGTTCCCACGCCCGGGTCGAAATCAACTGTAGCAGCAAAAAATCCTGTGATATAGGCATTGCCGCTGCCGTCAATGGCAATGGATAAACCATAATCCTGCGTTGTTCCCCCCATTCCTATGGCATACACAAGATTGCCTGAGGCATCGTATTTAGCCACAAATATATCATCACTGGTGGCAATCAGGTTGGCTGTTCCCGGTCCCGGATCGAAATCGGCGGTATTAAGGAAAAATCCGGTAACATACTTATTGCCGGAATCATCCATCTTAATAGCCTGTACTCTGATACCACCTCCCTGCGGTACGCTGTTATCAAAAGATTTAGCCCATTCTAATTGCAGGTCGTTTTGTGAATACCCATTTGCTGCAATCATTACCACAAATAGCCATGCAAAAGCAAAACGGCCAAAAAATGATGAATTTACCGGAACTGTTCCGGCAATCCTTTTTACAAGCCCATAAAAAGGCATAATGGATACTTTAAATGCCCCAAGGGCAAGGGTCAATCGTTTCAATTTCTGCCCCAGTCCCGAGTGGAACAGACTTCCATTGAAATGTGTGAAAAACTTATTTCTCATGTTAAAAAATTTTTATTGTTAGTATTTGCTTTAAAATCTGGTGGCAAAAGTAGGTGCAGCCCATTTCCTGCTTCTACCAAAACTGAACTTTGTATTACCAAAACTGAACTTTTTGCATTTTCCAGCGCCATGCTGAGGGTAACTTCTGATGTAGCCCCTGATTAAGGAAACCCACCGGATGTGCTGACAATTGCGGTTTTTGGCCATGATGACCATGATTCCAAAAACAAATTATGGTGGAAAACCTGCCCTGCTTTCAAAGAATGATGTTGAGAAAACCTGCCAGCTATTCAAAGGATGGGTCCAGTCTAAAAAGGTATTTAACCCCTAAATCCCCTAAAGGGGACTATTGCAACCTGCTGATTTTTAGTGTTCCTCCCTTTAGGGACAGGGGTAAAAAACACTAAAAATCAGCATTTCGGAGCTTTTTAAACTGAGCTCAAAGATGCTTTTTGCTATTTTCGCAACAATTTACAAATTGCCAAATATGAATTACAAAAGCGGGTTTTATCAACGGTTCATCATTTTGCTAACAGCATTTGTGGTTTTTGCCTTGCCTGTTCAATCGCAGGCCTCCTTTTCGGATACTGCAGTTGAAAATTTGATGAACCGGTTCAGGTACAATGAGGCGAAAGAATTCATAAACAGGGAGCTAAAAGATCATATAACAACCGGCCAACATGCCAGGCTTTATTATTTTACCCAATTGGCATTTGCGCATTACCGGCTAAAAAATGCGGATTCCGCCCTTTACAGTGTGCGCACGGCGCTTCATCTGGCAAAAGGCAACAACGACTCCGCTTTGGTGGTAAATACCTGGAAAGCAGCAGCATATACCTACAACCTGGCAGGAATAAACGATAGTTCGGTTTTATTTTCAAAGCTGATGCTCGATTATGGAGAACGAAATAACGACCTTAAGCTCACCAAAAATGCCCTCAATGCGCTGGCCGCAATGGCCAACAAAAACAAAAAACCGGAAGTCGCACTTCAGTATTTTAAAGAGGCTTACGTAATAAATAAAGTGTTGAATGACACGGCAGATTTGGGTGGAAATATGTTTAATCTTGGATTAACCTACTTGAATCTGAATATTTTAGACAGTAGCCTCTATTCTTTACAAAAATCCATCGAACATAGCAGGAAATTTAATAATACCGATTTGCTCATTTTAACCTACAATGTAACAGCCGGTTGCTATCGTAAAATGGAAAATTTCGATAAGCAAAAGGAGTATTTGCTGCTGTCGAATCAATTGGCCGAAAAAACCGGTAATTACAGGTACACCGCCAATAACCTGAGCCAACTTATGATGACGGCTTTGAAAAAGCAGAACTATGAAGAAGCATTAAGTTTTGGCGACAAGGCTATAACTTTTCTTTCCGAACACCCGGCTCCGGCTTTTCAGATAACCATCGACAGCCTGATGTATGTTGCCCAAAAAGGATTGAACAACTATGCCAAAGCCCTTGAATATTACCAGTCGTTTGTACATCGAAAAAACGCCATTTACAACGAAAAACAACTGAAATCGCTTAATGAGATGATTGTTCAGCATGATTTGGATAAAAAAAATCTGATTATTATGCACCAGGAAACTGAAATCCTCAGCAACCGACGGTATTTAATAATAATAGCAGCTGTGTCGGTAATCCTTTTTCTGTTGCTTGCCGGTTTGGTTACCCATATCGTAAAAACCAGACAATTCAGGCACGAGTTGTACCTGAAAGAAGAATACCTGGATTCGCAAATTCACAATCTTCACGAATGTATGGAGTGGAAGCGTATAAAGCCGGTTCAGGACAATACACCAGAACTATCTGATAACGAAACGCCAGTTTCCGAACCGTCGCCTGGAGAATCATTGGCCCGGCAAGGGGAGCTTTTTGCCGCATTTTATGATTTATGCGAGAACCAAAAAATATTTTTAAACCCTGAACTAACCCAGGAGGAGGTAATTAAAATGTTGGGTACCAATAAGAAGTATTTTTATGAAGCCATCAGTTCGAATACTTCCGAAAATTTTAAGAGCCTCATCAACCGCTACAGGGTTAATGAAGCCAAGAGGCAGATAAAAATGAACATTTGGCAAAATAGCGGTTTAAAAATGGATGATGTTATGGTTGCTTCCGGTTTTAATGCACCCTCCTCTTTTTACCGGGTTTTTAAATCAGTAACCGGACTAACCCCTGCCGAGTATGCCTCCGAAACCAGACTCGATTTTATCAGGCATAAAAAGGATTCTCGTAGTGGTGTTGAGCAGGCTGAAATGGCAGCTTAAAATAAATCTTCTACAAATGTAAGGTTTTCAAACCCTGTTAAGAGTATTGAAAGGGGATTGACTTGTGGTAAGTAGCGAGTTACATATTTCCAAAAACATTTTTTACCCTGTTTTCGCCCACACCCTTTTCCCGTCAAAGGTTACCGCAACTTTCATAATATTGGTGCAGCCCTGCTGGCGAAGAATGGTTTCGTACTGGCGGTCTTCGATTTGTTTTAGGGCGGCTTCTATGGCTGTTTCGGTGGTTTCTCGGGGATCGTAATTTTCAAAACTAAAAACCAGTAAGGATGAAAAAAGTTGTTTTTCTGGATATTGATGGGGTTTTACAACCCGATCGAAACAGGAACCGATTTGAAAATAATCTTGTTGAACTAAAACAAACCTGGGGTAAAATAAACCCCGATTATCTTACCCTGGATCAATGGGATATGGGCGCTACTTACTTTGATTGGGATCTTGGCACTGTTGACCGGCTTCGAAAGTTGCTGAAGCTTCATGATGCCAAAATAGTAATATCATCAACCTGGCGTACAAGTAAAACTCTTCATCAGCTCAGGCTTCTTTTCAATTTTTATGATCTCGATGTCTCTGTGGCAGATGGTACCATAATACTTGATTATAGCCGAGGTGGCCGTAGTGCCGAAATCCAACAATACCTCGACACCCATCCCGAAATTGAAAAATATGTAATTCTTGATGACCACAGAGGGGCTTTTGAAGGCGTCTTTACCGATACTTTTGTTTATTGCCCCGATGTTTTTAACCACGAATGTTTTGAAAAAGCCAATAAAATATTGAAGTAAGCTTACATCATTTTGTATTTAAAGCTTTTCAGAAAATTTCCTTGCCTGAGAAGAGCAAAACCACAGATGCATCATCGATTACTTCCTCAATAAACAAACTCTTGTCAACAAAGTAATGATTCCCCTGCCTGAGCAATTTGAAAT
>CALFEP010000219.1 GCA_937950125.1 uncultured Bacteroidota bacterium
AAAAAAACCGACGTTTTTTTTAGTTTTGTAAAAAATGTGTTTGATGAAGGCTGTTTTTTTCACCTTTTTCTTTTTATGTTTTATGCTGTTAAGGGCTCAAAATCCTTTTGTGGAAACCATTTCCATTGAGCAGGGTCTTTCGCAGGGTTTCGTGCCATCCATCACCCAGGATGAAGATGGCTTTTTGTGGTTTGCCACAAAAAACGGATTGAACCGTTACGATGGATACAATTTTAAGGTTTTTCGCAACGATCCCTTTGATACCCTTTCACTGAACAGCAACGAGGTTATTCATGTGGAAGCCGTCGGAGACTTTCTTTTTGTTAATACTGTTTCAGATAAACCGATGCTGTTTCACCGGAAAACACATCGTTTTTACAGCGTCGAGCAAATGTTTCCCGGAAACAGGGGTGCGCTCGGAAAAATCTTTGCTTTAAGCAATCATTCAGTCTGCGCCAGTTACCTGGATGTTAACATCACCGGGATTTATTCCTTGAACTGGCCACCAAACCTTGATGAAATTATTCTTTCTGACACCTCAAATGTCAGCATTGAAAAATATTTCCAGGTTCATATCTTATCAACACCCCCCGGCTTTCTGGATTTTTGCCTCTCCAATGATAAAAAAAACTATGTATTGCTCACTAATTCGGGAATTCAGATACGGGGAATAAATTCCGGTGCCATCGTTGAAATTCCTTTTCCGGATCATATTCAGAACATGAACAAAAAAGAGTACCTTTTCTCTCAGGTTGTTCATGATGATAACGGCATTTTCAGGGTGTTACTTGAAAACAATATTCTCAGTTTCGACGGAGTCAGGTGGCAGGAAGGAGCACTATCGTTTATTCCGGTCGGTTGGGTTTATCAGGATCAGAAAAACAACCTACTGTGGCTCAATACCGGCGATCAGGTTTACGGGTTTGGATTACAAGCCTCTCACCACTTCACCCAACCAGTCTGGCAATTGGATATTGGCAAACTTGTTAAAAGTATTTTTGTGGACAATACAGGCATCCTGTGGCTGGGAACTGATGCCCACGGTATTCGTAAATTTAATCCAAGATCAGGTGTTTTTAAAAATTATCTCCAGGGATATTCTATTTATTGCCAGCCGGTTTACAACGGCAGGAACCATGTTTTTCTGAGCGATTTGCGAAAGGGCGCCTGGTATTCCAAAATACTCGATTTGCAGAGCGGTGTGGCCCGTGACCTGGAGGAATTGGGTTTGCCAAAACCTTACGACAACCATTTGTGCATCACCGAAAATGGAAATTTCTGGTATTTTGCAGAAGAAATCGGCCACATCAGAACCCGCCTGGTAAGGTACAATCCGGAA
This sequence comes from uncultured Bacteroidota bacterium, assembly GCA_937950125.1. GTDB lineage: Bacteria > Bacteroidota > Bacteroidia > Bacteroidales > 4484-276 > CALFEP01. Next base: position 1,340 of record CALFEP010000219.1, read on the forward strand.
AAGAAAACTGTTGATTATTTCTATTTTGATTACCCTCCCTTAAACGATTTTCCTGAGTTAAAATATGCCCATCCAGGGCAAATCTGGATTTTCACTTCGGTGAAACTGATCAGGTTTGATATTGGATCGCAAACCTTTCATTATTTTGATAATACGGACGAACCCCTTTCCAGAGAAATGGCCGTTGAGATCACCACTGATGGGATCATTTGGATTGGTACTGTGAACGGACTTGTAAAGGCTGTGCCACAGCAGGATGGTACATACGCTTTCAACAGTCTCAGAGCAGAACAAGGGAATCGAAACAGCCTTCCCACCAACTCTGTTAAATCACTCCTGATTGATCCCGCCCATCCTGAAATACTTTGGATTGGAACCAACGGCAAAGGCTTATCCCGGCTCGATACAGAAAAAAATCAGATTTCCGTTTTTTCGGTTGCAAATGGCATCCTGCCCGACGATGTGGTTTACGGGATTCTCCCGGATGACGAATCACCCTTAAACCTTTGGATTTCGACCAACCGCGGCTTGACCCGGTTTTGCCCCGAAACCGGTTTTTCACAACATTTTACGCGCAATGATGGATTACAGGACAACGAATTCAATACCTATGCTGCTTTTAAAGGTCAGGATGGCAGGCTTTTTTTCGGGGGAGTTAATGGTCTGACCATTTTCAATCCAAAGGATTTAGTGCTCAATTCACAACCTCCCGAAATCAAACTGACACATTTGTCAATCAATGGTGAACGGTTGAGTCCGGGTGATTCGACAAATATTTTGACAACCGATATCGCCTTCACTCAGCGGATCGATTTGCCCCATCATAAAAATAATCTGTTACTCGAATATGCAGTGATGGATTTCACCACTCCTGAGAATAACCAGTTTTCTTTTTACCTTCAGGGAGCTGAAGCCCCCTGGACGCATATTGGTTTCGAACATTCTGCCCAATACCTCAATTTATCACCGGGTAAATATGTGTTCAGGGTGCTGGGTACCAACAGTTTTGGAATCCAGGCACAAAAACCGGCATCCATCATCATTGTTATTCATGCGCCCTGGTATCTTACCTGGCCTGCACTGGTGGTTTATACATTGCTGTTTATCCTTGCGGGATACCTTTTCAACCAGTACCAGCTTGTGCAACGCCTTAAAACCGCCGAGGCAAAACGGCTCAAAAACCTCGATCAGTTCAAAACCCGGTTTTATACCAACATCACCCACGAATTCCGGACACCCTTAACAGTAATTCTTGGTGTTACCGAGCAATTGATCAACAAGGCAAAAGAACACACACATCCGCTCAACCTGATCAAACGCAACGGCGAAAACCTGCTTCGCCTGATCAATCAGATACTTGATTTGACAAAGCTTGAGAGCCATGATTTGAAAATCAATTATGTGCAGGGCGATGTGCTGGCATTCCTGAAATATATTTCAGAAAGCCTGCATTCGCTGGCCAATGCACAAAATGTAATGCTGAAAGTGGAGAGCAGCCAGGTTTCTATTATCCTGGATTACGATCCGGAGCGGTTGATGCAAATCATTCATAACCTGCTCTCGAACGCCATAAAGTTTACGCCTTCGGGTGGCAGGGTCATCATGAATGCGATCGTGAAGGATCAAAAGCTAATGATTGAGGTATCCGATTCAGGCATTGGTATTCCTGAGGAAATGCAGCCTTTCCTGTTCGATCGTTTCTTCCAGGTGAGGACACACGGAACCTTTTCGAGTGAAGTATTTATGGAGAAAGCAGAGAAACATGGAAGTTCAGGCATCGGGTTGTCGCTGACGCGCGAGTTGGTTCAAATCATGGGTGGAACCATCCGGGTAGAAAGTCCCAGGCCCGATGGACAGCCCGGAACAGTTTTCACTGTCACACTTCCTGTTTCCAACAGGGCCCCGATGGAAAAAGAGCCACTGCAGGTAAGCCTGAATACTATTTCCCAAAAGGAAACCGGAAAAGAAAATCTGCCTGAAAAAGACATTAAAATCCTGCTCATCGAGGACAATCCCGATGTGATGGAATACCTCGCTTCCTGCCTCGACGAACGTTATCATCTCGCATTTGCCTACAATGGCAGGGTAGGTATTGAAGCTGCCCTCGAACACATTCCCGATTTGATCATCAGTGATGTGATGATGCCTGAGAAGGACGGGCTGGAAGTATGCGATTTCCTGAAAAATGACGAACGCACCAGCCACATTCCCATCATCCTGCTCACTGCCAAAGTCACCATGGAAGCCCGTCTGGCGGGCCTTCGCCGGGGTGCTGACGTTTATCTGGACAAACCGTTTCATGAAGAGGAATTGCTGGTCTGGATCGAGCAGCTTATTGCCCGGCAACAACGGCTGAAACTCCGTTACGAAAACCTCAGTATTGATCTTAAATCTGAGTTCCCTGATTCACAGGATGAAGCATTGGAACTGGAAGACAGTTTTGTGACAAAATTCAGGAATATCCTGGAGGAGCATTTTGGAAATCCTGATTTTTCGGTGGATGATGTCGTTGATAAAATGGGTATGAGCCGCGCCCAACTTTACCGCAAACTCAACTCGCTGACCGGAAAAACTGTAACATCCCATCTTAATGCCATCCGGCTCGGAAAAGCGGCGGAATTGTTAAAAACAGGAAAACTCACTGTTTCGGAAGTGGCTTACGAAGTTGGGTATAACGACCCCAAATACTTCAGTAGGATTTTTACTGAAGCCTATGGGCAATCGCCGGGCCAATATGCCAGATCAAATTGATATTCAGCTTACCAAACAAAAATCTCCTCATCTTTCTAATAAAAATCCACCTTTTTGAGATTCTAATCCACCTTTTTGAGATTCTAATCCACCTGGTTTTTTTTGCCTCAAAGCATCTTTGCAGCCAAAATTTCAGGAAAATTAATGTAAAAAATATTAGCGATGAGAATAACAAATTGGATTTATTCGATCACAATCCTTGTGGTGATTACACTGGGGTTTTCATTAAAGAGTGTCCATGCACAATGCAGCGGCGAGGTGTTGAACATTTCAGCGCCCACTCCAAGCCAAACAGGCACCTCCGGCAACTGGACGGTCCCTTCAGGAGGTCCCTACAAAGTGAAAATCACTGCAAAGGGAGCAAAGGGAGGAGATGCCAGTAATTATGCGGGAGGGGCTGGTGCAAGTTTGATAGGGGAGTTTATTGTCAACTCCGGGGAATTGTTAAATGCAATAGCCGGGGCTCCCGGTGCTAATAGCCCTGCTGGTAATTATATGGCAGGTGGTGGTGGTGGTGGTTCGGGTGTACAGTTAAATAATGGAGTTCCTTTGATTTTAGCCGGTGGCGGCGGCGGTGCAATATATCGTAATTACGGATTTGGCACTGGCGGTGGTTGTGGTCAGGTAAATAACAACGGCAGTCAGGGTGGAACAACTGATGGCGGTGGTGGTGGTGGTGGTGGTTTCGTGGGAAATGGAACGAATGGCTCCGGGCTTGGCGGCGGTGGGGGTTTTGGTGGCCTTGGTGGCAACGGTGAAAGTGGAGAAGGCGGGTCAGGTGGCGGTGGCTTTGGTGGCGGCGGTGGTGGAGCAGGTGGATTTGTACTCAATGGCGGCGGTGGTGGCGGAGGATATTCTGGCGGTAATGGCAACAGTACTGGCATTGGAGGTATCGGAGGCGGCTCACTTAGCATGGGTTCCAACCAAAGCAACATTATTTGCAATAACAACGCTGGTGGCCAGGTCATCATTGAATGCCTCGGTGCGGCCACTTTCACGGCAAATTTCACGCCTACTCAACCCTTTTGTGCCAACCCAACACTAGGCAGCCTGAGCATCGACCTCACCGGCGATCTTAACGGTGACACACGCGGACTGGAATATGCCATCGTTTCGGGTAATTCCTTTTCTGGGACACCTACATTTGCTGATATCACAGCCGATCCGTTCAACATTACCAGCGGTTTCGGAACATCGGGCGACTTCGACGGAGAAACCTATACCGTAAGGATTCGACTTAAATACAATCCCGATCTTTTTTTGGACAATACCTATACGCTTACAGCACCCTGTAATTGTACTTTTTATGTCAACGACGATGCAACCGGTTCCAATAACGGCACTTCATGGGCAAATGCTTTTACCAGTTTGCAAAGCGCTTTGGCAGCAGCCTGTTCCGGAGCACAGATATGGGTGGCCGCCGGAACATACAAACCCACCACCGGCACCGACCGTAACATTTCCTTTTCCATGAAAAACGATGTAACGATTTACGGTGGTTTTAACGGCACGGAAACCATGCTTTCGGAAAGAGATTGGGTGAACAATGTTACCATCCTGAGCGGTGATTTAGGGATACCAGGCGATTATGCAGACAACAGTTATACAGTGGTTGCCAATTACCCGGGAATCAATAATACGGCCATAATTGATGGATTTACCATTTCGGGTGGGAATGCAAATGGAGTTAATCTGGTTGATCAATACACCGGTGGAATGAGGAACTGGGAAGCTTCGCCAACAATCCGGAATTGTATTTTTTCGGATAACATAGGTAGCGCAGCCGGTGCAGGTATTGTAAATTACTCATCAGCATCTTCAACGATTATCAATTGCATTTTCATCAATAATACAGGGCAAAATGTTAGTGCAGGGATAATAAATTTTGATGGAGGTTGCACCATCACGAATTGTACTTTTTCGGGAAACAACATAGGAATGTATAATCTGAGTGCAACATCGGTAACCGTTAATAATTCTGTTTTCTGGGGCAACACCCTTCATGAAATACACAATTCATCAAGTAACCCGGTTGTTTCCAATTCTATCATTGCCGGAGGATATCCCGGTGTTGGAAACCTTGATGCCGATCCATTGTTTATTGATTCCTCAAACGGCAACCTTCGTCTTTCGCAATGCTCTCCGGCCGTTAACGCTGGAGACAACACCGCAGTTCCGTCCGGCATCACTACAGACCTGGATGGAAATGCAAGATTCTATGATAATGGCATTGTGGATATGGGGGCTTATGAATATCAGGGAACTTATGATTATTGTACAACCTGCCTCACAAGCGGCAATGTGGTTTATGTGAATGACGATGCTTCCGGTGCCAATAATGGTAAAAACTGGGTCGATGCCTTTACCAACCTCCAGGATGCACTGGCTTTGGCCAATTCCTGCTCCAACGTATCGGAAATCTGGGTTGCTGCAGGAACCTATTATCCCACTTCGGGCACCGACCGCAGTATTTCCTTTGTAATGAAAAATAACCTTGCTATCTATGGCGGGTTTAACGGAACAGAAACGCAGCTTTCGGAAAGGGATTGGGTGAATAATGTTGCTATCCTGAGTGGAGATATCGGCACAGCAGGCGATAACAGCGACAACAGCTTCCATGTTATTTACAATGATGGCAACTGGCTGAACAATACCGCCATTCTCGATGGTTTTACCATCACGGCTGGCTTTTCGGAAGACTTCGGCGGTGGGATGTATAACTATAACTCGTCTTCCCCGACTTTGAATAACTGTAGCTTCTCCGGCAATTTTTCAATCAGCTGCGGCGGTGGCATATATAATGGCAATACTTCCTCTCCGACATTGAACAACTGTAGCTTTTCCGGTAATTCAGCCAGCAGTGGTGGTGGGATGTTCAACTATATCAATTCCTCTCCGGCCCTGAACAACTGCAGCTTCTCCGGTAATTCAGCATCCGGCGATGGTGGTGGCATAGTTAATGAAAAGTCATCCAGCCCCGAATTGATCAATTGTACTTTCTTCGGTAATTCTACCAACGGTTTTGGCGGCGGGATTAGGAATGGTGAAACATGCAGTCCCCAAGTGATTAATTGTAGCTTTTTCGGTAATTCGGCAAATCTAATTGGTGGTGCTATGTGGAATTCTACCAGCTCCAACCCAATGATAACCAATTGCATCTTATGGGGTAACAGTAGTGAAATTTACAATAGTTCAGGCGGCAATTCAAGTGTCAGCTACTCTATTGTACAAGGTGGCTACACCGGCACAGGCAACCTGGATATCAACCCACTTTTTGTGAATGAAGTATTGGGCGACTTGCGCCTTCAACCATGCTCTCCCGCCATCAACGCAGGAGATAATTCCGCTGTACCTTCGGGCATTACCACCGACCTGGATGGCAACCCCCGGTTTTATGACAATGGCATTGTTGATATGGGAGCTTATGAGTACCAGGGAGAAGCCGTATCAGGGAATGTTATTTTTGTGAATGATGATGCATCGGGCAACAATGACGGTACCTCCTGGACGGATGCTTTCACCGACCTGCAAGATGCCCTGGCTTTGGCTGGTTTCTGCTCAAATATAACCGAAATCTGGGTTGCAGCCGGCACCTACAAACCCACCACCGGCACCGACCGCAGCTTTTCATTTGTGATGAAAAATGGAGTCGCTGTTTACGGTGGTTTTAATGGAACAGAAACACAACTTTCGGAAAGGGATTGGGTCGCCAATGAAACCATCCTGAGTGGGGATTTAAATGGGGATGATGGTAGTAATTTTATCAATTATAATGATAATTCCCATCATGTAGTATCCGGGGTAGCTGATGGCATTTATGTTTTAGACGGTTTGATAGTAGAAAGAGGAAACAGTAATGAGGTATCCCTTGGCAAGGGTGCTGGGCTTGTGTTTTATGGCAACAATCAATCTGTTACAATAAGCAATTGTATTATTCGCAATAATCTCTCAAACTATCGAGGTGCCGGAGTTAATATTTCGCCAACAATTATTGGAGCAACCCTTGAACTGAATGTATATAATTCGTTTTTCTTAAATAATTCAGCTCAAAGATATAGTGCTTTATCTGCCTCTGCCATGGGGGAAGTAGTCAATACCGTTTTTGCAGACAATCAAGCTTCAATCATTTCAATGATTAGTGCATCTCAATCAAATGTGCCTTTTAGTTTTGTCAATTGCACCTTCCATAACAATCAAACGCCCAATGTATTTTATTTTGCCGGGACACGGTTAATTAAAAACTGCATTGTAACAGGGTCATTGTTTGACACTGGAAATGCCACCATTTCAAACAGTATTGTCAGCGCGATACCAAGTGGTTCAATTGATGGTGGAGGCAATATAATTACTGCAAGTGCAACTGATTTTTTTTCTAATCCATCCAACCTTGCCGGTGCAGATAATAAATTTGGAACAAATGACGATGGACTGGCGCTTGTCGTTTGCAGCCCTGCTATTGATGCAGGCTTCGATGCCGATAATCAGTCTGCACTCGACCTGACTGGCAGCACCCGCAAATTCGAAGCAATTCCTGGCGGACAAAAAATAGATATTGGGGCTTATGAATTCCAGGGTAATGCCATACCAGGCCCGGTTGTTTATGTAAATGACAATGCTTCCGGAAACAACGATGGTACTTCCTGGGCTGATGCTTTCACCGACCTGCAGGATGCCCTGGCTTTGGCTGGTTTCTGCTCAAATATAACCGAAATATGGGTGGCAGCCGGCACCTACAAACCCACCACCGGCACCGACCGCAGCTTTTCATTTGTGATGAAAAATGGAGTCGCTATTTACGGTGGTTTTAACGGAACAGAAACGCAGCTTTCGGAAAGGGATTGGGTAACCAACGAAACCATACTGAGTGGGGATATCGGCACGGGCGGTGATAATGCTGACAATAGCTATCATGTGGTGGCCAACAACAACAATAGCCTTGATGCATCTGCTATACTCGATGGATTTATTATCAGTGGTGGCAACGCCAACGGAACTGCCTATTCGCCGGAAAGTTTTGGAGGCGGTTTGTTGAATTATTTTTCAGCACCAGCCATCCGGAATTGTAAAATCGAAAATAACCATGCAGTTTCAGGCGGAGGAATTTATAATTTCAGGTCAGATGCGGAATTTATCAACTGTATAGTAACAGGCAATACAGCCGGTTCGAATGGCGGAGGGATGTACGACAGGTCCTCCATACCATTTGTGCCATCCCCCACCCTGGTACAATGTATTTTCTATGACAATACAGCAACAAGCGGCGGTGGATTTTACAGTTCAGAATCTTCGGCCAACCTGATCAACAGTGTGATCTACAACAATACAGCAACTAATGGTGGCGCGTTATATTGCAATGACGGAATCCCAACTGAAAGCATCGCGCCTACGCTCACCAACAGTATCATATGGGGCAACAGCTCCGGTATCGCCAGCTTCGATTGCAGTGCAACGGTTAACTACTCTGTTGTTGAAGGTGGCTATGCAGGCACCGGAAACCTGGACGAAGACCCTCTCTTTATCGATGCCGCCAACAGAAACCTGAGGCTGCAACCCTGCTCCCCGGCCATCAACGCAGGCGACAATGCTGCTGTACCTTCGGGCATCACCACCGATTTGGATGGCAACCCCCGTTTTTACAATAGTGGAACAGTGGATATTGGGGCTTTCGAATACCAAGGCACACCTGTAACAGGTTCGGTTGTTTATGTTAATGATGATGCATCAGGCAACAACGACGGTTCTTCCTGGACAGATGCCTTTACAGACCTGCAAAATGCTTTATCATTGGCCAACTCCTGCTCCAATGTAACAGAAATTTGGGTAGCCGCCGGCACCTATTACCCTACCTCCGGCACGGACCGAAGCATTTCGTTTGTAATGAAAAACAATGTAGCCATTTACGGTGGATTTAACGGAACCGAGACACAGCTTTCGCAAAGGGATTGGGTGAATAATGAAACTATTTTGAGTGGGGATATCGGAATTACCGGAGATAATTCGGACAATAGTTTGCACGTAATATTAAATGACAACAATGGGCTTAACAATACAGCCATCCTCGACGGCTTTACCATCACTGGTGGCAATGCTAACGGTGGCATTCCGAATAGTTATGGAGGCGGGATGTTCAATATCAACTCTTCCCCCTCGGTGTCCAACTGCCTCTTCTCCAGAAATTCAGCACAGGGAATCGGCGGCGGCATGGCCAACTATCCTGGATCCCCCACAGTATCCAACTGTATCTTTTCCGGAAATTCGGCTAATATAGCAGCCGGGGGGATGTTCAATTACACTCCTTCTTCCCCAACAGTGACTAACTGCATCTTTTCAGGCAATTCAGCAGGTATGTGGGGCGGTGCTATTTCCAGCACGGGTTCTTCACTCACTATAACCAATTGCAGCTTCTCAGGAAATTCAGCAGGTATCGATGGTGGCGTAATGTTAAACAACGGCTCCTCACCCATAATAACCAACTGTATCCTATGGGGAAACAGCTCAGGGATGTCTAACACCAACGGCGGCAACCCGGTTATTACTTTTTCTATTGTGCAAGGTGGGTTTACCGGCACAGGCAACCTTAATGTTGACCCACTCTTTGTCAGCCAGCCCGATTACACAAGCGCACCCACAACGACAGGCGACCTGCATTTGCAGCAATGTTCGCCTGCAATCGATGCCGGGACCAACACCGGTGCTCCTTCCAATGACCTTGATGGCAACACCCGTCCATACAATGCCACCGGATCAGCCACAGTGGATATGGGCGCTTATGAGTATCAGTCAAGCTATGATGTTTGCACAACCTGCCTTACCAGCGGCAACGTGGTTTATGTGAATGATGATGCTTCAGGAGCCAATAACGGCAAAAACTGGACTGATGCTTTCACCGGTTTGCAGGATGCCCTTGCCCTGGCCAACTCCTGCTCGAATGTATCTGAAATTTGGGTAGCCGCCGGCACCTACAAACCCACTACAGGGACCGACCGAAGTATTTCTTTCACAATGATAAACGGTGTAGCCATTTATGGTGGTTTTAATGGTACAGAGACACAGCTTTCTGAAAGGGATTGGATTAGCAATGTAACTATCCTGAGTGGGGATATCGGTGTTCCCAATAACAACACCGACAACTGCTATCATGTTATTTTCAACGACAATAATGGTTTGGATAATTCTGCAATACTGGATGGTTTCACCATTAGCGGCGGAAATGCCGACCTTATATCCGATCTGTCCAACCGTGGCGGTGGTATTCTCAATAACAATAGTTCTCCAAACCTTACCAACCTGATTATTACCGGAAATTTTGGTATGGACGGAGGTGGTTTGTATAACCTGGGTAGTTCACCCAATGTTGATAATTGCTTTTTTATAGCAAATCAGGCTAATTTCGGTGGAGGAAACTTCAATACAAATGGCTCATCACCCTACCTGTCAAACTGTACCTTCAGGAATAATCAGGCCGTTAACGGAGGAGCATTGGGCAACTTTTTTTCTTCAGAGCCAACCCTTACAAATTGTCTTGTCGTGAATAATTCTTCCACTGATGGTGGAGGTGTTTACAATTATCAGTCTGATATCACTTTAATCAATTGCAGTTTTAGTCTTAACTCAGCCTCCGGCACCGGAGATGCATTATTCAATTCAGACTGTTCACCTGCAATTGTAAACAGCATTTTTTGGAACAATGGGGAAGAAATCAGCAATATCAACAGCAGTAACCCCACTATAAACTTTTCGGTAGTTCAGGGAGGCTATTCCGGTACAGGTAATCTCGACGAAGACCCTCTTTTTGTCGATCCTGCCAATGGCGATTTCCATCTTCAGCCCTGCTCCCCTGCCATCAATGCAGGAACCAACACCGGCGCCCCG
>CALFEP010000220.1 GCA_937950125.1 uncultured Bacteroidota bacterium
TCAACAAATCCTTGTTCGGCTCTTCGCCAAAGAGCCTTTTAAAACCATAATCAGTGAAAGGATTTATGTACTTTTCTTTAAATTCAGTCATGGTTCAATTCTTTTCACAAAACTACAACATTTCACTTTACTCAAATCCAAACACAAACGGTAAAATGAAGATTGCAACCAACGTCCATGCAAAATACACGGTGAGGTACCTGGCAACTGTTTTCTCGACTGTATGAAGGTGATCCGGCTGCCTGCAGGTTTTAAAAAGGTCTTTGGTTATTAATATCAGGTTAGCGAAAATCAATACATTGGTTACCAGCACAACGGTGCGGTTGGGCGTTAATCCTTCAACAACCCTTGTTATAATGGCGATGAGCGCAATGGTGTTGATGATGATGGTAACGACGGCAAGAATGAATAAAATCAGCACATTTGCCTTGGAGAATTTTGACTTGTTAAGTTCGGAAATCGAAAAAACAATGATGGCCATTACGGCAATCAGCATCACATTGAAAAGGATAAGAAGATCGCGATCCTCAAGAATTTTGCTTTCCAAGAAAACCAGCGAGACCAGGTAAATCACCAGGGTTATCAACACAAGTGGTGTAAAAACACGGGCAATTACCGGCGCAATTTTGCTGGTAAGGTTGGGATAAAGGTTGATGAGGTAAAATGAAAGGACTGGGGCTGCCACAGCCCCGAAGATGGCAATGTTTTCGCCGTAAAACTCTGCGATGTCTTTGCCAATGACCGAAAAAAGCCCGATGGTGACACCTGACAGCAATCCACCGGCAAGTAGGATGAGCCCGGTCATGATGAGCAGCTCACCGTTGAAACGGATGAAACTGATCTTTTTATCCACATTTTTGTAGTCGAACGACAACCAGGCCAGCCCGAACATGCACCACAATAGCAGCGGGACATGAATGAATGCAATGATTACCGAATGCCCCTCGGGCGAAGGAAGAAGATTGACAAAAGTGAGTAAAACAGCCACTACAAAGCCATAAACCGACAGTTTTTTCCAGTCGGAAAAACGGTTTTGCCAGAAGGTGTAAACAATCAACCCGTTAAAAACCAGGATGGCCAGGTTTCGCATGTAAAACCATTCCTCGTTGATCTGATCGAAAATGTGGGGTAATTTGACCAGCATTCCGGTTATCAGCGATATGACAATGATGGCGGCCAGATCGGCAAAACGGATGCTATTGGTCTCGGGTTCCTTATCGCTGGCCAGCCTTATTTTCCAGAATCTGATCAGATCGGAATCCTGATAGCCGGCAACTTCGGCAAAATAATTTGCAAAATCCTGTTTGTTCTGTCTGTAAAGGCTTTCCAGTTTTTCGGCGTTGGTGATGTGATCGGCTATTAATTGTTTCATGTGCGTTAATTTAACTTCCTGATAACGCACATAATTTTAAATTATGACAAAACACCATCTTCGGCTTGTAATAAAATCAATTGATTTTACAAAAAAGGCCAAACTCAAACCCCAAATTCCTGGCAATTATCAGGGGTTTTTGTCAGCGCATTTTGGAGGGCGGTCATTTTTGCTTCCCGGTCGAACGACCATGTTTTATCTACTGAATTGCAGAATTCATAAAGCTGGAGGGCTTTTTTAAGGTACAATTCTGAACATACAGAGTCATCGTCAAACCCCATTTGCGAAAGGATTCCGGCAAGCAGTTCCATGTTTTTCGGGTTGAGGACTTTAAAACGGGACAAATACCCAAAGGTTTCATCTGCACCAAGGCTCAGCAACTTTTCGATGTCGAAGCCGGCTTCGTTTAAAAGCATCTCCCTGGTTTCTTCAAACTGCCGTTCGAGGGTAATCGAAAGATTCTCACCCCTTTCAAAAATCCTGTTGAAAATCGCTCTTAAAAGAACCCCGATCTTTTGTATTTCACGGATTAAATAATCTTCCTGTTCCATAGCTGCTTTTCTTTTACACAAAAAGTCCTGTCAAAACTCCTGTGGTTTGCCACTGAAACCTGTCTGCCTGCCTTCGTGCCTTTGACAGACAGGCCACAGGCGGGGGCCAAAATTCTTATAAACCTTCAATTGACTATTTTCCAGGATCATTATGTTAAACAAATTGTAAAAATTTGACATAGGATGTAAATTTATTCATCAGGATTTTCAGTTTCAACAAAGATAATGTAGCTGGTTTCATAAAACTTTTACTTGTTGCAATACCTCTTAATCACATTATAGGCCTCGTGGATGCCTAATTCGCCGGCAGTGCTGAGGTCCAGGCAGGCGTCGGCGGTGTTTTTGAGGTAAATAAGGGTGAGGGCGCGGTTGTAGAATGCTTCGGCAAAGTTGGGCTGAAGGCCGATGGCGACGGTGTAGTCGTGCAGGGCGCCTTCGAAGTCGCGCATGCGGTTTTTGATGTTGGCGCGGTTGTACCAGGCAAAACTCATGGTTGGATCAAGTTTGAGCACGCGATCCAAATCTTCCAACACTTTAGAAAAATCGGGAAACGCCGGCTCCTGATCCGAAGCATTAATGCTGGTCACCCCTTTGCTGATGGTGATTTTGGGCATCGATTCCTCCATCGAATACTGGTGTTCGGCCAATTCAAAATTGATGTTGGCACGGTTAAACAAGGCCTCGGTATATTTTGAATTCAGTTCCAGTGCCCGGTTGAAGGCAATCAGCGCTTCGTTGTAGTTGAGTAGCATCGAATTTACTGTCCCGCTGCGGAAATAGTTTTCGGCATTAAAAGGGTCAAAATACATCACACTGTCAATCCGGTCGTTAACATATTGTGCGTTTGCGTCGCTAAAGGTATGCTTTGCCGGCGAGATGTTAAAAGAGAAATTCCGGTTGTTGAATTTGTTTTTATTCAGTGGAGAATATTCATACCCTGTTGTGCGCTGCTCGGCAATTACACTGTCTGTAGGGTAATACTGGATGGTGAAATTTGGCTTTAGCTGAATGTAAACCGACCGGTTTTGTATGCGGCCACCTGCCACATTGTTAGAGTTAAAGTCGGCTTCAAACTCAATTATTTTTTGCAGATACACCGAATCGGCCTGAAAACTCCGGTTGACAGGTCCGAAATCATCTTCTGAATTTACCGCATTTATTATGGCGATGGCCATGTCGTAATCCTGTTTGGCTCCTTCGTGGTCGTTGAGCTCCTGTCTGGCCGACGACCGGCTCATCCACGCGGCGGCAAAGTCGGGAAAAATCTCGATGGCATGGCTGTAATCATCAATGGCTCCCCGGTAATCGCCGAGTTTGATTTTGGTGAAACCCCGGTTGTACCAGGTATAAACATTTTCAGGGTTGATTTCGAGGACCCGGTTGAGGTCGTTCAGTGCCAGTTCGTAATGTTTTTGCTGAAGCATGATCAGGGCACGGTTGTAAAAAGTCAGGTCGTTGAGCGGGTCGAGGCTGATGACACGTGCAAAATCAGCCAAAGCTCCGGTTGTATCGCCCGAATTGATGCGTGCTGCCCCTCTCAAAAAGTAATTCCTCGGATCTTTATCATCAATTTTTATTGCCTGGTCAAAATCTTTCATCGCTTCCCTAAAATCACCTGTTTCGCTTTTGATGCTGCCTCTTTTGGCATAAGCGTCCACATAAAAGAAATTCAGTTTGAGGGCGCTGTTACAGTCGCGGATGGCGCCTTCGTAATCTTTGGTCATCGATTTTGCGATGGCACGATTGAGATAAGCCACCTCGAGGTCGGGTTGATAAAGGAGCACGGTATCGAAATCTACGATGGCATCCTGATAGTTTTTCATCTGCATTTTGGTGGCTCCGCGGCTCAGGTAAACATAAGGGTTGTTGGGACGCCGTGCTATCGACTTTTTAAAATCGTCCAGGGCATTATAATAATCGAAAAGGCTGCTCCGGGCAACACCTCGGTAATGATAAGCGTGCGGATTGTAGGCATCCAACATGATGCAACGGGTGAAATCGAATTCAGCGCCACGATAATCGCCCAGGTTGTATTTTGCCAAACCCCTGAGCAAATGCGGTTCGGGCAGATCGGGGCGAGAGCGAATGAGGGTATTGAAGGTTTGAATGGCCTGCGTGTTTTCGTCGCTGAAAAGCTCGTTGCGCCCCTTGTTCATGAAATATTCAACATTGAGCTGTGCAATGGCCTGACTTACCACCAACATCAGCAAAACCACGACCATCATTTTTCCCTTCCAAGCCATCGTTTATTCAAATATTTCTGATTTTGTCTTTTCAAGAAGTTTAATTCCACTGATTTCCATCGATTTGTCAACCGCCTTGCACATATCGTAAATTGTAAGCAAAGCGACACTTACCGCTGTCAAAGCTTCCATTTCGATGCCTGTTTTGCCAGTACATTTTGCGAAAGCTTCAACACTGACTCCGTTTTCGGTTAAAACCGCTTTTACATCAATTTTAGTGATGAGAAGCGGATGACAAAGCGGGATAAGTTCACTGGTTTTTTTTCCTCCCTGAATGCCGGCAATTTCGGCAATGGCGAGTACATCGCCTTTTTTCATCTGGTTATCCCGGATCAAAGCAATGGTTTCGGGCTGAAGCCTGATAAAACCTTCGGCTGTGGCCGTTCTTAGCTGGTCGGGTTTACGAGCAACATCCACCATGTTTGCCTTTCCTTTTTCGTCGGTATGTGTGAGTTTTGACATGATTTAAGAATTTTTTATTCCATTTTCAAAAAATCAGGAACGCTGTATGCCGCCCTGCAGGTACAGCAAAATTCCTATCCCGGGCAGCATACAATAGTTTCAACAAAATTTCAGAGCAACAAAAACACTAAGCTTTGAACTACAAACAATCCCAACATTCCATATTTCCAATTTTCCTATCTGTAAATCCTTTCGCTCCAACTCCCCCACTTCTTTTTTCACCCTCCAATATTGCTAAAACTATTTGTCAGGTTTACAGTTCCCGACCTTGGCTTATTTTTCATTGCCAGTTCAATCGCTTTTTTTGCACCCAACGCCCTTACATCGTATTCAAGATTGCTAAACAGGCAAGGCTTTATTTTTCCGTCGGCAGTAAGGCGCAGGCGGTTGCACATTTCGCAGTTTCCTCCGTCGCCATTTTCCACCCGACCAAAAACGCCCGTTTCGAGATGCATCTCTGGGATAAACCGCACCTGAAATCCTTGTCTGAGAGCAAAATCCTTCACAGCCAAAGCATCGGGTTCACATGAATTTTTGTTTACCACACAATTTATTTTGATTGGCTGAAGCCCGGCATTTTTTGCAGCTTCCATCCCTCTAAACACATCTTCAATGTTTCCATTGCGGGTGATTTGCCTGAATTTTTCAGGATTCATGGTATCGAGGCTGATGTTTACCCGGTGAAGTCCGGCTTCTTTGAGAGGATTGGCAAACCTGTCGAGAAACATGCCGTTGGTGGTCATTCCCAGGTCGCTGATTCCGTTGATTCCGGCAATCATTTTCACCAGGTTTACGATACCTTTTCTAACCAGAGGTTCCCCGCCCGTAATCCTCACTTTTGTCACGCCCATCGCCACAGCCACCTTGGTGACATCTAAAATCTCGTCAAATGTGAGAATATCGTTATGGCCTAACAGTTTTATGCCTTCGGGAGGCATGCAATAGGTGCAGCGAAGGTTGCAACGGTCGGTTACCGAAATCCGCAAGTAGTTTATTTTACGGTTAAATCTGTCGAACATTCACCAACTCTCCTGTTTCAATACCCATTTTTCCGATTTCAACGGCAACAATTCCTTCGGCAAAAATGTAGGAATGAATGTGCGCCGAGCCGTGATATTCGACCGGATAAACCTTGTTTTCCCGGATTACAACCGGCAATAATGATTTCCTTTTTGTATTACGCCTTAAATAGGCCTGTGCCATTGGCAATGTGAACATAACTGGCTTAAACTGATGTCCCATGATTGCAAAAAGCAAAGGTTTTACAAGGAGTTCGAACTGAACAAAGGATGAAACCGGATTTCCGGGTAACCCGAAAAGGTATTTTCCAGTTCCAGTTCCGAAAATCGTCGGACGTCCGGGCTGTACGGCAATACTTTCGAAAAGCAGGTTAATTCCCAAGTCCTTCAAAACACCGGGAACAAAATCGAAATCACCCATCGAAACACCGCCGGTAAGCAGCACGACATCACATTTTGTGAGTGCCAAAGAAACCAGGTTGTGAGTAGATTCCCGTGAGTCGCGGGCTATTCCGAAATATTCCGGGGTTGCACCCGCCCTCATTACCTGTGCCATGAGCTGCGTAGCGTTGCTGTTGCGTATCTGTGAAAACTTTGGCGTTTCATTAGGTTCAACCAATTCGTCGCCGGTTGAAATAATCCCAACAACGGGTTTCATAGAAACCAGCGGATTTGTGCAACCCACCGAAGCCATCACCGCCATCTCCTGAGGGCGAATAAGCGTGCCTTTCGGCAATACAAGCTGACCTTGTTTTACATCTTCGGCTTTCAAACAAATATTACTACCCGATTTCTCCCTAACGAACCGAATCCTGTTTTGCCCGGTTTCCTGTGTGTCTTCTACCATTATAACAATATCGGCGCCTTCAGGAACCGGGCTTCCTGTCATAATTTTTGAACATGTTCCTGTAGCGATTATCTTGCTGGGATTATGGCCGGCAGGTATCGTTTCGATCACCTCAAGGTCGCCTGCAAGGTCAGCCCTTCGACAAGCATAACCATCAACTGCCGATTTGTTGAAAGGAGGCATGTCGGTATCCGAAAAAACATCTTCGGCCAATACGCGTCCCAGCGATTGTTGCAAAACCACATTTTCAGCCTTCAAAACAGCTGCGGTTCCCAAAACAACATGCAACGCATTTTCTAATTCAATCATAACAAGTAAATACTATTTCTTTGCTGCAAAAGTATTAAAACCGGGAAACGGGATTTTTATTTTCACCCAACGCCGTCTAACTGTCATCCATGACCGGTTACCTGAAATTCCGGTACGAAAGCTTTCGCCATAACCATTCCACAGGACCATAGCGATGATACGAAAGCCAGATTTTGCTTGCAATTACCTGTATTACGAACAAAATGACTGCCCAAATAACGAAATCCGACGGGTTTGTGTGGCCAAAAAATCCAAATCCGTAACCGTAAAACAAGGTTGTAAAAACCACTGATTGAAGCAAATAGTTGGTGAGCGACATTTTACCGGCAAAACCCAGCGGGTACAAAATTTTTAACCCAAAACGGGTGGAAGAAATCAGAAGTACAAGCAAAAAATACGAAAGACCCAGAAATACGTTTCCTGTTTCGTAAACCGCCATGCTGAAGCTCATAAATGCCGCCGATTCAGGGTTCATGGTTGCGGCTGTCCACGTTTCACCATAAAAAAAGAATAGAAGGCCTGTGGCCAGGAATAAAAGGGCGACAATCCAGAAAATTTTTTGCAAATCGAAAACCTTTTGAACAACCTGTTTTTTTCCGAAAAGGTAACCAGCAATAAACAAGGCCATCACTTTGGGAGCGTAATAAAAAAGGTTGATGTTGCGGAAGGTTACAAACTCGTTGAGGCGTAATTTCATAATTTCCTGATAATTTCCATGCGAATAAACGTCAACGATATTTTCGAGCGATAATTCACTGGTTGATGAAAGCGGGTCGGGAAGCGCCGGAACGACGTTTTTTATCAAAAGATAAATGCCGATAAAATAGTATAAAAACAACGAAAGAAGCACCAGGGCAGTTGTCGGCCATTTGCGGATTCCCAGAAGGACGAAACCCAACAAGGCGTACATCAGCAAAATGTCGCCGGCCCAGAAAAATACAATATGCAATATTCCAATCAAGGCCAAAGCGGCCATTCTGCGGGAATAAAATGCCGAAAACACAGCTTCACTTTCGTGAGGTTTCGAGTAAAGCAGGTAAAACCCAAACCCAAAAAGGAGCGAAAAAAGGAAAATAAATTTATCGGCGCCGAGGCCAATTACCCACCGAAAAACCTCTTTCTGAGCAGGATCGGAAAGCTGGCTGTAGAAACCCCCAAAATTGTAAAATGAGGCATGATAGCCAAAAACATTCACCATCAAAATACCCAATAAGGCAAAGCCCCGCAGTATATCAATCTGCAGAATTCGTGCAACCGGTAAGGTTGGAGTGAAGCTATTTTTCATGTTATTCTTTTCAAAATGTTCCACCTGGTTAAAAAATGGCATTTACGGCAAAACTACCCTTTTCTGTTTACGAAGGTATGAGAATTAGCTATGACTGTACCTTTGGCAAATCGGGTTATTTTGTTAAAATAGTGATAAATTTTTGCCCTTAGATACCGGGTTAGTCATCTCTTACTATTTTTGCCGAAAATTTTCAATTCAGATAATTAAATTTTAAAAGTATGAAAACAAGGTTTTTTAGTTTCTTTTTGGCTGTAACCAGCTTGTTTTTGCTCAACAGTTGCGAAAGCGATTTACTTGATTTTTCCGATACTTTTGATTACGAATACGAAGTTACCGTTTTAACAACCGGTGATACCGTTTTTTCGCAAACTGAGGTAGTTGATCTTTCGGAACAAAGCGACCTTATTGCCCAGTACGGCGACAAAATCAAATCCATCGAAATTCAGAATGTAAAATATTGGCTTACTGCATTTGAAGGTGATGATGATCAAAAAATCATCGAAGCCTCACTCAAAGTTGCCAACGAGGATGGCAGTGATGTAAAGACAATCACTGAAATAAATGATCAGAACCTGAAAGCATTGCTCAACAGCGAAACTTCGCTCGAAATGTATCAGGATGGTGTTGATAAAATGGCCGGACTGATAAAAGAACCACCTCATAAACTGCAACTTGCCTACAACACGGCTTGCAACAAGGGGCCGCTTAATTTTACGGTCAGGTTTAAGTTTTCGATTAAAATGACAGCTAATCCGCTGTAAAAAAAAAGATTTGAAGATACATAGTTGAAAAAAGCCGGGAATCCCGGCTTTTTTTATTTGATAAAAGGGGCTTTTCGTATTTTTGGAGAAAAAATCAACATGGCAACATCAAAAAAAATCGACCTTTCGAAAATTGCACTCCATCATAAAATATGGCTTGAAACGCCTGATGGTAAAGGGATTTTAGGTGACGGAAAATGGCAGATTTTGAAAGCCATCGAGCAGACAGGTTCATTAACCGCTGCCTGCAGGCATCTCGGATTGACTTACCGGCGAACCTGGGGCGACCTGAAAAAAATTGAGCAGATGTTAAACATACAGCTTCTCGAAAAAAGCCGCGGCGGCAAAGAAGGCGGCATGTCGTGCCTCTCGCCTGAAGGCAGAAAAATGGTAACGGCTTTTGACGAATTTCACCAAAGTGTGGACGATACGATCGAAAAAGCTATGGAGGTTTTTAAGACAAAAATAACCGAAATAAAACCAGAAAAATAGGGATTCTACCTAATTAACCGGAAGGCAAATATGCCTGTTTAAAATGTCCGATGTCGCCCTTTGAATTATGCAATAGCTGCGAAGTCAAGAACTTTCGCTGATACAAACATGAACAATTCACCATAGTGGGCGCATCATTGTTGCAATCAAAACATGTATAATGTCAAGGGTCCAATCAAAAGCCACCAAAAATCCTGTTAATCTGTTCGTCCACTTTTGCCATAAAAACTGCATAATTTTCGGGCAACCGCCGGTTCAGGTAGAAAAGCAACATCCCTGCTACAACATAGCGGATTTCATCCTTCATCAGGTCTGCCTTTTCGGGCGAGACCCAATTCTGTGAAAGGCAAAAATCCCATTCATCACCACAAACCTTGTCGGTAAACGAATAGATAAGCTGAAGCGTTGGCTGCTTGCTGCCAATATCACCTGGCTTTTCAAGAAAAAACAACTCAAATATTCCGGGGTATTGCACAAAATACCTGATGTAACTTTTGAGGATGGCCTTCATTTTTTCAAAACCATGCTGCATTTCGCTTGTATCAGCCAAAACCTGTTGCTCACATTCCTCCTGAAAATCTTTTACACATTCAAAAATCAGGTCTTTTACATCCTTAAAATAATTGTACAGTGTAGCATAAGAATACCCGGCCTGATCGGCTATGTTTCTCACACTTACCGATTTAAGCCCCTCACCCTTCAACAACTCTTTTGTAGCCTGAATGAAGTAACCCTTCATCCGCTGCTCCTGAATTTCATTTTTTGTCATGATTAACATTATTAATATTTTTAACACTGCAAATTTATTTAACATTGTTAATCTGCAAAACGAATTACTGAATTTTTTTTAATGCCTTGCTCGTACATTAATTCGTAAACTTGCACCGTTAACATCACAATTGATGAAAAATCTTTTCAACATACTGAGATACATACGCAATTACCTGGGTTATGCGTCGCTCAACATTCTTTTTAATGTAATAGCGGTGGCTTTTAATCTGTTTTCGCTTACTATGGTCATCCCTTTTTTGCAGCTTCTGTTTGATAAAACAAAACTGGTTTACGAAAAACCTGATTTTGCCTTCAGCACAACCGCCATTGTTGACTACTTCAACTATGTGGTAAGCAAGATCATTCTCGAAAAAGGCGAAATAAATGCGCTTATGTTCATCTCGATGATGGTGGTCATTTTGTTTTTTCTCAAAAATCTGAGTCGTTACCTGGCGATGTTTTTCCTTGCCCCACTCCGAAATGGGGTGGTTCAGGACATCCGCAACAACATTTACCGGCGTATTCTCATTCTACCGCTTGCCTATTTTTCGGAACAGCGAAAAGGAGACATCATGTCGCGCATCACCAACGATGTGATGAACATTGAGTGGAGCATCATGCAATCGTTGGAAATGCTTTTCAGAGAACCACTAACGATCATTTTCTTTATTGTTACATTAATTATCATTAGCCCAACCCTAACTTTGTTTGTCATCATTCTGCTGCCTATCACCGGTTTTTTGATCGCCCAGATTGGAAAAAGCCTCCGACGGACTTCGGCGAAAAGCCAGAAAAAGCTTGGCGAAATTCTGTCCATTGTTGAGGAAACCATTTCGGGTCTTCGTATTATCAAAGGTTTCAATGCCATCGACATCACCGACCGAAAATTTCGTGAACAAAATTCGATGCTCACCCGAATCATGATACGCTTGTTCAGAAAACGTGACCTGGCCTCTCCGATGAGCGAATTTTTGAGCACGCTGGTGCTGGTGGTGATTTTGTGGTTTGGAGGGCAGCTTGTATTAAGCGAAAATTCGACGCTTGAGCCGACTGTTTTCATATTTTACGTGGTGGTTTTTTCGCAGTTGATTGTTCCTGCAAAAGCAGTCACCGAGGCTTATTACAATGTTCAGAAAGGGGTAGCTTCCGCTGAACGCATTCAGGAAATCATTGAAGCTGAAGAAGTAATTGTTGAAAAGCCAGATGCCCTCCCCAAAAAAGATTTCGACAAAACCATCTGTTACAAAAATGTGAGTTTTGCCTATCAGCAGGAGGAAGTGCTAAAAAATATCGACCTCCGCATCGAAAAAGGGAAAATGATTGCGTTGGTTGGTGCTTCAGGAAGTGGAAAATCCACGCTGGTTGACCTTCTCCCTCGTTTTTACGACTGCACCCATGGCGAAATACTCATCGACGATATTCCGGTAAAAGACCTCCGGATCGATCATCTGCGTGGATTAATGGGCATTGTGACACAGGAAACCATTCTTTTCAACGACACCGTTTTCAACAACATCGCTTTTGGAATGTCAAATGTTGAACGGGAAGATGTTATAGCGGCAGCCCGGATTGCAAATGCACACGAGTTTATCGAAAAAATGCCGGCAGGTTACGAAACCAACATTGGCGACCGCGGGATGAAGATGTCGGGCGGGCAACGGCAGCGAATCAGCATTGCGCGGGCAGTATTGAAAAATCCACCAGTCATGATTCTCGATGAAGCTACTTCAGCCCTCGACACCGAATCGGAACGTCTGGTGCAGGATGCTTTGTTCAAACTGATGAAAAACCGGACCTCGATTGTAATTGCACACCGTTTGTCAACCATCCAGAATGCTGACGAAATCATTGTTCTTGACAAGGGAGAAATTGTTGAGCGGGGCAATCATGCGAGCCTCATGCAAAAAAATGGCTTTTACAAACGCCTGATCGACATGCAGTCGTTTAAAAGTTAGCTTAAGCCTCATATTTATCAATATATCAATATGTTAATGTCCTTTACCGGGATGAAAATTTCTTTTTCGGAAAGTTGTTTCCGAAAGTAATAAAATCAATGGATTGTTACTTTTGTAGAAACAAAGTTTAACGCTATGCCGGAAAAATACGCTGTATTTTCAAGAAAATATGTTTTTAACGACACCTCTTTCAATACGCTGATGCGCAAGAGGATTTATCATGTGTTGCTCATTGCCAGCAAGTACGATTCGTTTGTGCTTGAAGATGATGGCCGCATTGACGAACAGATTTTCAACGAGTACGTGTCGCTCAACCTGCGCTATCCGCCACAATTTATTCAGGCAAACTCCAAAGAAGAGGCGCTTGAAATTATGAAAGAGGAAAACATTGATCTGATCATTTTTATGCTCAGCGCATTCGATGAGGCCAGCATTCTTGAAATGAAAACAACAGCGCCAAAAATTCCCATGGTGCTCCTCACGCCCTTTTCACGCGAAATTTCGCTGAAACTCGATGCAGGAAAAATCAAAGGCATCGATTATGTTTTCAGCTGGCTTGGCAATGCCGACATTCTGCTGGCTATCATCAAACTGATCGAAGACCGCATGAATGCCGAATTTGATGTGATGCAGGTGGGCGTGCAGGTAATTTTGCTGGTTGAAGATTCGGTAAGATTTTACTCGTCATATCTTCCCAATATTTATAAGATCATTTTCAAACAGTCGAAATCGTTCATGACCGAAGGCCTTAACGAACACCAAAAGATGTTGAGGATGCGGGGCAGGCCTAAAATTTTGCTGGCCACTACTTTTGAGGAGGCCATGAATTATTATCATAAATATAAAAACAACCTCCTCGGAATTATTACCGACATGAGCTATCCGCGCGACGGCGTGATGGACAGGGAAGCAGGTCTGCAACTTTGCCGCTATGTGAAAAAGGATGATAAATATATGCCCATTTTGCTGCAATCATCAGAAATGGATGCCCAGGAAGTTGCAAAATCGATCAAAGTTGGGTTTATCAATAAAAATTCCAAAACCTTGTCGCTTCAACTTCGGAATTTCATCACCAACTATTTTGCCTTTGGCGATTTCCAGTTTGTAAATCCTGAAACAAGCGAAGAAATTATGCGGGCCACTGATCTGAAAAGCCTTCAGGAACTGTTGTTCGATGTACCCGACGATTCATTTTTATACCACATCAGCCGCAATCATATTTCAAAATGGCTCCGGGCAAGAGCATTATTTCCGTTGGCCGACCTTTTCAAACAATTTCAACCGGAGGATTTCGACGACCTTGACGAGATCAGGCGATATTTATACGATGCCATCGCCAAATTCA
Source organism: uncultured Bacteroidota bacterium (assembly GCA_937950125.1). Taxonomy (GTDB): domain Bacteria; phylum Bacteroidota; class Bacteroidia; order Bacteroidales; family 4484-276; genus CALFEP01. Next base: position 13,416 of record CALFEP010000220.1, read on the forward strand.
GAATGTATAAAGGACGTGGTGTTATTGCCGAATTTCACCGCGAACAGTTTGACGAATACCTGACCTTTACCCGCATCGGCGAAGGGTCGATTGGCGGGAAAGCCCGTGGCCTGGCGTTTTTAGATTCGCTGATCAAACGCAACCACCTCATCGACCATTACGATGGAATCATCATCACCATTCCTCGTACCGTGGTTTTGGGCACTGATGTTTTTGACGAATTTATGGAAGAAAACCGGTTATACGAAGTCGCCCTTTCCAACAAGACCGACCGGGAAATTCTTGAGGCATTTGTTGCCTCACGACTTCCGTTCAGGATTCACGAAGACCTTTACACGTTTATTTCCATTACAAAAAATCCCATTGCCATCCGGTCATCCAGCCTGCTCGAAGATTCGCATTACCAGCCGTTTGCGGGAATATATTCAACGTACATGATTCCCAACATAAAAGACGACGAGAGGCTCATGATTCAAAAACTGAGTCTTGCCATAAAAAGTGTTTATGCCTCGGCATACTACAAGGACAGCAAGGCCTACATGATGGCAACCCAAAACGTTATCGACGAGGAAAAAATGGGTATCGTCCTTCAGGAAGTATGCGGACACCGCTTTGGCGACCGTTTTTACCCGACAATTTCGGGCGTAGCCCGCTCGGTAAATTTCTACCCCATCGAGCCTGAGCAGCCCGAAGATGGCATTGCCAACGTTGCTTTCGGGCTTGGAAAATATATTGTTGACGGAGGTAACACACTGCGTTTTTCGCCAAAATACCCGAGAAAAGTTTTGCAACTCACGAATCCTGAAATGGCGCTTCGCGAAACACAAACCCACTTTTGCGCCCTCGACCTGAACGCCCAAAGTTTTCAGGTTTGTACCGACGACGCCATCAATATAAAAAAACTCCGTGTTAAAGATGCTGAGCAGGACAATTCGCTCAGGTGGGTGGCTTCAACCTACGACTACAACAGCCACATCATGCGCGACGGGGCAAATGTTCCTGGCGGAAAAAAGGTGATTACATTTTCCAATATTCTCACACACGGGGTTTTCCCGCTGGCAAATATCCTGAAAGAAGTTTTGGAAATCGGGCAGCGGGAAATGAACAAGGGAATCGAAATTGAATTTGCCGTTGACCTGAATGTAAAAAAAGGGGAACCGGTTATTTTTAACCTGCTTCAGATCAGACCCATTGTTGAATCAAACGAAACCATTGACGAAGACCTGAATGTGATCGACAAAAACGAAACCATCCTTTTTGCCAAAAATGCCCTGGGCAACGGAATTATCAGAAACATGTACGATTTTGTTTATATAAAACCCGAAAGCTTTGATGCGTCGCGTACCCATGACATCGCACTCAGCGTTAATGCCGTGAATGACCGCTTTTTGCAGGAAGGGAAAAATTATATTCTGGTTGGCCCCGGGCGATGGGGTTCGAGCGACCCGTGGCTGGGCATTCCGGTAAAATGGCCGCAAATTTCGGCTGCCCGCCTCATCGTTGAATCAGGGCTTGAGCATTACCGTATCGATCCCAGCCAGGGAACCCACTTTTTCCAGAACCTTACCTCGTTCAGGGTTGGATATTTTACCATCAATCCTTTTATCAATGATGGTTTTTACGACCTTGAATATCTTTCAAAATTCGAGGCGTGTTTCGAGGACGAATTCGTCAGGCATATCAGGTTTAAAAAGCCCATTTTTGTAAAAATTGACGGGAAGAAAAAGGTTGGAGTGGTGATGAAGATGCAGGAGTGGTAGGGCAGAGCGCAGAGCGCAGAGGGCAAAGCGCAGAGGGCAAAGCGCAGAGAGTTATTGGCAGCCGTTTCCCTTTGGGCCGGTTTGGCTGGTTAATAATTTGATTAATAATGAATATCGAATAATGAATGTATTGAACTTCAACATTCAACATTCGGTGT